>JAUNOA010000031.1 GCA_030531245.1 Lachnospiraceae bacterium
AACCGGAATAGGGCTCAAAGACTTTTAGTAATAAAATTTACTGGAAATTGACGATATTGCAAATCAATTAGGGTTCAGAGGATTCGAGATAAAAAAAGTACACCACTTTTAAGAATTAAAGTTTCATTGACAAGTAACCGAAAGGTAACTATAATGATATGGTTGCCTATCGGTTACTTTTATTTAGGGAGGAAATGATGACATCAGACACAAAAGATAGAATATTAGTGACAGCATTGAAAATGTTTTCGGAGAGGGGATACGAGGGGACTAATCTGAGAGAACTCCTTGCAGAACTTGGATTTACAAAAGCTGCATTTTATAAACATTACGAAAGCAAAGAAGAACTCTGGAATGCTGTGCTTGATGAAATGTGCATATACTATGAGGAGCACTTTGGCTCTATAAAAAATATGCCTCCGATTCCCGAAAGTACGGATGAGCTAAAAAAACTTACACTTAAAATGCTGGACTTCACTATGCATGATGAGAAAATCATCATGACCAGGAAGATCTTACTGATTGAGCAGTTCAGAGATGATCGTGTTCGTGAACTTGCCACAGAACATTTCAGTGCAGGTCTTGAATCAATGTTTACCACCATCTTTGAGGGTATGATGAAGAACGGCTCACTGAAGAAAGATCATCCGGCCATGCTTGCATTTGCCTATACGGCTCCCATATCATCACTCATTCAATTATGTGACCGCGAACCTGAGAAAAACAGAACTATTATGAGAAGGATAAAAGCATATATAGAACATTTCATTTCAGTATATGGAAATCAGCATAAAGATTAAAAGAGGATTACTGTGGTTACTTTTGTACGGAAAGGAAACTATCCTACGGATACACCAAGAATGAAGAAAACAGTATTGATTACAGTTGTTTCGTTAATTATCATCGTTGGTCTGCTTGCCGGCCTTATTGTCAAAACGAAAAATGGGAAGGATGAAGCTGTTGAAGGCATTTCCCGGACATTGGAGAGTGATGCCGCAGGCAATGTACTTACAGGTTTTGATGATGAAGAAGAAATCGTCAGCATTTACCATTCCTACGCAGATGAGAATAACATCAATGATCCTTACAGGGATAAAGACATCATTGAAGAACTGGTTATGCTCTACGGGAGTCAACATTTTCCCTCGGTTGATGCGCATAACAAGGTGGATATGGCAGGAGCGAAATATCTGACGGAGTTCTGCGAAAAAGTAAGTCGGAAAGAATCCGGAAAGCAGACACTGATAGCCGTGGATTCTCCGACCAGGATCATCCGGTACGGATTTGAAACGGAAAGCGGAAATGTGGATGTTCATAAAATCTGGTATGAGTTTTCAGACGGGGACACGAAAGTAATAAACAATGTTTCTTTTGCTGCGGAGAACTGGAATGTGGATGACAGTTATCTTCTGTTTGAAGGATCATATTACTCGGATGTTATGTATGCATTGACCATGAGCGACGGCATGGAACATGATGCCATCAGGATTGCACCACTGGATCCGGAATGCAGAAGACTTTCGGAAATCTATGCATTGAGAATCGGCTATGAAAGAAATAATATTTTCCTGACGGACTGGGATGCGAATGAATTTTCAAAGCTTGATTTGGATGACATTTTTGAGTATGCCTGTACAGCGGAAAATGTCGGACTGGAAACTTATCTGTATGAAGCCGATGAATACGGAAATCAAATCTATTACATTCCGGAATCGGTTTATGAAGAAGCGATTCAGTCGATCGTTGACATAGGGAGCGAACAGATCAAATCGTGGCATACATATAATCCCTGTACCTGTACCTACGGGTTTCGAAGAAGAGGCATAGAGGAGGCTGAAGTACCGGAGTATCCCTCCATGGAAGTGACCTCTTGCGAGCACTTGGATCAGGGAAGAATTCGTTTAACAGTAAATGCAATTTATCCGGAAATGAATACAGACCATGTACTGACAAGTGAAGTGATCGTAAGAGAAGCATCGGAAGGCTCATATGTCATCTGCTCGAACAAGGTAATCCATAAAGATGAGACGAAGCTGATATGGCATGCGGATCGTATTCCGACAAAGACATCCTATGCGGAGGACTTTGTCATAAGCGCAGAAGACATCGCCATGCTCAATGAAAAGGCTGTCGCTGCTAATGACAAGTTTTCCGATGGAAATTTATGTACGGTTCAAAATGGGAAAATGAATAACGGGAATCTGCTGGAACAGTTTGTACATGATTACGAAGAAGGCAGGGACGCAGAGGCCGAAGTTTATACTTTAAGAGAAGACGGAACCTACAGTATGACGGCATTTCTCTGTAAAGGCGGAAAGCTGAATACATACTTTGCAAATGTTGAGAAAAACAATTCCGGAAAGATGCTGATTACCGTGCATACCGCAAATGTAATTGACTCTCTCGTGCTGACCGAAAAAGGATACTTTATATATGGACTTCGGTATCTGACAGAACATGCGAGCAGCAGGAATTTTTGGAGGATATATCCGGCAGATGCTAAATGTGAAGAGTATACAGACAGATTTGTTAAGGGAATGAATTTCATAACATATGAGCTGTTTATCAAAAACTGGAATGAGGACAATGTGAATGAAGTCCTGTCGGACGGTTTATTTGACGATCTGTATCGGAAGGAAACAGGTGAGGTATTCAAACCCGTGGAAGGTAAGATATCCGGAGAACTGTTTGAAAGAATCATGATGAAGTATCTTCCGGTTTCAATTGAACAGCTTCGGTCGGCTTATGAATGTCACAAAGACTCGAAAACTTATGCGTATCGTCCGGTTTATCCGGGCACGCCGAACATTCCTTTCGGAGAAGTAGTTGACGTCCATGAAAATGCTGATGGCACTCTTGATCTGGTCGTTGACGGAGTATGCGTAGACTATGATTCGGATTGCGGATTTCGCTGCTATGTAAAAGTCAGACCATACAGCAGCGGAGGATTCATGTATCTGTCAAACAGGGTGGAAGCCAGGGAATTAAGTATTCCAAAACTTAGTATCTATTAAACGAATAAGTATGAGAAAGTATTTTTACAAATCATAAAAATCGGAAGGATAAGAGAATATGAATGTAACATATGAACACAAAAATGAACTGACATTGAAAATCTGTCAGAGTTGCGGTATGCCGATGGAATCGGAGGATGTATTCGCTACAAACGCCGACGGCAGTTTGAATTCCGATTATTGCAAATATTGCTATGTGAACGGCGAATTTACCGATAAGGTGACGATGGAAGAATACATCGAAATGTGCAGTCAGTTCGGTGCACAGGCCGGTATGACAAATGAAGAAATGAAGGCATATTGCGAAAACTGTTCCCGACGCTGAAACGGTGGAAGGAAAGTCATCTTTGAAAATGAAATAGTTTTCCTTAAAAAGCAGGACAGAATGCCTGAGGAGGACGACATGCTCAACCTTCTATTAAACGGAAGAGATATGGTTTCAGACGATAAACTGATTGACGTGCTTTCCTGGTATGGCAGGGAATATCTTTGACCAATGCAAGGCAACGGAGAAGAAAAGCTGTATAGAATGTATTTGCGCAGATTATGGGGACGACAAAGATGACTGCGCAGAAGTAACGATTTCGGAGGGATTATTATGTACGATATGATTTTTAAGCGAAAATCATTTCATTTGTTTCGAAATGTAGGTCAGGAGAAATTGACCGAAGCTGATATTTGCGATATCAAGAATGCATACGAGAAGTTTGTCCCTCTGTATGCGGATATAAAGACTGCAATTCGAATTATGCCTTCTGAAAAAACTCTGGGCAGAGGTGCTGAATACGCAATCGAGATATACAGCGAAAAGAAAGAGAATTATAAGATGAACGCAGGATATCTGGGTCAGCAGCTTGATCATTATCTGGTTTCAAAGAATATCGGAACTCTTTGGTTTGGGATCGGCAAGCCCGAAGAGAATGAGTATGAAGGACTGACTTATGTAATTATGATACTCATAGCCAAAGTGGATGACGAAAAGAAATTCCGTAAGGATATGTTTAAGAGTAAGCGCAAGTCTGTAGAAGAAATTTGGACAGGGCCTCAGATCAAGGGGGTCAGCGATATTTCCCGTTTTGCACCAAGTGCATGTAATTCACAGCCTTGGAGAATTCAAAATGAAGATGGAGTACTCACAGTCAGAAGATATCTGAAACCTGCAAGGATTGGCATTATGTCTATCGTTGCGGCAAGATATTTCAACTGTATTGATATGGGTATTTATCTACGTTTCCTTGAGCTTTGTTTAACACATGAAGGCTACAATTTTGACAGGGAACTGTTTGCGGACAGCGGCGATGAAGCTGAAAACACAATTGTTGCGAAATATTCAATCAGGCACATTTAGTAGATGAATGGAGTATCGCGTAATAAACAGGAATTTGTGGAGGAGGAAAATGAGAAAAGCGCTTGTTGTAATTGATATTCAAAACGATATCACAAAACATCACAAAGATATTGTTGAGGGAATCAATAAAGCTATTGATTGGGCAAAGAAAAACGGAATGTACATCGTGTACATTAAACACAACAACATTACTGCAGGGACCCGCACATTCAAGCCGGACTCCAAAGGTGCGGAACTTGTGCCGGAACTGAATGTTGTATCTGACAATATTTTTGTTAAAACAAAAAGCAACGCATTGACAAGTGATGAATTTGCCGCGTTTATTTCCGAAAATCAGATTAACGAATTTTATGTATGCGGTGCCGATGCTGCCGCCTGCGTAAAATCCACCTGTTTTAATATGACTAAAGCAGGCTATTCCGTTCATGTTATTTCTGACTGCATTACAAGTTATGATTTGAAGAAAATAGACGAAATGCTGGCGTACTATGAAAGCAAGGGCTGCGAAGTGAAGACGCTTGCCGAGTATATTGCATGAGGCACTGCCTGTTAGATGGATCCCGGTTTGTCGGGATGAATACAAGAAAGAAGAATCTGAGGGCATAAAAATGAATATCAGAGAAGAACTTTTTATATTGCAGGATGTATTATATGCTGATTTTCAGGCCAAATTGACTCCGGGAATTCCAAGAGAGTTGTTTATCGGAGTCAGGGTACCGGAAGTCAGAAAACTTGCCAAGAGATTAATAAAGGAAAAAAATCCCGAAACGGTCGAATTTTTGAATAACCTTCCACATAAATACTATGACGAAAACATGCTCCACGGACTGCTTCTTTCAGAAATGAAGGACTACGGCGAATGCATTGCGGCAGTCGATAGATTTCTGCCTTATGTGGACAACTGGGCGGTTTGCGACATTATGTCTCCGAAGGTTTTCAGAAAGAATAAAGCAACTCTTTTAGATAAAATCAAAGAGTGGTCAGCATCAGAAAAAACATATACATGCCGGTTTGGACTGGAGATGCTGATGACACATTTTCTTGATGATGATTTCAGAACAGAGTATTTGGAGATCCCGGCTTCAGTCCATAGTGAGGAATACTATGTAAAGATGATGGCAGCCTGGTTTTTTGCTACGGCACTGGCAAAACAGTGGGATGCAGCTGTGCAATATATTGAAGAGCGGCGCCTGGACACCTGGGTTCACAATAAGACCATACAGAAGGCATGTGAGAGCTATCGTATCACACCGGAGCAAAAGACGTATCTAAAAACGCTGAAGCAAAAATAAGAATACGGAAGAGCCAAAAAATGGACACTCCTGAAAAGCCACAGGATGGACACTCCATAAACTGATTTCTTGCCGATTATACTGTGGTGGATTATAATGCGGATAGACTTATGAATTATGAGGATGTACAGTTAAATGAGACAGCATTATTTCTTCTTTGGTCGGGTTCAGGGTGTAGGATTCAGATATCGTGCGTACTATATTGCAAATCAATTAGGTCTTGGAGGATGGGTCAGGAACTGTGATGACGGATCTGTAGAGATGGAAGTGGAAGGTCCGGAAGAACTCATCGAACAGCTTAATACAGTGTCTTGAGGATGATGCTTATATCAGAATCGATAACATGTCATATAGAACTATCCCGGAGCAGGGAGAAACAACATTTAATTACGGAGACTGATTGTGAACATACAGATATTCGGAACTAAGAAATGCTTTGATACAAAGAAAGCAGAGAGATACTTCAAAGAGCGAAATATAAAGTATCAACTTATCGATCTTAAGGAAAAGGGTATGAGTAAGGGAGAACTGAACAATGTTCTTACCGCCGTCGGAGGGCTGGATGCAGTCATCAATCCGAACGCCAAAGATCAGGATACAGTTGCTCTTATTAAGTATATTTCAGAAGAAGATAAGATTGATAAGGTGCTTGAGAACCAGCAGGTACTAAAGACACCGATAGTCCGGAACGGCAAGCAGGCAACGGTAGGTTATCAGCCGGAAGTGTGGAGGTCATGGAATTAGAAAAACCCTTGCAACATCTTTGTTTTTGCAGTACAATTATTAAGCTTTTTATAGAAGTTGCCGCAGTGGCGGTTTAGGCAGACCAACCTGAAAAAACCTTGTAAAATCAAGGGTTTAAGCCACTCGAGATCGCGGCATATGCCAATTTTTATGCCAATTGATTTTTCAAAAATCAGGCATCTTGGCAAACATTATCATACACTATCATACAGACGAACAGCATCCATTGAGGGTGCTTTTTTTGTCGAAAAATCACCAGAGAAAGCTCAAAATATCGTTCTTTAGTATTCAATAATTAAAGAACAATATTTACAAACGTTCTTTAGAATGATAAAATTAAAGAACGATTTGAGAGGGATGGTGATGGATATGTATACAGCTATTGAACACCTGGATAAGATTATTGAATTAAATGGAGGTATAGTGTCTCCTGCGGTTTTAATGGATGCCGGGATAGACAGATCTTTTCTTAATGTCTGTGTTAATAGTGGAATAATAGTAAAGGAATCACATGGAAACTATATGCTGGCAAGTGAACAACCGGATGAATTCAGAATCATCCAGAGTCGTTCCGATAAATTGATTTATTCTCATGGTACTGCATTGTTTTTACATGGAATGTCGGACAGGGTACCACATGTATTGGATATAACTGTACCGCAGGGCGATAATGTATCAAGAATAAAGAAATCATATGAGCAGGTAAAATTCCATTATTGCAAAAAGGAGTTATGGGACTTAGGAATAACGACTGTCCTGACTCCACAGGGGTATCAGGTAAAGGCTTATGATAAAGAACGTTGCATTTGTGACTTGATAAGGGATAAGCGAGATGTAGATGTCCAGATTTATACACAGGCGATTAAAGAATATTTCGCAGGTGACTATGATGCAAGAAAGCTAATTAAATATGCCAGACAATTTAACATAGAGACAAAAGTCAGATCATATATGGAGGTATTAGGATGATAAATAGAACTCCGTAACAGCTTAAAGGTCAGGTACGAAGTTTCGCTCAGAAGAGAAACCTGCAGCCTCAGGAAGTATTGCAGATGTTTTTACTGGAAAGAGTACTCGAGAGACTTTGATGACGTATAATTTGAAATCAACTTGTGGTAGCAACGATATGCCGCAGCGTCAGAACTGGTAGAGAGCAGGGGCTTAAGGTTCCGGATTAGTTATTAGAAATGATTATTATTTGATTGATCCTTTATAAATTAAGATAATGACATAGCGGCAACATACGTGGTATCATTATACAGGTGAGGAGAATGGTCTATGATTTTATATGTAGATGAAACTGAGACAGACGATTATTTTATAGTTACGGGAATGCTTGTTGAATCCAAAGAAGCAGTTCTTTTGGGCTATAAACAATTCAAAAATATAATCAAAGATTACAAGATTTCTCCGCAAGAGAAGCAATCTCTGTTTCATGAGTTTAAGTCTGTAAAAATTGAAAAGCATCATCAGAAAATTAAGATTAAGATGATGGAGGAGATAGCGGAAATATCGGATTGTATTATTTATTCGTCATATATAAAGAAAGATGAAAAACTATATCAAGAAGCCAAGGAAGATGTCTACATTTCCTTGCTGTCAAAGATAGTTTCTAATATAGCGGATCCGATAGATGTTGTATTTGATGCGTTTAACAAGAAGGATTTTGAGAAGAAAATTATCCTGTCTATACTACCATTGGAAAATATTGAAAAGATTACATCAGGGGATTCAATTCTTGAACCTGGACTTCAGTTCGTCGATAATATATGCGGAGCAATCAGACTGAACAAGTTGAACAATGATGAATGGGGATTCTTTGATATTATCGCAAAAATCGTTAAAGAAGTTTGACATAGGCGGTATGCTATGGTATTATCATGTCATAGAGATGTCTTCCTGGTTCCTTGTAACTGGGTGTGCGGGTAAACGTAGATTCATCTCTATTTTTTTGCTTAAAATACAGAATGTGACAACAAGCTATATGAGCAATATCAGGATCTTATTCCTTGATTTTATGCCGCAGCGTCAGAACTGGCAGAGAAGAGGGACTTAATGTCCTTCGTGTTATTGACGCCAATTTTGTTCTTTAATATATTTACTTATGCAGGATTCCTTGTGGTCTTGGCAAGAGAGCCGGAAACGGTCACTCCCCTTGACAGTTCTCGGAGTTCTGTTTTTTTATGCTTTAAACATAGAGTGATTTATATAATTCTGCAGGCTGATTTATTGTCGATAATACCATAGTGGATTATAATGCAGATAGATTTCAAATTATGAGGATGCACAGTTAAATGAGACAACAATATTACTTTTATGGTCGGGTCCAGGGTGTAGGATTCAGATATCGAGCTTACTATATAGCAAACCACTTAGACCTTGGAGGCTGGGTTAGGAACTGTGATGACGGATCTGTAGAGATGGAAGTTGAAGGCCCGGAAGAATTAATTGAACAGCTTATACAGCGTCTTGAGGATGATGCATATATAAGAATCGATAACATGTCATATAAAACTATCCCAGAGATGGGGTATAATTCCGAAAGCGTAGACTAAATGTAAGATAACTTTAATGGCTTTAAGACCTACACGGTGGTATCATATTATCAGAAGGAGATTTTTGAATGGATACTGCTGTAGTAGTTATCTTTGTAGCTTTATCATTTGTTATTATTCTTGCCGGAATCAGATGGATTTATACTATTGGAAGTTTTCTGCTACACCTGGCATGGAAAATACTTAAGGGAATCAGAACAATCTTGTTTTTCCCGATTGGCTTAATATTGAAAGCGTTTAAGGTTTAAATGGGCGATTAATACCGTCCATTTTTTGTATAAAAAGAGTATGAAACTTAACCTACTTGGAAGATGAACTCACATACGCATTCGTATGCCGTTTAGCAGGAATATGAGTTATGACGCAGCGTCAGAGCTGGCAGAGAAGAGGGACTTAATACATTAACCTACGATACGAGACTTTTACAGAACAATATATGCGATATGAATCTGAATTTTCATAAATTTTAGGTAGCTACCAAAGTAATTTAGTGAGTTTAAAATACTGTACGTATATTGACAGTTTCAGAAAATTTGTGCGGCATATAAGCCGCTGGAACAGTAGCATTAAGTCTTTTTTTACAAGGGACATTAAGTCCCGGAAGACTATGGATGCAAACGAAGTGCATTAGAGTGCATGGGAAAGCACCCGTGGAAGAATCAGCCGGAGAAGTTACTTTCAATAAAAACATCCACAGCTTTTTGCTCTTTTTTGGTCAAACCATCTTTGATGCTTTGAAATCTTTTTGTATCAAGATATGGGAACAGGTTAATAATTGCATTCCTGTCTTTTTCCTGTTTGTTTTTTCTCTGATTGTTGATAACCATTTTATGAATAACATAAGCCTCAGGAAATGGAACGATGAGTGACATCCCAAGGTAATTTACGCTTGTACTGTTACGTAGCAGGATATCCATGTGGCGTAAAGACTGAGCTACAACTCCGAGATTTGTCCTGAGTGAACTCTCAAGTCCTGCCCCAACTTTATTTATGAGAAATTCTATTTCCAGTCCCTCTTTATCGAGAATCTTGGTCGTACCATCCAATACATCATTTTCAACCAGGTAACCGGCTTCCTTCGCAAGCGCAGTAACATTGGTCGGAGGATTTGGCTTTCGCATATTGATTAGCAGGAAATCGATATCCATAGTTTTTATGTTTGGAGCAAAGTCTTTAAGCATTCCGGACTGCTCATATATGAATTCTGCCCAGGATCCGACAAGAATTACATGTTGCAGACAGTCATTGTCTGATAAAAGCTTTATAAATTTAGTGAACTGCTTCTGCTGTATGCTCATTTATTACATCCTTTCCTAATGCTTTTTCAATCTGTGCGATAGATTTCTCAAGTTCTTTAAGAGAAATATCATTTTCCTTGCGCTTCTTGATACCCTTTCTGATAATATCGGCATCTGCTTTTCTGATATAGTCACTGCGAATCTTATTTCCATCACGATACTGAAGATACAGATATTTTCTTCCGCCAATTAGCTTTTCCTGCACAGAACCTTTAGGCAGAGTTTTCTGCTCTGCTTTAATTGCGTTTATAACACGCATTGATCTATCATATTCTTCCAGTAAAACTTCTTCCAGTACACTCATAATAATTAACCAACAAATAGAATAAAAAGTTATATTGTTGGTTATTATATCATTAGCGATTTTTGCTGTCAACAAGGTGGATGTATAACAAGACAATAATACGGAAGGTCTGAGTAGAGGTAGAGCTATTTTATCGAAAAATTATCGAAAAATGTAAGGTCAAATGAAAAATGTAATCGAAAAAATCGAAAAATAAGTCGATGCGACATTTAACGGACAATCCCCAGTTTAGACTATGTTGCATAGGGGAAAGTGTATTCCGGAGGTGTGATATGATAATAGCAGTAGATTTTGATGGAACTCTGTGCGTAGATTGCTATCCAGCTATAGGATCGGCGAATCATAAGCTTATAAGAATACTTCGAAAGAGGCAGGAGACAGGGGATAAGCTGATTCTGTGGACCTGCAGAGCGGGAGAAAAGCTTGAAGAAGCAGTAGAATGGTGCCGAGAGCAAGGATTATTATTTGATGCTATTAACGATAACCTTCCGGAAATGATTGATCTATGGGGTAGTAATTCCAGGAAGATAACAGCCGATATCTATCTGGATGATAAGGCAGAAACTCCATGGGAGATGGTTTTAGATAAGGCGGTGTGATATGGGATATGGAATAAGAATAAAATGTAATACTTGCAATTATGAAGAAATGTTTTTCATGGGTGTTGGAGGGCTTTTTGGTCTAGTATATGAAAAAACTGTAAAAGCAGTGCGAAGTGGAAAATATGGAGCGGAATGGCAACAATTCTTCAAAGAACATCCAGGCGCAGCAATTCTATGTGAAGAGAGATTATACCAGTGCCCTAAATGCAATCATTTACAAACAAATCTAGATTTGGCTTTATATCTAAATAAGGATGAGAATCCTCCCAAATACCATTGGGCTCATTGGTGTGACAAAAATCACGATTATGAGTTTGTAAAAAGCTACGTTCATAAGTGCCCTAAATGTAATGCAAGAATGCGAAAGATTAATGATTATCGAAAAAAGACGTTTAAATGTCCTGAATGTGGAAGTAATATTCCATGTCCAGAGGATGGGATAGATTGGGATTAGTTTTATTAAGCGGAAACCATCAACAGAATGAATGAGGTATTTGATATTCTAAAGTAAAAAACTCAAATAGAAAAAAGGACATAATATGGCATATATTCCGGAAAAACATTTGAAATTTGACTTGCTACCGTACTGTAGAGAGAATGGTGGCGAAGTATTCTCTTACCCATGTTCGCTAATAGACGAGCTAGGAAGGTATCTTCCTGAGGGTTATACCATGATGCCATATGGATATAAAAGCTACGAAGAGTATTATGCTCAAATGGATCAATATGCAGAAAAGTATTTTCAAGATGCAGTTGTATCTGATTCGTATAAACGCTTCAAAGAAGAAATGCATAATATGAATGTTAAGGAGAATTGGTCGGTTCTGCGTTATGTCGGAGAATCTGATAATAATTTGTTTGGATTAACACATGGGAGAACATATTATTGGCCATGTTGCCTAGATAATCCGGTGTATGAAGGAGTTATTGATGACGAGGAGTTTACTTCATACTTGTATTCGACAGAGGCTGCTGATTGGGAAATCCTTGATGATCCAACCGGTATGGCATATAAAACCATTAGGAAAGTTACTATGAGGATGTAGGAGGTGGCATGATGCGCTTAAGACTTGATCTACAGGGAATGAGAATAGATTTGGAAATCAAAGGATATCATAATTCGAATAGTAATAATAAGTTTGATAACTGGTGCCAAGTCAGCTATTCTTTTGTATTTCCAGACTGTATTAATTATTCTAAGCAAGACGATGAAATACTATTATCATGTGAAGTCGAAGATTTAAAAGAAATGCTTGATGATTTTATAGATGGTAAAATCACAGAAAAAATAACACAAGGCTTTATAGAGCCGGACTTTGAATTTGTGTTTATTCCACCTCGTAATAAGTTTGAAACAGGAGAATGTGTATGTGCTACAACAGGGTTTGAGATGTCTCCACCTGTTGTGGAATGGAAAATTCAATTATGGGATGGCGGATTAACAGACAACTATTTTTCAACGACGCTTACAATGGAAGAGATAAAAGCCTTTAGGGATTATCTGAGCAAGGTAATAGATAATAACAAACAATAAGTTTAGAATGCTGCATATTTAGAGAGGGAAGGATATGTCGTTTACTATTGTTAAATCAGATATAACAAAGATTAAAGCGGATGCTATTGTAAATCCGACTGACACCTGGTTTTCCGGAAGTGGAGGAACTGATAAGGCAGTTCATCGTGCCGCTGGTGAAAGTGTGAGAGCAGAATTAGAAGGTTGGCCAAGACTTGGAACCGGAGAAGTATATACTACTTCTGCTGGTAATCTTCCGTGCAAGTATATTATTCATACCGCCGGACCGATATACTCGGAAGGACTGAGCGGTGAAAGTATTCTGCTTAGATCCTGCTTTGACAAAGCACTGGCAGAAGCAGTGCGATTAGAGTGCAAATCAATAGCATTTCCGCTGATAGCTTCAGGATCATTCGGCTTTCCAAAAGGTGAAGCGCTTAAGATTGCAAACGAATCAATATCAAATTTCCTCATGGAACATGATATGAAGGTAATCCTGGTTCTCTATGATGAGATTTCGTATCATCTGAGCCAGAATCTTATCGATGATATTAAGTCCTATGTTAATGAGAATTATGAGCCGGAACCGGATGCTGTTTCTGATGAAGCAGAAGAACTGATATGCAACGAAAGCCAAATGCCGGTGTTTGCTTCATGGACATGCGGCTCTGCTAAAAACATGTCGCTGGTTGATGATCTAAACAACCTGGATGAAAGCTTTCAGGAGATGCTGCTTCGAAAGATAGATGAAAGCGACTGGAAAGCATCGCAGGTGTATAACAGGGCAAATATTACCAAAGAGCATTTTTATAAGATCAGACACAATAAGAACTATTCACCCGAGAAAAAGACGGTGTGTGCATTTGCGATAGCGCTGAGACACGATATGAAAGAAACAGAGGAACTTCTTGAAAAGGCGGGATACGCGCTGTCTCGTTCCAGTAAGTTTGATGTAATCATCAGATACTTTATTGAAAGCGGCAATTACGATATATTTGAGATCAACGAGGTTCTGTATGATTTTGATCAGGAATTGCTCGGATTATAAGTGTCCTGCCGGTTTACCTTTTCTGTCTGGATTATTGTTATCCTTACTTCATCAAATCCAAGGAGGAAGAAGTCATGAAGAAGGGTTTAACAGAAATGGTATTCATACTGGACAGGAGCGGATCGATGTCGGGACTTGAGTCTGATACGATAGGTGGCTTCAATGCCATGATAGAAAAGCAGAAGAAGGAAGATGGCGAGGCCTATGTATCAACAGTACTGTTCAATGATTACAGCAAGGTGTTGCATGACAGAATTGATATTCAGAAGATTGAAAAACTCACAGACAATGATTATCAGGTCGGCGGATGCACAGCCTTAATCGATGCGATAGGAGATGCCATCCATCATATCGGCAACATTCACAAGTACGCAAGACCGGAAGATGTTCCGGAGTATACAATATTTGCTATTACTACCGATGGCATGGAGAATGCAAGTCATAAGTACTCAAGCGCAGACGTGAAGAAAGCAATTGAGCGCCAGAAAGAAAAGTATGGCTGGGAGTTCATCTTTGTGGGAGCCAATATCGATGCGGTAGAAACAGCCGCACAGTACGGAATTGATAGTCACCATGCAGTCAACTACGTACATGACGGCGAGGGCACTATCAAGAATTATAATGCTATGTGTGTTGCCATGAGCTCCATTAGAGAATGCGGATGTATATCTGAAGACTGGAAAGCAGAAGTCAAGGAAGATTACGAAAAACGTAACAAAAAACGCAAAGCACGAAAATAACGGATTGCACACATGTTTATGAGTACGAAATGGCACGGACTTAATTAGGAGGATGAGATATGTTTGGGGCAGCATTTGGAGATGTTGTAGGAAGCCATATGAATTTGACAGAGGAAACAAAAGCAAGGATTTTGAAATGTTCAATCCGGAATGCGAATTTACAGATGATACGGTAATGACAGTAGCTATAGCAGAAGCACTGATTAATGCAGGAAGAGATGCAACATTTGAAGAAATTGCGGTTAAATCTGAAGAATCAATGCGAAGATGGGGCAGAAAATATATTGAAGCAGGTTATGGTGCAAAATTCATATGGTGGCTTATGCTGGATAACCTTGGACCATATAACAGTTATGGAAATGGATCAGCCATGCGTGTATCTGCAGCTGGATGGTTATTTGATAGCATTGAAAGAACAAGAGAAGCTGCAAGGGCAACGGCAGCAGTGAGTCATAATCATCCTGAGGGAATAAAGGGAGCAGAGGCAACAGCAAGCGTAATCTTTCTTTCAAGAACCGGAAAAGATAAGGGATTTATCAAAAAATACATAGAAGATGAATTTGACTATAATCTGAGACGTACTTGTGATGAGATAAGACCGGGCTACTATCATACGGAGACTTGCCAAGAGACAGTTCCAGAGGCTATAACGGCTTTTCTGGAAGGAGATTCTTTTGATGATGTGGTAAGGACAGCTGTTTCATTAGGTGGAGATTGTGACACACTTACTGCAATAGCAGCATCTATGGCGGAAGCATATTATGGAATGCCAAAAGAATATGTTGATTGGATTAAAACGAAACTGCCGGATGAATTTGTGAAGGTTTTACAGCATATCTAATCATATAGTTGAATGCTGAAAGAAAAACGTAACTTATTTTATACCAGCGGTTTAATGACAAACAATTTTAACGATGCTATACTACGCATGGAAACCACGAAAGGAAATAGAAATGTTTATCATTAATTGTTTGAAATCAGAAGAACGAATTGATAGCCTCTTCACACTTGATGGAGGTTATTTCGTAATGCGCTCACATGAGATCAGACAAACCGGAAAACAATAGGTCGGTTTAGGCTAAAGATGGTGCCGCTTATCTCAGATGTGAGGTAAGCGGTTTTTTAATGTAATGTTTGCGTGTCGGAGAGGCTTAACGAGCCGGTTTGCTAAACCGGTGTGCGTCAAGCGCACCGCAGGTTCGAATCCTGCCGCAAACGTAAGCCCTACTAGCTCAGAGGGAGAGCAACCGGCTTTTAACCGGTAGGTCATAGGTTCAAATCCTATGTGGGGCATAGGCACTTGTGGCGGAATGGAATACGCGCACGGCTAAGGACCGTGTTCCGAGAGGATTATGAGTTCAAGTCTCATCAAGTGCATTTCCAGTGCAGGAAGGAGTAAAAATGATTGAAATAAAAGGAAAAGTAAATACTGCGATTTGTTATGCCAAGGGAGTTGAGCAGGTAGCAATAGATCAGATTAAGACTATGTGCGATTACGAATTTACCGAAGGCAGCAAGGTCAGAATCATGCCTGATGTTCATGCCGGGAAGGGATGTACCATAGGCACCACTATGACGATTAATGGTAAGGCAGTGCCAAATGTAGTCGGAGTTGATATTGGCTGTGGAATGTACACAGTAAATATCGGTCATGGTCCGGTTGATTTTGAAAAGGTAGATGAAGCCGCTCATTATATTCCTTCGGGTACAGATACATGGGAAGGAAGAAAAGAACACTTTGATCTCACAGAACTCAGATGCTACAGATATCTTAAAAATTCAAAGAGACTTGAAAGAAGTATCGGAACTCTCGGAGGCGGGAACCACTTTATAGAGATAGACAGGGCTGCTGACGGAACTAACTTCCTGGTTATTCATTCCGGAAGCCGTAACTTAGGAACTCAGGTGGCGGAGCATTATCAGGAACTGGCAGTTGATCTGAATAAGGGGAAAGAAAAATTCTTCCATGAGCGTGATGAAGTAATCCGGACTTACAAGGAGCAGGGAAGAAGGACAGAGATTCAGGCAAAGCTAAAAGAGATGCTTCGTGAATACACCGATAAAGAAACTACGATTCCACGAGAACTATGCTTTTTATATGGCGAGTATCTGGATGACTATCTCCATGATGTAGAGTTATGCCAGAAATTTGCAACAAGAAACCGCGAGATGATGGCTGAAATCATACTGGAAAGAACAGGTATGACCGGGACAGATGCGTTTCACACTATCCATAATTATATTGATACAAAAGAAATGATTCTCAGAAAGGGTGCTATTGCAGCTCATAAGGGAGAGAAGGTCCTGATTCCTATCAATATGAGAGACGGAAGTGTGCTGGCTATAGGTAAGGGTAATCCTGACTGGAATTATTCAGCACCACATGGCGCCGGAAGAATCATGTCGCGTACAGATGCATTTGACACTCTGTCAGTAGAAGAGTACAGAAAACAGATGGAAGGAATATATACGACTTCTGTAAATGAAAAAACACTCGATGAGGCACCAATGGCCTATAAATCGCTTGATGATATCATAGATGTAATTAAAGAATCAGTTGATGTAATAGACATCATGAAACCAATTTATAATTTCAAGGCAGATTAGCCGGACTTTCCGGCTAAATGCCGGAAGGAGGAAAATGAAATGATAACAATACCGACCGTCAATATGGTTAAGACCGGTCAGAATATAAACAGATTGATAAGAAATGCAGGTTTATCTGTAAAGGATCTGCAGATGATGATGGGTTTTTCTACTCCACAGGCCATATACAAGTGGTTGCATGGAACATCCATGCCGACTGTAGATAACCTGGTGGCATTGGCAGCTATATTTGGAGTTTCTATAGATGAAATCATCTGCACTGAGGAAGCAACTCTTTTATTCGCAGTATAGGCGGAAAACTCCGCCAAACTGACCTCTTCGACTAAATGGTTAGGTCACGACCCTTTCAAGGTCGTAATGTTGGGTTCGAGTCCCACAGAGGCCATAAAGTTACCGTCCATATTATGGGACATGCCTTAATATATCATAGAATCAGACAACGGGAGAAATCCCTTTCTGATTCTATTTTTTTGAAAGGAGAAGCTATGGACGAGACAAGAATGCTTTATGCAAATGAACTTGGAAAAACAAATTTTACACTTTATAACAATCATGACAGAGATACAATAAGAAAACATTACCCGGATGAAGGAATACTAGTCATCCCATCAGCCGGAGGATTTTCAGAGAAGATGATAAGATGCTACTGCGCACCAGATGATAAGAGGATATTCATCAACAATGAAGCCTACAGAAGCAACCGTGTATATTTAAAGTATGCTATGGATGGTGCAAGCCAGAAGCCGGTAAACTGCAACATTGATTACTCACTTGTTGATTATGGAATTGACTTCATAGATAACTATAAGTTCGAAGGCTATACAAAGTATGCAAAGATGTTTGAAGAAGCAAAGGTGCCATTTCATACAAAGGAAGTTCTCTTTGAACAGTGCGGCGCAAAAGTGTATAGATCCGGTAAGAACAGCGTTACAATTAAATGCAGAGACGATTACTGGATCATAAAGAAAAATACTGAAAACGGAAAATATGTTCTTCTCCATAATAACTATACGATGGTCAGCGATACGGAAAGAATAATTGATACTCAGAACCTTTCATTTCACATTCAAGCTGAATACGATCAGATGTCTTCAGCAATCAAGTACATCTGTAATTACTCGTTTGAAGGTCATGTTGAGAATGCACTTAAAGTAAAGGCTGAATACGAAGCACGTATGAGAGAAGAGAACAGACTCATCAACAGGATTCGCAGATTGCTCGAAAGCATCTTTGCATATCCGATTCGTAAATGTGCTATGCAGATGACAATTCTTTGAGGAAAAAGATATGTGGAATACAACCAGATCAGAATTTGAATCAGAAATAAAAAGACTTCTTACATCTAATGGCTTTAAGAGAATCAGCGTCAATATGGCCTGGTTCTCATTAAGGGCAGATGTCTACGCTAAAGATCGGCGTGGCAAGAGACACACATTTAAAGCCTGGATGGAAAAGAATCGAGGCAAAGAATATATCAAGATTGAAGAAGAGGTAGATGAACTCGAATGGATTGACCGAATTGAAGAATTCAATGCCTTCATGGAGGATTAAGAGATGGTAGCTTTATTGATTTGTTTATCTGTGCTACTCCTGATAGCACTGTATAAGTTTTTATTTAAGTTTATCATTTTGATACTCAAGGGGATATTGTGGTTGTGCTGCTTATGCTTTAATATATTACTGTGGCCATTTAAGAAGCTTTTTGGGATAGAATGAGGATGACATCTGACTATGGAATTAACAAATGAAAATGAAGAATATACAAAGATGTCTCCGGAACAGAAGAAAAGACATCTTTACGAGCATCAGAAGGATATCTTAGATAAGTTTCTTAAACGGGGAGCTATTTCAAAACAGCAATACGATAAGAGTCTTAGAGATTTAACTGAAAAGATGGGTTTTAGGATATAGTAAGTAAATAATAGTTGACCTGATAATACGGCGGCCGTGATGGCCGCCGTAAATGTTTTTAAACCCTCCACTTATACGGCAGGAGCTCTCCTGTTGATACCAATATTGTAAAGGCTTTAGGGCAAAAATTCAACAAGAATGATTTGCATAGCAGAAAATACACAGAGTTCTTTCATAAAATATTAATGGTGGGGAACCTCCCCACCTGCCGATGGACCAGGACCTTTCGGACAGCCCATAGATTTGTATTTCCAATAACATAGTATCCAAAATGCATGAAGGTGTCAATCTTGATTAAATAACATGTGATTCCGGCATTAGAAATCTAACAGGCAATAATTACACCCAATTTCAAGGCAACGACGACATTCATTAGATCATTTGAAATAATGAGATGTAATCGGCCTTGAAATTTTTATTACCAAGAGCAGGTAATAATATGGGTACGTGTATAGTATCATAGTGCTGAGAGTATTAAAACAGAATTAAGTCCCGAAATCCGAAAATACATATATGCCAAAGATTATGTGAAAAGACTGTAAAAAGCAATAAAAAAAGGATGGCTCTACGTTTACCGTACACCCCGTCTCAGACGACCGGGAAGGCATCCTTAATTCACTAATAATATAGCACTATATATATGATATGTCAAACTTCACGGACTAATTTTTCTATAAGTCCATAGAAATCGTAAGTATCCTTACCGCTTTTGTGAAGTCTGATAGTGCTGCATATGTTATCTGCAAATTGCAGGCCGGGATGTAAAATAGAATTCCCGGGAACAATGGAAGTAACATGTGGAATTTTTCCGATTTCAGATACTATCTTGGATTCAAAGCCAGGCTTATTAAATGTGTCAAAAACAATGTCAATGTCTTTTTCTATTGCATTCACAATAGCAGAAAGAAGCTTAAGATACGCATCTTCTTTTATATCCTGATATAACTTGCTGGTTTTCTTGATATAACAAGAATATATAACGGTATCAGCACAATTACTGATTTCCATCAGCATTTGATTCTTAATGTTTTTGTAGTTTTTATCGATAATGAATGACTTGAATTCCTGATAAACATTTCGTTTTGATTTATCCTTAAGTCTTAATTCGGAAATTGATTTCTTAAAATGCTTGTATGCCAAGTTAACGGATTCTTTTGATTCAGCAAGTAGTCCGGCAACTATAAAAAAATCTTCATAATCGGTTTCATCTATGTATAAAATCATAAAGATACTTTAGCATAAAGGAGTTTTTTAGAAAAGTCCCGCTGTGGAAATGATGGATAACTTTTCAAGTTTCCCACATTCCCACAGCGCTGCTGCTACTGCTGAAGCCTTCTCCTGACTTCCTTTATGGGATTATGCTGCGCTACTCTTGATTCGGAAGCGGAGTGTCTTTCACGCCTTTGTTCAACGATAGCTCGTACTCCCTTCAGATTTGTTTTTTTCGGAAGTGTGAGTTCACTTATGATTCCGGTTTCTTTGAGATCTGAAAGCAGAGTATCAAACAGTCCGCTGAATTTTTCTCGTTCATCTGCATCCGGATGTGTTTTGTAGTATCCGTCGTACCAGATGTGATTGCAGTTTTCAAATTCTGTGAAGCGGTATTTCTTATTCTCGCGTTCGAGCTTATCTGCCACATAGGTATTAAGAGCCCTGGCAAACATATTCGGACCGGAAGACAGGTATCCGTGTGCGGTTTTTGTATGTATGCGGTCTACTTCCTTCGCAGCTTCATAGAAATGAGTCTCTTCGCTATGTGTGTTATCTTTATATTTCAGTCCATTTATCAGATTCTGAAATGACGGAAGCCAGGCTGCATCTGTCGGTGATTCGCGAACCATCAGAACATCCGGAACGGGAATGTCGATGCATGACATCATTTCCTTTAAGGTTTTATCAGATGGCATCAGACCGAGCTGAAAGAGCAGGTCCTTACATGATCTGTAGCAATAATTTAATTCACTGTTAGTCATTTTCGTCCTCCTCGTCGTCTTTCTTTCTCTTTAAGAAGATGATAAAAATGATTCCTCCTACGAGTGCGGCTCCGCCAAGTATGAGAGCAATAGCGGCTGCATTTTTCTGTTTCTTTACTTTCGGTTTTTCTTCGACTATTTCCTGAAGCTCACCGGATATCTCTGCACCGGTTTCACCCATGCTGATTGTGATGGAAGAGATTCCGGTGCTTCCTATAGTTATGTATCCTTCCTTTACTACAAGAGGGTACAAGAGGCCTTCCTCGTCGCCGACTACAAATGCTTTAATGACTTTATAAACGCCTGCAGGGAGTAATACAGAGGCTTCAAAGCCGTTCTGAGCATATAGGTACACGTGATGCTGTTTTCCGTTCTCGTCTTCGAGTATAAGAACTATGTCTTTTCCGTCTACCGGGTCAGGATCAATGTCCGCTATGACTTCAATCCTTCCGTTTTCTTCAGAAATGTTGTCTTCATTTCCGGCAGTGTCTTCACCGCCGTTATTATCAGCAGTAGTTTCTATCTCATTTCCGTATGAATCTGTAGGCCTTGTTGGGTCTGTTTCCGGAATCGTTTCTGCAGGGATGGTTTCTATTACTGCAGGAAGTGTTTCTGTTCCGGGACCGCCGGATGAAGAGTCG
>JAUNOA010000071.1 GCA_030531245.1 Lachnospiraceae bacterium
TTTATTATAAAGCAATTTTTACCGGAATTGCATTACCCTGCCTGATGTAAAACAAATACAGTCAGGAAACCGCTGCCAGGATATTCATGTTCCGAATCTCTGAATCCCGAATAAAATCATTTACGGAATATGCATGCTTCTCCAGATCACCGCAGATGGCTTTTGTAATTTCCTGTTTCTGCAGCAATGCTATGATTTCCGATGCAATATTTTCGATATAATCATATTTCATCTCAGACACCTGAGAGTCATTGTTGTCACCGCTTAGGATAAATGAGAGTCGCTCAGGTATATTCCCGATTCCTTCAAACTGACGAAGTGCACGAAAACTCCATTTATAATATGGCATATATTTTCCGTTAAGCAGAAACAGCACTTTCATGGCAGCCTTTACAAAATCAAAGCAGGCAAACTGTGCGGCTTCAGGCTCTCCGTGCTTTAAGCAACGTATATAATTATACTGTCCGGACTGCGCCATTATTAAAAGATTTCCTGCGATCCGTTTCAACAGGATGTCCTCCGGCATGTGCAGAAGTCTTTCCCGTATTGCTGTTATTTCACCATAATTATCAAAAAAGATTTCCCCGTTGGTACTTTCAGCCAAAGCATAATCCGGAAGACTGATCCACTGCTCAATACTAAGTTTCCCGTCTGGACTTCCCACGGCATTTTGAAAAAAATCCGTTGTCAGCATGACACCATGTCTGTTACCTCCCACCGGAGACATCATCTGGCGCTTTACACCCTGATACTCTTTAGGAAGCTTTGCATATGCCCGTTCAAGCTGAAACGCTGTCTTTCTGTCAATAACATCCTCTCCCGGAATAAAAATGCAAAACCCTGGTTCAAAATCGTGATCTCTTGAAATATCGTCATCAAAACCATAATGTTCAGATCCGCTCCCGGTAAATCCTACTGCAAGCAAATGTAGTATTTCCGAAAACTTCTCCTCCAGCATAGGTCGTCCGTATTCTTCAAAATAAGCTCTGGATAATTCAAGTCCGTTCATATATCTCCTCTGCTCTCCGTTTGAGTTCCTTATCATACATAAAATATCCGTGATAGCCGAAAGCAGAAGAACATTTATCGCACACAAAGGCATAATAACCATCCCTCTTCAGATTTTTACTGTCCAGAAGGTCCATGGCCTTTTCCATGCATTCCGCTATCATTTTATCTGTCTCAACATTACAGGCATCCGAACGTTTTTCGATAAGATCTGCAAGATTGCACCAGGTTATAGCCTGCTCTGCCTCGCTGTTATGAATACGTTTCATCACCTCAAGGGCCTGATAAAACATATTCTCTGCACGACTGAAATCACCCAGTTCCATTACTGTCAGCGCCATATTATTATATAGTCCACCCAGCCTGCTGTCATCCGGTCTCAGATCGGATTCATATATAGTCTGTGCCTTGTCATAAAGAGGGAGTGCCTTATCAGCCTTTCCGAATGCCTTATAACCTGTTGCAGCATTTATAAGCGTAGTTGCGTAGGTGACCGTATTATCTATGTTCATTGTTTCCGCAAGAGTAAGTGCATCTGAAATTGCCTGAAGACATTCTTCCTCCTTACCAAGCTTACGGTACAGTCCTATCTGCTCATTCAACACGGCAAGTTTTCCGCGCATATCACGACATGACTCCGCTTCCGTGAGCCAGTATCTCAGATGCTGTTCCGCTGCGGAATACTTTTTATGATTAAAATAAGAATCCAGTCTGTCTATTACACGGTCCATCGGAATCGGATGGCATTCCGGATGCATATCCAACAGACATCTGGGTTCCTCATAATCATTTTTTGATATATTTTCATTCAGTGCCACTGTTTTACTCTCCGGTCATATTTTATCTGCTCTGATTTTAAGCACTGCCTCTTTAACTGCCTTTGCCGTATCAGATGCAATCATAGTAATGTCAGAAGACTCTGCCTGAGCTATTTCTCCTGCAACTCCATTGATATATACCCCGACGGCTGTGGCTGCAAGCAGCTCGTTTTTGTGACTGGCGCATATAGCTGACAGAATACCCGAAAGCACATCTCCGCTTCCTGCTGTTGCCATACCCGCGCAGCCGCATGTTATCTTATATGTTTTTACGCCATCGGTAACTGTTGTCGTATGACCTTTAAGCAAAACTATAGTCTGCGTCTCTTTGGCAAATTCCTCCGCGCTCTCATCATTCACCCTGAGTCTGCCAAATTCTCCGGGATGCGGTGTAAGGATGATTTTTGCTTCTGATGCTTTAAGTCTATGAACACGATCTTCCATACATGCAAGGGCATTCAATCCATCCGCATCAATAATCAGTATACCTTCGTAGTTTTCAAGAAGATATCTTATCGCCTTTCCTGTTTCATCGGTATTTCCCATCCCCATTCCGACAGCAATACAGTCATAGCGTGAAATCAGTCTGTCAAAATCTGATTCTGCAAAAACCATTTCTCCGTTATTATCAGCAAGAGGGAATAACGTACTTTCCAGTATTTGCGGCACAATCAGACTGCAAATACTTCCCGGTGCGGCAATTGCGGTTACTCCCGCTCCTGATCGCATAGCGACATTGGCCATACTTGCAAGCCGTATTGCTCCGCTATATTCAAGACTTCCTCCGACAAGAGCTATATATCCGTAATCACCTTTATGAGAATCCTCTGCTCTTGCCCCCAGCATTCGTCTGGCAAGAAGATCAATCTCTTCAATATTCATACATTATCTCCGTTCACCTGACAGAAACCATTTTATTTATCAGCATACTTTTCCAATGTCATGACAATAATCGGAATAAGTATGATCTGTACTATAATTCCCGGAACTGAATCCAGGAATGCACCGGATATAAACGCAATCCACCCGAACTGCGAATCTGTCAATCCATAAATAATAACCCGTGCTATACCCCACACTATACGCCCGGCAATCATCGCCCCTATAAGAGCAACGTATATATATTGTTTTTTCTTCGGGAGTACCCTATACAGCATTCCCGAAACAAATCCGTAGGTTGCCAGTTCAAAGCACATGCCGACTCCCGTAGGAATAATCGGAGGCATGCCAAAAAGCATAAAGCGGAACAAAGGAGCAATAAATCCGACCGCAAGACCGTACCAGGGTCCGCAGAAAAAGCCGCAAAGCAATACCGGAATATGCATCGGGCAAAGAGCCTTTCCGATTTGTGGGATCTGACCTGTTAAAAACGGGAGTACAAGAGCAAGTGCCAAAAGCATAGCCGCAAGTATCATTCGGTAAAGATTCTTCTTTGATGACATCAATATACACCCTTTCTGTTTTGACAAGCTGAAAACGATAGAAAACTGTGAATCCGCACCTGTTCCCAAATGATTTTCATATTATTACAATCCCTTATGCAATTGATGCAAATTAGAGTTTCTTTTTATAATTCTCCATAATACTTTTCAAATACTATATGATGGATTGTTCCCTTTATCATTTATATTATATACGATAACATTTGAAAACAAATATTATTTATATAATCAAAGCAGACATTTATCATTATTTTCTTTTTTCATCAAAAAAAAATTTTCCTTTATCATTCCCTTAAACTGCTCAAAAACTTTCGATATAATAAAACGGTATAGATTCGATTCGAAAAATCTATTTGAGAAATTCACATGATGGGCTAAATAGAAATTGCCGTAATATTTATGCAAAAGAATGAATCATCGTAAGCTTTTTAAATCCTAACTGTGCGTACACAGGTTCACCTAACGGCGAAGCCTGAAGAGTAAGCATTGGGATTTTAAGCTTTTCTGCTTCCATTATGATTCTAACAACAATTGCTGAAGCATAGCTGTTGCCGCGATGATCTGCCAATGTCCCTATGCTGTGAATTCCCATGTTAGTATTATTATCATCTATACAATACATTCCTGTGCTCACTATATTACCTTCTGATTCGCAGGCGAAGAATTTGCATTTTTCATCTGCAAGAAGCGTTTCATATATACTGATCTCGTCTTTTTTACCGAAAGCCTCATCACATACATAACACCATTCTTCAAGCCTGTCATGGCCTATTTCAATTACATCCTGTTTGCACCCGGATACTTTATTGCCGGTAAAGTATGTCATTCCCGCCTGACAGAAAAACTCTTCCATCCCCTTTGACTTGAGATATGAAGCGATTGGAAAATCAATATCATCACAGTAACTTATAAATTTGGGTGAGCCGGTATCCTTTGCAATCATGACAGCTTCGTCCAACACTTTCAATGCTTTTTCTGTATCAGCCGGTAGTTTTTTCAGCATAAGTCTGTTCTGATAAGCCAGATACGGCAATGACGAATAATATTCATAATATTCATTTTTGTCACCATCGATTCCTGCACATTCAAAAAGCCTCCAGCATAGATCCGTGAGGCTTTCCAATGTAGTATATGGCTGAACAAAGATTTCGTTCATCATTCTCTCCTACGTTGTTCTTTATTAAACAGTTCCATGTTATTGAGCGGAGCAAATGCAAATTTAACAGTCTTTGACATTTGGGTACACTCCCTTGATTTCTTATCTAAGTTCTGCGTTTTTTGCAAAAAGCTTTGCTGCCCTTTCCGGGCTCTGGTGTTTTAAGCTGTCCGCAGATAAAGATAACTTGGACATTCCTATAAAGTATTATACGATGAAAAAGCGGAAATAGCTAATGATATCATGTGAAA
>JAUNOA010000072.1 GCA_030531245.1 Lachnospiraceae bacterium
CCGCCGGCCTTTCGCTTAGGAGGCGAACGCTCTATCCTGCTGAGCTATAGAAACACTTTTATATTCAGAAGATCACATGGCTCGTAAGCCAGATCGGACCTTTGAATCTGCGCCCGACGATAGGCTCTCCGATCAAATCTTCCTCATTTATCATGACATACATTGTAACACCATTTACGAAAAGCTTCAATTTAAAAATCCCCTCATTGGTGTCCTCGTTGACCGTCAGTGATACCTCCTCGATGATACCGATTATAAAATAAATCTGGCTCTCATAAACTTCCGGCATGCACAGCGTGGAAACAATCGAGTATATATCCTCCGACCCGAGTCTCCGGTCTATCGAAGCCAGCTTCGAGAGACTCTCAAGTGCCGCTGCCTGGACCTTTTCCGCATCGCACACATCTTCGCAAAAAGGCTCCATCATAGCCGTGACATCATAATTATATCCCTCGCGGCAGTCTTTCATATCCGCTTCATCACGCGCCGGGAGCAGCACATATCCGTTCTGTGAAAAACCTGCCAGCACAACCTTCGTCCTGGGATCAAATTCATCCGAAGATCTGAATGCATATTCAAATGGGTTGTCCATATGTGCAGTCAGGGAAATACCTGTTTTCAGGCCTTCAATCAGCGTATAGTATGTTGACCCGTCAACAGAAACATCCATCATGCCTATTCCCGCTTCTTCCGATTTTACAGTCTCATCCGGAAGAAAAAACGGATAATATGCCTGACGGACAAATTTACCCTTGCTGTTCAGATAACCTGACAGACAGATGCCCATATAGTAATTCACATTTCCGCGAATCTCGGCATGGACCATCCCGTCTCTTTCCGCAAACCTGCGTGCATATGGGGAAAATTCCTTTTCCATTTTTTTAAGCAGTTTCTCGACCTCTTCTTCTTTACCTTCAAAGCAGGAAAAACCGATACTTCTTAAATACTGATGCATACCTTCACCCCTTTGTGGTATTATAGCATATATGAAGTATATTGTTGCAAATCCAACTGAAAATATTACGGTTCTTGTCGAAACTCCGGTTGCACCTGCAGACCGCGATGAAGTAACCGGACAGATGTTTGAATCCGTTCCGGCCTGCGAACAGGTAGGTTACATAACCATGCCCGTTTCTTCATCCTGTGATATAAGACTGGAAATGATGGGCGGAGAGTTCTGCGGCAATGCCTCCCTTTCCACCGCCGCTTACCATGCGCGTCGGAAAGGCTTAAAATCCGGTGAAACTCTCGATGTGAATATGGAGTGCTCCGGAGTATCCGAAGCATTCATCTGTACGGTTACTGCAAATGATGACTGTGGGATAAACTTCACAGGCACCCTGCAGATGCCGTCACCCTTAAAGACCGAATATGCAGACGGACACCCGGTGATCTTCCTTCCAGGAATCGCACACATGATACTTCCCGCCGACAGATTCACAAAACGACAGATAGAAAACAATATCAAAGACTATGCATCAAAATTCGATGTAAGTGCCTTCGGAATCCTGAGATGGGACGAAGAAAAACAGTACATGGAACCCTGTGTCTATGTCAAAGGATTTGAAACCCTCATCTGGGAACACGGCTGCGCTACCGGCTCCACCTGCATAGGATACTACCGGTATAAAACCGGCGGACACAGCTCCACCGACGTACGCCAGCCCGGAGGAACCATCCGGATTCGCATACACGATGACAAAATCCACCTGACCGGTAATGTAAAATTCGAATAACCGCGGAAGCTGACAAAAGCTTCAAAAAAATATATGTCTCCTCAGGTGTCTTGTGAGACGTCGGTGCTTAGCGAACAAAGTGAGCTTAGCATCCGGAAGACATTCGTCTTGAAAGCTTGCTTTTTAGACGAATGCGACGGATACAACAGCTTTGCTGATGTACCGCTGCGTCGAGCACGAAGGCGAGAGCCGCCATCCTGAGGAGACATATATTTATTTTGAAGCAATTGTAGTATCCGTATTTACCAGTTCCCCGATTTATACCTTCCGAGGAACGACTGCGTACGCTCATTCATAGACTCAAATACCTGATCGGGCGTTCCCTGATCAACGATCACTCCACCGTCCATAAAAATGACCCTGTCGCTTATATCCCTGGCAAACGCCATCTCATGGGTAACTATAACCATCGCGATATGCAGATCCGCAAGCGACTTGATAACCTTCAGAACCTCACCCGTCAGCTCCGGATCAAGAGCCGAAGTCGGCTCGTCAAAGAACAGTATCTCCGGATCCATAGCCAGTGCACGCGCGATAGCAACCCGCTGCTGCTGACCGCCTGACAGCTCACACGGATATGCCGCACCGCGATCACCCAGTCCCATCTTATCAAGCCATTTAAGCGCTTCCTGTATCGCGACCTTTTTATCCTTCTTTGCTACACGTATCGGCGCATCCGAAACATTTTCAAGAACCGACATATGCGGGAAAAGATTGAAATTCTGGAATACCAGTCCAAAATTGGCACCGTCCTCATATATGATTTCTCCCGAATCAGGAGTCTCAAGACCTGTCGCACAGCGAAGCAACGTAGACTTTCCGCTTCCGGAAGGTCCGATTATCGATACGATCTCTCCCGGCTCGACACCCAGCGAGATGTCCTTCAGGACCTGATTCACATCACCGTCCTTGTGATCGGTGATTCCCTTTTCCTCACAGTTACGATAAGGAAAAGATTTTTTAATATGTTTTAACTCTAATATCATTTCTCTCCTCCTTATTTGTAATAATCGAGTTTCTTCTCGATACGTCCCATGACAAAATCAACGATTGCATTGAACAGGAAGTAGAATACGCCCGCAACTACAAACGGCACGAAGCTTGTCTGTGAATTGGCAATCTGCTTGCCTATCGTGAACATTTCCTGATATGAAACCGTGAATGCTATCGATGTATCCTTTACGAGAGTAACAACTTCGTTGGTCACACTCGGCATGATCCTTTTGATTACCTGCGGCAGGATAATATGTATGAATGTCTGGGCTTTTGTGTATCCCAGAACCTTTGCTGCCTCATACTGCCCCTGCGATATGGATTCGATTCCGCCTCTGTATATCTCGGCAAAATATGCCGCGTAATTGATGGAAAATGCTATAACTACCGGAATAAGCTTATTCCTGGAAATCGAGATCCCGAACAGATAATACGGTCCGTATGTTACCGCAAGCAGCTGAAGCATAAGCGGTGTTCCCCTGAGCACGGAAATGATAAATCTCGTAACAGAAGAAACCACTTTGTTTTTGCTCATTCTGAGCAATGCTACTATCATGCCCAGCGGCAGTGCAAAGATAAGTGTCAGGAAAAATATTGCGCAGGTTCTTCCGAGTCCCTCGCTCATTTTCACTATCATAGTCCAAAGTGACATAAATAAACCCCTTGAATAATAGTTGTAAAACTGCATCGCTCCATACAGTTTTATTCCGAAAAGAACACGAAATCCGGAAGCATCTCTGCTTCCGGGTTCCGGTTAGTTTTTTTTGCTTTCAGAAAGTCTTCCGGCCATTACTGTAAGAACAGAAGGTTGTTCTTGATATCCGGATAATTATCAGCGATCTTTGCATATGTTCCGTCTGCTACAAGTTCTGCAACCGCACCTTCGATTGCATCACAGAGTGCCTGATCGGATGAACGGAATGCTATACCGTACTGCTCTGCACCGAGCTGCTCATCGATAATCGTATATACATCCTTGCCCTCTGCATAAGCCTTTGCTACAGGAGCATCTACGAATACTGCATCTACTGCATCGCCGTCAAGCTCTGTGAAGCATTTAAGGAAACTGTCACATGTTATGAGCTCGCCGAATGTTGCTGTAAGATCTGCCAGATCTCCGTTAAGGAGAGCTTCTCCGGAAGTTCCGAGCTGAACTGCTACAGACTTGCCTGCAAGATCCTCCGATGATGCGATTCCGCTGTCTTTCTTAACAAGGATAACCTGTGTATTATCATAGTAAGGAGCTGAAAGCACATATCCTGCCTCTGCCATACTGTCAAGAAGTGTCATGCCTGACCATACGCAGTCGCACTCGCCTGCATCAAGCTGAATCAGCTTCTCATCCCAGTTAACTCCGAATACTTCGAATTCCCATCCAAGCTTCTCGCATGCTGCCTTGCAGATCTCTACGTCAAATCCTGAATAATCACCGTTGTCATCCATATAACTGAATGGCGGATACTCGGCATCGATACCCATGATGAACTTCTGAGCTGCTGCTTCCTCTGCCGGAGCTGCCTCTGCTGCGGGTGCTGCCTCCTCTGCAACTTCTTCAACTGCTGCCGGAGCTGCTTCTGCCGCCGGAGCTGCTGTCTCTGCAGGCTTTGCGCCGCAGGCTGCCAGTGAGAATACCATAAGTGAAGCCAATGCCAATGCTGCTATTTTTTTCATAATACTTACCTCTTTTATATCTTACCTCTTGTTTCACTGCTTTATCACGCTAAAGCGGTGAACGGCTATTATGTTATCACCGCTTTTGTAATATGTCAACAATTTCCCGAATATTATTTGTACAA
>JAUNOA010000032.1 GCA_030531245.1 Lachnospiraceae bacterium
ATGTTATCACCGCTTTTGTAATATGTCAACAATTTCCCGAATATTATTTGTACAAAAATGCAGGGCCCTCAGCCCTGCATTTCTTCTTTAATCATATCTATCATTATGTTTCTGAAATATTCTCCGATATGCTTTTTCGCTTCATCCGGCAGTTCGTCCGTATATACCGGTCTGCCGTATATGATCTTCAGCTTTCCTCCGCTGATCCACGGCTTATGCGCTTCGAACAGATCACGGCTTCCTATGATGACTACCGGCACTACAGGTGCTCCCGTCTTTACTGCGATCTTGAAACATCCCGCACGGAACGGCAGCAGATCTGTCGGCGTACCTTCTTTTTCTCTGGTTCCCTCAGGGCATACCCAGATGCTGATTCCGTTTTTAACGTGATCAATCGCACTGAGCACTACCTGCAGTCCCTGTTTGAGATTATCTCTGTCCAGAAACAGTCCGTTCATAAGACCCATGGCCTGTCCGATAACAGGTATTTTCTTCGCCTGTATCTTTCCGATAAATGCCGTAGGACTCTTTACCGTCGCATAGGCAGCTCCTACATCAAATATTCCCGTATGGTTGCTGACGAAAAGTGCCGGCTCTTCCGGGATATTCTCCAGTCCCTTCACTTCCGGTCTGATTCCGGCGAGCCACATATAAGAAACCGCCGCTCCCTTCATCATGGCCTGAACTATCCTGTGTACCAGATGATTTGCCCCGTCTCTTACAAAAATCCATAAGATGAATACCGGTATCATCAGAACCGCAAATACTATAACGTATAAGAGAAAAAGTAGTAATCTTAGCATAACTCAGCCAAAAGCTCTCCGTCCTTTACATCAAATCTGATTACATCTCCCTGATGAAGCTCTCCCTCGCCGAGGATAAGCTTTGCCGCTGCCGTCTCGACATGCTTCTGGATATACCTCTTGAGCGGACGCGCACCGTAAACTGGATCGTAACCGTTATCGATTATATACTGCTTTGCGGCATCGGTCAATTCCACCTTGATTTCCTGCACTTCAAGTCTCTTATTGAGATCTGCTACTATCAGGTCTACGATTCCGCCGATATTATCCTTTGTAAGCGGCTTGAACATGATGATCTCGTCAAGTCTGTTAAGGAACTCGGGACGGAAATGATTGCGCAGGTCTGCCATTACAGCGGCATTTGCTTCCGGCGTGATCTCACCGTTTTCGTCGATTCCGTCCAGCAGGTACTGTGATCCGATGTTGCTGGTCATGATGATTATCGTGTTCTTGAAATCAACCGTCTTGCCGAGCGAATCCGTGATACGTCCGTCATCAAGCACCTGAAGAAGTACGTTGAATACATCCGGATGGGCCTTCTCGATCTCATCAAAAAGCACTACACTGTAAGGTTTTCTGCGGACTGCTTCCGTCAGCTGACCGCCCTCGTCGTAGCCCACGTATCCGGGAGGCGCTCCGATGAGTCTGGATACGGAGAATTTCTCCATATATTCACTCATATCGATACGGACCATATTGGTCTCGTCATCGAAAAGTGCCTCTGCAAGTGCCTTGGCCAGTTCTGTCTTACCTACACCTGTAGGTCCGAGGAACAGGAAGGAACCTATCGGCTTATCCGGATCCTTGATACCGGCTTTGCTTCTCTGTATAGCCTCTACGACTTTCTGTATTCCTTCATCCTGTCCTACGACTCTCTTATGAAGAATGTCGTCGAGGTGCAGGGTCTTTTTCTTTTCGGATTCATTCAGCTTTGCAACAGGTATTCCTGTCCAGCGTGAGATGATGCCCGCGATTTCATTTTCTTCAACCGCTTCATGAACGAGCTTAAGATCTGCCTTCCTGACTGCGGTTTCTTCCTCCTCCAGCTGCTTCTGAAGCTCCGGAAGCTTGCCGTACTGCAGCTCTGCGGCCTTTTCGAAATCATAATTATGCTGTGCATTGGCTATTTCGTTTTTGACCTGCTCGATCTGTTCACGTAATTCCGACAGATGAGACAGGCTCTTCTTCTCATTGTCCCACTGTGCTTTCTTCTCTTCGAACTGTGATCTAAGCTCAGCGAGTTCTGCCTGAAGCGTACCGAGTCTTTCTTTGCTCAAATTGTCGGTCTCTTTCTTGAGTGCAACTTCCTCGATCTCAAGCTGCATCGTCTTTCTGCGAAGCTCATCAAGCTCTGCGGGCATACTGTCCATCTCAGTCTTTACAAGTGCGCATGCCTCATCCACAAGGTCGATTGCCTTATCCGGCAGGAACCTGTCTGTGATATATCTGTCACTCAGCGTTGCTGCAGCAACAAGTGCGCTGTCGGCGATCTTTACGTGGTGGAAGTTTTCATACCTCTCCTTGAGCCCACGAAGTATCGATATAGTGTCTTCAACCGTAGGCTGCTCAACCATAACCGGCTGGAAACGACGTTCGAGAGCCGCATCCTTTTCTATGTACTTGCGGTATTCGTCCAGAGTTGTCGCGCCTATACAGTGGAGCTCGCCGCGCGCCAGCATCGGCTTGAGCATATTTCCTGCATCCATGGCGCCTTCGGTCTTGCCTGCGCCTACTATCGTGTGAAGCTCATCGATGAAAAGGATGATCTTGCCTTCGGATTTTCTGACTTCCTCAAGAACGGCTTTAAGACGCTCCTCGAACTCTCCCCGGTATTTTGCACCTGCAACCAGGCTGGCCATATCCAGTGCGAACAGCTGCTTGTCCTTGAGACTTTCCGGCACGTCGCCTTTGGCGATACGCTGTGCCAGTCCCTCTACAACCGCCGTCTTTCCTACACCGGGTTCACCGATGAGTACCGGGTTGTTCTTGGTCTTGCGGCTTAATATCTGGATGCACTGACGTATCTCGGCATCTCTGCCGATAACCGGATCCAGCTTCTGGTCACGGGCCTTTTTTACCAGATCCTGACCGTATTTATTGAGTGTATCATATGTTGCCTCCGGATTGTCACTGGTGACTCTCTGATTTCCTCTTACCTCCGAAAGGACCTTAAGAAAGCTCTCCTTTGTGATTCCGTAGTTTCTGAAAAGCTGCTCGATATTGCTGTCTGCGTGTTTGATCATGCAGAGCATAAGATGCTCGACGCTGACATACTCATCTCCCATGGCCCTGGCTTCGTCCTGCGCATTGATGAGGACGTTGTTAAGGTCAGCGGAAATGTATGCATTTCCGCCCTGAACCTTCGGAAGCTTCGCAATGATGCCTTCGAGCTCATTTTCAAACATGCCCCGGTTTATGCCCATCTTCTCTATGAGACTTCCGATAAGGGAATCCTCCAGCTGAAGCATGGCCATAAGCAGGTGGCTCTGCTCTATGCTCTGATTACCGTAGTCATGAGCGACCTTTTCCATATTCTGAACTGATTCTATTGATTTCTGTGTAAACTTATCTATATTCATAACTGTACCCGCCTTTCCATGGATAGTTTCTGTTATAAGAATTTTAAAGCATTTGTTCTATATGTAATATAACACTCAAAAACCTCCCCGTCAAGGGAGGCTTAATATTTTCACAATTATTTAACACTTTTTCTGTAGATCTCCGGTCAGTCCATGACCAGTTTTACCGCTCCCAGCATACCTGCGTCATTTCCCAGCTCCGCAAGTACGATTTCCGCGGGATTGCTGCAGATAGTCAGTCCCGGCTCATAGCTTTCACGGATGACATCGATAAGATACTGTCCGGCTTTTGATACTCCGCCGCCTATGATATATGCCTCCGGATCGATGATTACCGATAGTTTGGCAAATTCCCGTCCCAGAAAACCGAAACAGTAATGTACGGCACGGTCCGCAAGCACATCTCCTGCCTTGGCTGCATTGGTTACATCCCTGGCCTGCAGCTTATCTCTGTCAATGCTCCTTAAGGAGCTCGGCTCATCGCTTCTGTCCATTGCTCTCTTTGCTTCGCGTACCAGTCCGGTTCCGGAAGCATACTGCTCCAGACATCCGTAACCGCCGCATCCGCACTGGTCTTCTTCATCGTCTTTTACATGGATATGGCTGAATTCCGCCGCAACATCATGTGCACCGTAAACCATATATCCGCCCGGAAGTATGATCCCACCTCCGATTGCGGTACCTAAGGTTACCATGACTGCAGAATCATATTTTTTTGCGGCTCCGAAGGTATACTCACCGAGAGTAGCCAGCTTTCCGTCATTGCCTGCTGCACATTTGATGTGTTCCCCTTCTTTTCCCAGCTTTTCTTTCAGCTCTTTTGCAGGATAGCTTTTCCTGATTGAAGGGACATTTGCGCATATCGGAAGATATCCCTCATCAGAAACCGGTCCGGGTACCGTCATCCCGATTCCCGCGATCTCGGCGAGATCGTAATGGGTTTTGATTTCCTGCGCCATCGCACCGATTACATCCTCCGGTGTATCTATTTCCCAACGGTTGGCTATCTGTCCGTCGACAGTAACTTCACCGAATTTTATGGCAGTTCCGCCAAGGTCTATTCCTATGTATTTCATAATCATTCACTCCCTGTCCGTAGGTCTGATTATTTGAACTGATAATCTTTCATATACGTACTTCCGCAGAAAACGAAGTTACCCGGCATATATCCATGCGATATCATACGCGCCGGATCCTCGACTGACCCGCTGAACTTGACTGTTCCGTGCATATTCAGAATCATGCAGTTGTCATTTCCCACAACATATATAAATGCGTCATCTGCAGTCAGGGTATCAAAGGGATCATCAAATTCCTTCTTAAAGTAGGTACTCCCGTCCGGTTCGTAGACCACAAGTCGGTATGTACTCATCACAGTCTCTTCTTCGGAATCTGCTTCGTCGGATTCATCCGGTCCGGCAAGATCCGAATATATCACACCCAGATGGTTTTTGAAATTCACTATGCTCTCTATGTGTTCTCCGGTCTCTATGGTTTTGACCAGTTCCGGAGAGCTGACATTTTTTGAAGAAAAAACGTATATTCCGGTATCTGCCACAGCATATGAATATGTCTGATTCACAAAACGCACTCTTGATACCAGACTGCCTGCAAACGGTTCTTCAAATCCGCCGACAAGCCTGTTCGGTATGTTTTTTCCGATCTCGGAGAAATCGTAGAATACCACTTTCGATTTCATCGTTCCTCCGTCGATATATGCAAATGCCGCTATCAGCTGAGTCCCTTCCGGTGAAAGTGCGATATCTGACGGATATCCGTCTCCCTCCAGTCTGGTCTTAATGGTTATATCCAGTTCCGTTCCGTCTTTCTTATAGAACTTGATATATGAGGCATCATTATCTTCCTCTATAGCCGCACAGACTCCGTTCTCGGAAACAACCGCTTTCGTTACAGGCATAAGTGCTGTCGCTGTCCCCGACGGCCCTGTCAGATTATATATCCTGATCTGAGTACCTAGCGCATCATAAATACAGGCATAATCTCCGCTTACATATACTTTCGGATTAGTCATCTCATACGTATCCACCCATACATCTTTGCCGTCTCTGTCTATATAAGAGGCTCCGTCATGTGAATACTTTATGACGTTTTCACCGAAATGCTCATATCCCGAGAAACTACCCGCCGGAAGCTCTTTTTCCCATTTCAGTTCATACGACGAATACCTGTAAAACCGTAATACCAGAAAGGCCGAAACGGCTGCAATAACTATGGCTGCAACTATTCCAAAAACAAGCCAGAAACGAACCCTGTTTCTTCTGGCCTGCTCATATTTGAGCTGTCTGACTTTGTCTTCGGAATCATCGGAACGTATCATGTTCCGGCTCATTTTCTTTTTCTTTTTTTCCCAACTGGAATTCATCAAATATCAGTCTGTCTGTAATACTCTTCTTTGGCTTCGGAAATATTCGTGACCGTTCCGTGATCTATAATCTGCGCAAGCTCTTCAAGCTTTGATCTGGTCATGAACTCTCTTCCCAGATACACCTCATATTTATCGCTTATTTCAAGTGCCTTTGCGTTGCGTGCCGCATCGACTTCATTTAACCTGGCTGTAACTTCATTGAGTTTTGCGGTTGCTTCATCAATTGCAGGTTTCGCATTGCTGACGATTTGTTCCGTAAGTATATTCTTGGTCACGTTTTCGAACTTGCTGATGGCGTCATTTTTAGTCATGGTGATGTCTGCAAGCTGCTGATTGATATGTGCGATCTCATCATCAAATACGGCCAGATCATATTGTGATTCATTGCTGTCATTTTTGATGGAATCTGCCAGATGATCGATCTGTTTTTTTGCCTCGGCAATCTCCTTGCGCTGCGAACGGATCTTTACCAGCGAATCATGATGCTTCATGACCGTACTCTGGCTGATTGTAATATACAGCCCGCCGAAAACGAGCACATCTATTACGTAAATGATAAAGAGTGCTATCGTGCTTCCGTCAAAGAACAGTTTCCATACTCCGAACGGTATCAGGAAGAACACTACGGCAAACAATAAAATAATAATCAGAATATCCTTAAAAGACCCCGGCATAAACAGGGAGAAGAACAATCCCGAATTGCACATTGAAGGCACTCCGTTTTTCTTGATCTCCGAATTTATCTGGCTCTCTATCCCTTTGATTTCTCCGCGCAGAGGAGCCGTCTCATCGGAAATTCTTTCTTTGATTCCCTGATTTTTGGCTTTTTCTCTTTTTGCTTTCGCTCTTCTGAGCTTATCGTTGCACTTGGCGATTTCTCCGTCATAAGTCTTGTCGATCTCATCACGGCGTTTTTTGTATGTCTGATTCAGTGTGTCGTCAAGTTTTTTCTTCTGCTGATTCACATTGGATTCAAGTGAAGCTTTCTCGCTTTTCAGCTGGGATGTCTGTGTATTCAGCTCATTGAGTTCTGCAAGTGCCTGCTCTGCACTGTTGATAAACGCTTTAAGGTCCTGATTTGGTTCCATACATTCTCCTTATGGGTTTATACCCGAAAACTAAGAATCAGCTAAACATCATCATTTCAGTATATCAATAACCCGGTTTACCGAGAATCTTGAACATATTCTTTTTGTACATCTCTACGCCCGGCTGATTGAAAGGATTTACTCCGAGCATATAGCCGCTTACTCCGCATGCAAACTCAAATGTGTAGAAAAGTTCTCCGAGATTGTAAGCGTCCAGCTTCTGCATGTGAACGACAAGATTCGGTGTCTTTCCTGCCGTATGCGCCTGGATGGTTCCCTCCTGGGCAGCCTTGTTCACATAATCCATCTCCTGACCTGCGAGATAGTTTAGCTGGTCGAGGTTTTCCGGATCGCTGCCGATCACAACGCTGGTATCGCACTCATCGACAGTAAGCACTGTTTCGAACATCAGACGGCTTCCGTCCTGTATGAACTGTCCGAGTGAATGAAGGTCTGTAGTGAAATCAACGCTTGCCGGATAGATGCCCTTTCCGTCCTTGCCTTCGCTCTCGCCGTAAAGCTGTTTCCACCACTCTGCAATAAAGTGAAGCTTCGGCTCATAGTCAGCCATGATTTCGATGGATTTACCCTTACGGTACAGTACATTTCTGAATGCCGCATAAAGAAGAGCGTTGTTGTCGCAATACTCTTTTTCAAAGCATGCTCTGCGTGCGTCCTGAGCACCTTTCATCATTGCATCAAGGTCAATCCCGGCAACTGCTATGGGCAGAAGTCCTACTGCCGTAAGTACAGAGTAACGGCCTCCTACGTTGTCGGGGACAACGAACTCTTCGTATCCGTTCTTGTCTGCCAGTGTCTTGAGTGCTCCGCGTGATTTATCAGTTGTAGCGTAAATCCTCTTTGCCGCTTCTGTCTCGCCGTATTTGTCCTCGAGCATTTTCTTGAATACTCTGAAAGCGATAGCCGGCTCTGTTGTGGTACCAGACTTTGAGATAACATTGATCGAAAAATCTTTTCCGTCAAGCATATCCGCAAGATCTTTTGTGTATGATGCCGAGATATTGTTTCCGCAGAAAAAGATCTGCGGTGTTTTTCTGGCATTTTTATCCTGAGCATTGTAAAAATTATTTGTAAGGGCTTCTATAGCCGCACGTGCCCCGAGATATGAGCCGCCGATTCCTATGACAAGGAGAACATCCGAATCACTCTGTATCTTTGCCGCTGCCTTTTTGATACGCTCGTATTCTTCTTTATCATAATTCTCAGGAAGATTTACCCATCCTATGAAATCATTTCCTTCGCCTGTGCCTTCCACAAGTGTTTTCTTTGCTGCCAGCACATCGTCTTTAATTGCATTCAAATCCTGCTCTGTTACAAAATCAAGAGCTCTGCTGTGATCAAATTTAATCATGTTTCCTCCAAAAGTTTACTGCCTTTTTTAATCAAATGTATAATATTGCTCACGCCCGTGTCCAACTGAGATGCCTCCATACGGAAAGCCCAGTCTGCACGTTCTTTATATACTTCATCTATTGTATCACACAAGACAGCTTCTGTGACAGTATCTTCCGTGAGCACCTCCGAAAATCCCTGCCTCTGAAAGCTTTTTGCATTGAGCAGCTGGTCTCCTCTGGATGCAGTGCCCCCGAGAGGAATGAGAATATTCGGTTTGTGGAGTGCCAGTATCTCACAGATGGCGTTCGCGCCTGCACGTGAGATCACGACATCGGCAAGGGCAAAAAAGTCTTTCAGGTCCTCGTTGACATACGCAAACTGTCTGTATCCTTTAAGCCCATTCAGGGATTCGTCAACATTGCCCCTTCCGCAGATATGAAGCACCTGATACTTCTTAAGGAGTCTCGGCAATGACTGCCTGACGATTCCGTTGACCGCAACCGATCCGAGACTTCCTCCGATAACCATTATGACAGGTTTTTTGGTATCGAACCCGAGTTTCCTGCGCGCCGTGTCTGCATTTCCCTGCATAAGCTCCGCACGTATAGGACAGCCCGTAAGCACCCTCTTGTTTTCCGGCAGATATTTCATGGTCTCCGGGAAGTTGCAGCATATCTTTGATGCCACATTAAAGCACAGCTTGTTTGCCAGTCCCGGCGTAAGGTCCGATTCATGTATTATCGTCGGGATACGATATCTGGCCGCTGCCATGACTACCGGAACGGCGACATATCCCCCTTTTGAAAAGACAATATCCGGCTTGATCTGACGCATAAGCTTCCTTGCCTCTGCATAACCGTGGATAACGTGTCCCGGATCCGTCAGATTTTTTATGTCTCTGTATCTGCGCAGCTTGCCGGAATCGATTCCGTAATATTTTATCCCCTGCGCCTCGATGAGACCCTTTTCAATGCCGTTATACGACCCTATATAATGGATGTCATAACCCAGTTCCCTGAGTTTCGGAAGCAGAGCAATATTCGGTGTCACGTGACCCGCTGTTCCGCCTCCTGTAAGTATTATTGTTTTCATTTTTCCGCCTCATCAAAATGGTACGTTTATCCAACGTACCATCTGAACTTTTCTGTATTCTATTATAATACTTTCAGCGCGATCTAACAAACTTTATCTGCGCCGCTACCGAGTCAGGTCCTGTGCCGCCTTCTGAGATCCTGCGTTTTACACAGGTCATGAGATCTATGGCCTCATATACATCCTCTTCGAAGAGCTCCGAATACTCCTTAAGTTTATCAGGCAGTATCTCATCCAGAGTCTTTCCCTCCCTGACACAGTCGCCCACTATGCTTCCGGATACATGGTATGCATCCCTGAACGGAAGTCCTTTTCTTACCAGATAGTCAGCCATATCCGTAGCATTTATAAATCCACCCTTGGCCGCCTGCAGCATATTTCCGGCATTTACCTTCATCCCGGCAAGCATCGGAGTCATGACCTTCAGGCACAGCTTTACTGTATCACATGCATCGAAAACAGACTCTTTGTCCTCCTGCATATCTTTATTATATGCCAGCGGCAGTCCCTTGAGTGTCGTAAGCATCTGCATCAGATCTCCGTATACTCTTCCTGTCTTTCCGCGGACGAGTTCCGCCATATCTGAGTTTTTCTTCTGCGGCATGATAGATGAACCTGTTGTAAATGCATCCGAAAGCTCGATGAATTTAAACTCCCAGGTTGACCAGAGTATAAGCTCCTCGGCAAATCTTGAAAGATGCATCATCATTATAGACAGGTCACTGAGCAGCTCTACACAGAAGTCTCTGTCCGATACCCCGTCAATGGAATTCAGGCATATACCGTCAAATCCAAGGAGTTCTGCTTCGTATCGTCTGTCCGTATCATATGTGGTACCCGAAAGGGCACAGCTTCCGATAGGAGATATATTTATCCTTTTTCTGGTATCGGCCAGACGCTCCCTGTCTCTTATCAGCATCATGGCATATGCCAGTATCTGATGCGCAAACAGGATAGGCTGAGCTCTCTGCAGATGGGTATATCCCGGCATGATGACATCTGCATTCTTTTCTGCTATATCTGCGATGGTCTGAATAAGGTTTTCTGTTTCCTCACTTATTTCATCGATCTCATCGCGCAGATACATACGGGTATCCTGAGCGACCTGATCATTACGGCTTCTGGCAGTATGAAGCTTCTTTCCGTCATCACCTATCCTCTTCGTCAGTTCTTCCTCGACGAACATATGGATGTCTTCCGCACTCATATCCACAGAAAGCACACCTGATGAAATATCATCAAGTATCCCCTCAAGGCCCTTTATAATATTGTCGGCTTCTTCGGGTTTGATTATTCCCTGTTTGCCCAGCATCTTTGCATGGGCTATGCTCGCAGTGATGTCCTGCCTGTACATCCGGCTGTCAATTCCTATGGAAGAATTAAGTTCATCAGCTATAGATGCCGTATCTCCTGCCGTTCTTCCGGCCCACATTTTTGCCATATCCGTATCCTTTCAAATAAGTCGTCAATGGTTTGTCCATCGACGACTATTATGATTTACAGTCTTCCCTGCTCACGGAGAGCCTGAACCTTTGTCGGAAGTCCCCAGATATTGATAAATCCTGCGGCCTGTGCCTGATCAAAGTCGCTCTCACCGAATGTAACTATATTCTCCGAATACAGTGAATACGGCGATGTCGTTCCTGCAGGTATGATATTGCCCTTGTACAGTTTAAGCTTCACTGATCCGGTGACGAATCTGTTGCTTTCGTTTGCAAATGCAGTAAGCGCCTCCTGAAGAGGTGAATACCACTTGCCGTTGTAGATAAGGTCTGCATAGTCTACAGCCAGCTTCTGTTTTTCATGAAGAACTTCCTTGTCAACCGTAAGCATCTCCAGATGCTCATGTGCGAAATAAAGGATAGTTCCGCCAGGTGTTTCGTATACACCACGGTCTTTCATACCGATGAGACGGTTTTCAACGATATCAATGATTCCGATTCCGTTTGCTCCGCCGATGGCATTAAGCTTCTCTATGATCTTTGAAGCCTTCATCTTTTCCCCGTTAAGTGCGACAGGAGCGCCTGCTTCGAAATCGATGGTTATATATGTCGGCTCATCAGGTGCCTGCTCGGGAGCAACGCCCATCTCCAGGAATCCCTGCTTTGTATACTGCGGCTCATTTGCCGGATCCTCCAGATCAAGTCCCTCATGACTCAGGTGCCAGAGGTTCTTATCCTTTGAATAGTTTGTTTCACGGTTGATTTTGAGCGGAACATTATGTGCTTCGGCATAATCGATCTCCTCATCACGGCTCTTGATATCCCACTCACGCCACGGAGCGATGATAGGCATATCCGGTGCGAATCTCTTGATTGCCAGTTCGAAACGAACCTGATCATTTCCCTTTCCTGTAGCACCGTGAGCGATTGCATCTGCACCCTCTGCGATTGCGATCTCTGCGAGCTTCTTTCCGATTACCGGGCGGGCAAATGCCGTTCCCAGAAGATATGTTTCGTACTTTGCTCCCATTTTTAACGAAGGAACTATGATATCATCAACCATCTCATCAACCAGATCCGCTACGATAAGCTTGCTGGCACCTGTCTTGATGGCTTTTTCCTCAAGTCCTTCAAGCTCGTCTGCCTGACCCACATTGCCTGCTACTGCGATAACCTCGCAGTTATTGTAATTTTCCTTCAGCCACGGAATGATGATGGAAGTATCAAGTCCGCCTGAATACGCCAATACTACTTTTTTGATTTTTGATTTATCCATTGTTTTTTGTCCTTTTGTTTTTTATTCTGTAATATTTCTCTGACCGGAATTTCCGGGATTAAAGAACCTTAGATAAGAAATCCTGAAGACGCGGGCTCTGGGGATTTCCGAATATCTGCTCCGGTGTTCCCTCCTCAACAAGCTTTCCGTCTGCCATGAACAGCACTCTGTCCGCTACCTCACGCGCAAAACCCATCTCATGGGTTACAACCACCATGGTCATGCCTGCTTTTGCAAGTTCCTTCATAACATCCAGAACCTCGCCTACCATTTCCGGATCCAGCGCTGATGTGGGTTCGTCGAAAAGCATAACCTCCGGCTCCATCTCCAGCGCACGCACGATAGCCACACGCTGCTTCTGTCCTCCTGAAAGCTGACTGGGATATGCATCCGCTCTGTCATCAAGTCCGACTCTTGTGAGAAGCTCATGAGCCTTTGCCTTTGCATCGGCTTCGCTCAGCTTTTTCAGTTTAACCGGTGCAAGTGTCATATTCGACAGTATAGTCATATGCGGGAACAGGTTGAAATGCTGGAATACCATGCCCATTCTCTGGCGATGCTCGTCGATGTTTATCTTCTCTGCCGTAAGATCCGTACCGTCGAAAATGATTTTCCCCGATGTCGGATACTCGAGCATGTTGAGGCTTCGTAAAAATGTTGACTTACCGCTGCCTGACGGCCCGATAACAACGACCACTTCGCCTTTTTTGATTTCTGCAGTCACGCCGTCGAGAGCCTTGATTCTGCCGTCCTTGAAGTATACCTTCAGATCCTCAGTGCTTATCACGGTTTCGCTGTTTGTCTGATTCAACATCCGGGTTCAGCCTCCTTTCCATAATTGATACAAGCTTTGAAAGTCCGAGTACGAGTACCAGGTAGATTGCCGCGATTCCGAGGAACGGCATGAATGCCTGATAAGTTCTTCCCTGGACATTCATAGCCCACTTGGTTATATCCTTCATACCGATGATGTTTACGATAGAAGTCTCCTTTAAAAGAGCGATGAACTCATTGCCGAGAGCGGGCAGGATGTTCTTGATAGCCTGAGGAATTACGATATTTGACATCGTCTGGACATATGATAGTCCCAGGCTTCGCCCTGCCTCCGACTGTCCTTTGTCTACTGACATGATTCCGCTTCGTATGATTTCGGCAACATAGGCACCCGAGTTGATACCGAATGTCAGTGTAGCCACCAGCACAGTATTCGTTGAGGTTGCCAGGATTACAAAATACATTATAAGGAGCTGAACCATTACAGGTGTTCCTCTGATGATAGTCAGGTAAACCTTGCATATCGCATTCAGAACACTGAGGACTCCGTTCTTTTTATGCTGGATCTCCAGCTGGTCATGCGATGATCTGATTACGGCTACCAGTACTCCGAGAACAACACCGAGAATTAACGCAAGAAATGTAATCTCCAATGTTACTCCCAGACCGCTCAGCAATGCTTTCCATCGATTGGAATCAATGAAAGTCTGCTGAAAATCCGCCATGAATTTTTCCATATGACTCTCCTGTTATTTATCTCTGTATCTTTCTGCCCGGTAAGGCAGAACAAGGGACGGTTGCTGCCGCCCCTTCGTCAATCATATTTCGTTATTATTCAGCATCTGACACATTATTCAGCTGAGATGTACTTGTCGATGATCTTCTGTACTGTTCCGTCTGCAATCTTTTCATCAAGTATACCGTTGATTGCTTTAAGAAGAGCTTCGTTATCCTTTGAAACTGCTCCGGCATAATCTTCCTCAACGTATGTTGTATCAAGTACTATAAGTCCCTCATTCATTGATGCAAGTGCTTTTGCAGGGTTATTGTCGATAACTACACAATCAACGCTGCCTGTAAGAAGTGCCTGAACTGCCATTGCTCCGTTTACGTATGCTGTGACATTACCTGCACCGAAATCATCTTCGCAGTAGATGTGTCCTGTCGTTGACTCCTGAACACCGATCATATGTCCTGCAAGGTCATCAGCTGACTTGATATCACTTCCTTCAGGAACGATGATCGACTGAACACCCTTTGCATAGGTTGATGTAAAGTTAACGTTCTGAAGACGCTCTTCGGTAACTGTAAGTCCTGCAAGGCCGATATCAACCTTTCCGGTCTGAACTGCAGTAAGGATAGATGAGAACTCCATATCCTGGATCTCCAGCTCAAGTCCCAGCTCTTCTGCTACCATGCCGGCGATCTCGGCATCGATACCGACGATAGTCTCGCCATCCTCGTCACTTACGAACTCATATGGAGGGAATGCTGCATTTGTTGCCATGATAAGCTTTCCGTCCTGAACTGTCTTAACTTCTTCAGAAGCTGGTGCTTCCTGTGCTGCCTCGGCTGCAGGTGCTGCTTCCTGTGCAGGTGCTGCGGATCCGCCGCATGCTGCCAGTGATAAAACCATAACTGCTGCAATCGCTGTTGCAAAAAATTTCTTCATAATAATACTTCCTCCCAAAACCTCGGCCACGAGGTCTTTATTTTACTTATCTGAAACCGTTTCGTTGAAAAACTGTTCTTTTTGGATGAGCGTATGATACCCTTTAAATATACATATGTCAACAATTTTCTGTATATTCTTTATATATTTTGCAGTTTTATTCTGTTTTTATGTATATTTATGCATTCTATAATGAATATTCAGTTACTATGGGGTTTTCACAAAAAGTTTATGTCCTTTTTGTTATTATTGCCGAAATACCCTGAGGTATGACCGTAAGGGTTTTTTCGCCCGGATTGTTCCTGTCAAATCCGGCAATATCGAGAGCCTCCTCTATACTGTGCGTCGGGATCATTTTCATTTTTCTGATGATCTCATCATCGAGTTTTGTAACTGCGATGATTTTGTGACTGACAAGTATCCTTGCAAATATCTGGCTCTGCCACTGATCTGCCGGGGTGTCTTTCTTTTCGACTTTTTCAAATTCCTCCAGTATCTGCCCCGGAGATTTTTCATTCATAAAATGCCTTGCAAACGCTTCTCCGCCTATCCCGTCTTCACACGCCGCACAGATTATGATGGTTCCGCCGTCTTTGCATACTGCTTCGGCAGTACTCATCCCTTTGACCGCCTGATACAGGTTCTGGTCCAGAGGGTACCCGTTATTTGTTGTAATGACTATGTCTGCCGGTGTCTGACTGCTTTCGCACAGACTCCTGAGAAAATCACATCCCGCTGTATGTGCAGCCCCGACATCACCGGAAAATGCCCCTATGATCTCATGATTACTGTTTATGACAACATTACAGATGAAATCAAGATGTGCCGCTCTGGCTGCAAAAATCATATCTCTATGGATGGGATTTCCGTCAAGTATTCCCGCCCGTGATTTTTCATCATGAATAAACTCCGAATTGTGATTCCAGTAGACAGTCTCTCTTGATGCTATTCCCGGAAGTACCGATTTTCTTCCGCCCGAAAAACCCGCAAAGAAATGCGGTTCGATAAATCCCTCTGATACAAGCAGATCCGCTTCTGCCGCCAGCCTGTTTATCTTCAGTATCCCGCCTGACGGAAGCGTACCTATTTCCGCCAGCTGTCTGTCGTCGGCGCAGTCATGAACCACTATTCTCTCATTTTCTACTATATATTCACCGAACTTGGAAATAAGTTCGTCCCTCGTCGTTGCCCTGTGACATCCCGTGGCAATCAGTATGGTTATCTCTGCTTCGGGATTACCTTTTCTGATTTCCTCCAGCATCAGGGGCATGATGATTCTGCTGGGTACGGGTCGTGTATGGTCACTGGCGATAATAACCACCTTCTTTTTACCCCGGCTTAAATCCGACAGTTTTTTACTGCCGATAGGGTCATCAAGAGCCCTTTTCACAAGTTCCTCCTGTGAGTACTCTGCTTTATATGTATCAAGCCGGCACCCGACAACATTGACCCTGATATCATCATTCAGTTTCAGCGAAAAATATTCTTTTCCATAAGGGATTTTGATATTCATAGTTTCCTAATGTGTCGTTTTTGCTTTTTTAATCAGAAAAATGATAGTTGAACTTAACAGTGCATTTACAGCCAGCTCGATAAAAAAGTTTACCCCGATAAAAGCTGTCAGCACATAACGCAGATCATAATTAAAGAACACCATAGACAGTACCAGGAATACACCTGTATTGACTACAGGGCATACTATCGATGCCGCAACCGCTGCGACTTTATCGTTTTTCTTTTTCAGGATTTTATACACAACTCCTGCTGCTGCGCCGCAGGCCACTCCCTTTACTATTACAAGTACTATCGTCCCCGGAGCGTTCAGTCCCAGGAAAAAAGCCGCCTCACCGCTGAGCAGTACAACCGCTCCGAACACAAGTCCGAGCCAGGCACCTGCCCCGACTCCATATAAAGCAGCACCAATTACTATGGGAACAAGCACCGTGGATAAAGAGAAAACCCCGAACCTTATCCGGACAACCAGCTGAAGCAATACAACTATTGCCGTCAGCATACCGAGCATTGTAAGTTCTTTTATTTTTTCAGATTTCATTTCCGCACCATTTCTTCACGAACAGAAGAATTACTTGTTGTATTTCTCCTCAATTGCTGTGATTTTGTCTACACGACGTGCATGACGTCCGCCTTCGAACTCAGCAGAGAAGAATGAATCAAGGATATCCTTTGCAAGCTCAACACCGACGATTCTCTCGCCGATAGAGATCATATTTGCATTATTGTGCTGAACGATAAGACGTGCTGTTGCCGTATCCGAGCACACTCCGCAGCGGATTCCGGGAACCTTGTTTGCAGCAAGTGAGATACCCACACCTGTTCCGCATATTACAACACCTTTATCGATCTTACCTGCAACAAGTGCCTCTGCAACTGCCTGTCCAAAATCCGGATAGTCGTCCTTTGCCTGCGGGTCAGTTGAACCGTAATCGATTACTTCATATCCCTTGCCCTCAAGATACTCCTTGAGGATGTTTTTAAAATTAACTGCTGCATGATCATTTCCGATACCGACTCTCATGTTGATTCTCCTTTTAATATGATATGAGCTGATCCGGAAGGACCAGCTCATGCCTGATCCGTTTTACCGGATCTTATTTTTAATTCTGATTACTCTACTACGTATGGCATAAGACCAATATGTCTTGCACGCTTGATTGCTGTAGTGATATCACGCTGATGCTTTGCGCATGTACCCGTTACTCTGCGAGGAAGGATCTTTCCGCGCTCTGAAACGTATTTCTTAAGTGTTGCGATATCCTTGTAATCAATAGCCTTATCCTCTGTACAGAAGATGCAGACTTTCTTTCTTCTTGCACGCATAGCCATGCCCGGTTTTCTTCTTGGAGCATCTGCCTTGTTTTCTTTATTAAAAGCCATTTCTTTTCCCCTTATAGTTATTTCTTTTTGGTGCTCAATGCACAAACTTCGCCTTTGGCTGTTTTCGTTAAGTACTCGGTTCCAATGAAGTTACACGCAGACTAAACACAAACTTCGCCTTCGGCTTGTTTTCGTTAAGTACTCAATGTCAGTTAAATGGAAGGCCTTCGTCTTCCACACCGTCAGGGATGTTCATGAATCCATCGCTTGCAGCCTGTGCCGGTGCCGGACGGGAATATCCCGATCCGCTGTCGGACGAATTCTTGCTGTCTGCGAATTCCTGATCATCCACGATTACATCTGTGGTGTAAACTTTCTGACCATCCTTGTTTGTATAGCTTCCTGTCTGAAGTCTGCCGGAAACGAGAACTCTCATTCCCTGTCTGAAATACTTCTCTGCAAACTCGCCTGCTTTATCAAATGCAACGCAGTTGATGAAATCAGCGGTCTGCTCTGTGCCGTCCGAGGAACGTGATCTTCCTCTGCGGTCAACTGCAAGCGTATATCTCGCAATTGCCATCTGACGCTCACCTGTGCTATATCTAAGATCAGGATCTCTGGTAAGTCTACCCATCAAAATAACTCTGTTCATAAACTCTCTCTTTCCGAGTTAAGCTTCCTGCTTAACGACAAGATATCTGACAACCTGCTCCATGATGCGTACGTTGTCTTCGAGTTCATTAGGGCAGTTCGGATCATCTGCCTCGAATGTGATGAAATAGTAGTAACCCTCGTTCTGCTTCTGAATCGGGTATGCAAATCTCTTCTTACCCCAGTCATCAACATTGACTACAGAGCCACCAAATCTGGTGATATAACCCTGTACCTTTTCGAGAGCCGCTGCCTTAGCATCTTCTTCGAGCTGTCCGTTAATTACAAGTGCCAACTCATATTTGCTCGTCATCTGTTACTACCTCCTTACGGTCTCCGGCCTGCGATTAAGTCGCAAGCAAGGAAAAATATAATATGTCGCGAAATGCTATTTTATCAGAGAAATCAGGTTTTTGCAAGCATCTTCGGGACTTATTTCCGAATTAGAAAGATCCAGCACTATGTCGGCACCGGATTCATATCCCGGTTCCCTCCTCCTGAACAGTTCCATGAGTTCCTCCTGTGACTTTCCGTCAGCATTTGGTCTGCCGGTTTCTCTCTCTGACAGCTTACGGATAATGCTGCCGATATCGCGTTTTATGTAAACTATTTTTATGTGCTCATCATTTTTGAACGGTTTGACCTCAAATCCTCCTCCGGCCGCTATGACCAGATTATCGGCAAATCTCAGATCCTGGGCTGTCTCCCATTCATACTCTCTGAAAGCCTCTTCTCCCTCGGTTTCAAATATTTCCGGGATTTTCTTTCCTGCATTTTCTTCTATATATATATCTGTATCGATAAAACCATATCCAAGCTCTTTGGCCAGCAGCTGTCCTATAGTGCTTTTGCCGACTCCCATAAATCCCGTAAGAACTATATTCATATTATCCTTTCAAACCTGCCCGGTGCTCATTTCGCCTTCTGAACAGGTTTCATATTTCTTAATGAACTGAGAATACACAGCAGCGCAACGCCCACATCCGCAAAAACTGCCGCCCACATCGTGGCATACCCGCACGCACTGAGGATCAGAACAATCACTTTGACTGCAATTGCAAATATGATATTCTGCTTCGCAATACTGACTGTGCGTTTCGAGAGCTTCACGGCCGTAATCAGCCTGGACTGTTTATCATCCATGATTACGACATCGGCTGCCTCTATAGCAGCGTCCGAGCCGAATGCCCCCATGGCCACTCCTATATCGGCTCTTGCAAGCACCGGTGCATCATTTACTCCGTCTCCTGCAAATAACAGTTTCTCCTTTTCAGACTTTTCTCCCAGCAGCCTCTCGACCTCTGACACCTTATCCTCCGGAAGAAGTCCGGCATGAACCTCGTCAATACCCAGCTCTCCTCCTACTGCATCGGCAACCACGGTATTATCACCCGTCAGCATAACCGTCTTTCTGATACCGCAGGCTTTAAGTCCGCTGATGGCTTCAGCCGCATCTTCTTTTATTCTGTCCGAGATGAGGATATATCCCGCATATTTTCCGTCAACAGCTACATAAACAACGGTTCCTACTTCCTCGCATTTCGAAAAGGCCATGCCGACTTCTTCCAGTCCTCCGGCATTCCCCGCGTATACGTGTCTGCCTTTTACCGTTGCCGTGACTCCCGTGCCGGCCATCTCCATAACTTCTTTGACTTTTTGTTTATCGATGTCTTTTCCGTATGCATTCACGATAGATACTGCTATCGGATGAGATGAATTGCTTTCGGCATATGCGGCAAGTTCCAGCATTTCTTCCCCGGTAACTGCAGCTTTTTCGTCAACGGCAATATTACGTACTTCAAAAATCCCTTCCGTAAGAGTACCCGTTTTATCAAAAACAGCTATGCCTGTATCGGCCAGAGCCTCGAGATAATTGCTTCCTTTAACCAATATTCCCTCTTTTGACGCGCATCCTATTCCGGCAAAGAAGCTGAGCGGTACCGATATAACAAGTGCACAAGGACATGATACAACAAGGAATGTCAGCGCCCGCTCTATCCACTGGATCCAGTTTCCCGTGATAAGTGACGGGACTATCGCCAGTACAAGTGCCAGTACACACACTATAGGCGTATAAACATGTGCAAACTTTGAAATGAAGTTCTCGGATTTTGATTTTCTCTCACCTGCATTTTCAACAAGTTCAAGTATCCGGCTTGCGGTCGACTCCCCGAATTCTTTCGTAACTTCAACCTTGATAAGTCCCGTAGTGTTGATGCATCCGCTAAGCACATCATCTCCGGGGCGTACACTTCTCGGAACGGCTTCACCGGTAAGCGAAGAGGTATCGAGCATAGACTCACCCTCTGCGACCGTACCGTCCAGCGGCACTTTTTCACCGGGTTTTATAACGATAACATCTTTGACCCTGACAGTGTCCGGATCAACCTTTTCCTCGGTTCCGTCCTCTTTTATCAGATTTGCGTAATCCGGCCGAAGATCCATAAGCTCTCCTATGGACTCTCTGGATTTGTCTACCGCAAGGTCCTGAAGGAACTCTCCGAGACAGTATAACCACATGACTGCAACTGCTTCCGCATACTGCCCGATAATAAGTGCGCCCAAGCTGGCTATCGCCATGAGAAACTCTTCCCCGAATACATCGCCTTCCCTTATACTTTCAAAGGCCTCTTTCAGAACTCCGAATCCGACCGTCAGATAAGACGCTATATAGACAGGTATCGCTATCGTATGTCCCGCAGTATGTTCAACAATCAAAGCAGCTATGAAAACCACAGCTGCCAGAATAAGTCTGATTATTATATTTTTTCTTTCCCGAGCTTCGTCACCGCATGAATGATCATGACCGCATCCGTGACCGTGCTCATGATGTTCCTGTGCCATTATT
>JAUNOA010000073.1 GCA_030531245.1 Lachnospiraceae bacterium
GATCAGGAACTCGTCTCCGGTAATCAGATAGGTATCATCACTTCCGCAATACGGACATATCTTTTCAAAAACCGTGGTAGGATAATCCTTTCCGCAGGATGCACAATGTGTCATCGCCTTTATTCCCGTTATTTTCAGTTCACAGTCAGTCATCATTTCATCTTTTGATACTGCCCATTTCCAGCAGTCCCGGAGAAGGTCAGGAATTACCGTTGACACTTCTCCGATCTCCAGGCTGACTGCCCTTATATGTTTTGCGTTATTTTTTTTGGCAACATCCTTGCATGTATCCATCACATGGAACACTACTCCAAGTTCATGCATATTCTGCTCTCCGTTTCAAAATGAAGACTCATCAGTGGTTTTTCTTATACTCTTTATGTCTATTCTGAATTTCTTTTTCTTCCGGTGTTTTCTTTCCGAACCATATACGCATAGCACGTCCGGCCGCATATTTAAGCATAGGCCCGTTTCTCTCTTCTATCGAAAGAAGATCCGAACATTCCGGATGGTCTCTGTGCAGATGTATCGCATCAAACTTACACTGAACCGTACATAATCCACATCCGATACATCTGTTTTCATCAACCTCTGAAGCTCCGCATCCCAGACATCTTGATGTCTCGGTTCTGACCTGTTCTTCGGTCAGAGATTTTGAATTGTCGCGGAAAGTATCCACACTGAAGCTGTTTTCAGGAACCTGACGCTGTGCATGATCATAATCCGGAATCAGTATATTGTTCTTATCAAGTTCAATAAATTCCCTGCGGTTTCTGCCCACTGTCAGATGTGAACCCGGCTGAACAAATCTGTGCATGGATTCTGCAGCCTTCTTTCCGGCCTCGATCGCATCGATGACAAATTTCGGTCCTGTGTAGATATCTCCTCCTACGAAAATGTCATCCTGCGCTGTCTGATAGGTTACACTGTCCGCAACAGGGAAGCTTCCGTGATGGAATTCAACGTTTTCTCCCTTGAGCAGGTCACCCCATTCTATAGACTGTCCTATAGACATAATTATGTTGCTGCACTCAACCGTAACTGTATCTTCTTCGTCATACTCAGGAGCGAACTTACCGTCTTTATTGAATACGCTGAGACATTTTTTGAAAACAATTGCCTTGACCCTTCCGTCTTCTGTAATGATTTCCTTCGGTCCCCAGCCGTTATTTACGGCAACGCCTTCCTCTGCCGCTTCTGCCAGTTCGTCCTTGCTTGCCGGCATCTGCTCTGCACTCTCAAGACAGTACATAACCGCCTCCGATGCTCCGACTCTTCTTGCGCTTCTTGCAGCATCAACGGCAACATTTCCTCCGCCGACCACGACTGTTTTTCCTGTAAGTCGGTTCTTCTCATCATCTTTAACCGACTTCAGGAATTCCACTGCGGTAAATACGCCTTCTGCGTCCTCGCCTGCGATTCCTGCCTTTCTTGCGCCCTGACATCCTATTGCAATATAAAATGCTTTGAATCCCTGTTCTCTTAACTGAGCGATGGTGATGTCTTTACCTACTTCAACTCCGCATCTGATCTCTGCGCCCAGTTCCTTTACGATATCAATCTCTGCCTGAACTACTGATCTCTCAAGTTTGTAAGATGGAATACCGTAACTCATCATACCGCCTGCCATAGCTTCTTTTTCAAATACTACCGGCGCATAACCGAGTCTTGCCAGATAATATGCACATGAAAGTCCGGCAGGCCCCGCTCCGATCACTGCAACCTTGATTGATGAAAAATCACCGTCAACCTTTGGAACCAGCTTCTTCGGAACGCAGCGTGTTTCCTTATTCAGATCTCTCTCTGCCAGAAATCTCTTTACATCATCAATAGCAACAGCCTGATCGACTGTTCCCCTTGTGCAGGCTTCCTCACAGCGTTTATTGCAGATACGTCCGCAGACTGCAGGGAACGGATTTTCTTTCTTGATAAGCTCCAGTGCTTCATCATACCTGCCCTGTGCAGCAAGCTTAAGGTATCCCTGAACCGCGATATGTGCAGGACAGGCTGTCTTACATGGTGAAGTTCCGGAATCATAGCAGTTGATTCTGTTGGTGTCACGCCACTCATAGTTGATCCATTCCGGACCCCAGCTGACATTATACGGCGGAACAAATTTAGGATACCTGACTTCTTCTCCGTTCTTAAGGCACAGCTTCTGTCCGAGTTTTACCGCACCGGCAGGACATACCTCAACACATCCTCCGCATGCTACACATTTCTCTTTATCAATATGTGCTACATAACCGCTGCGTGAGAAATTCGGCTGATTGAACATCTGCGATGTACGTATGGCAAGGCATACTCTCGGATTGCAGTTGCAGATGGCAAAGATTTTCCCTTTTCCGTCAATGTTTGTAATCTCATGTACAAAGCCCAGTTCTTCGGCATGTGCAAGTATCCTCTCAACCTCTGCACGGTCACATCTCTGACCTCTTCCCGTCTCAACGATGAAATCACAGAGCGGACCTACGCAGATACACCATGATTCAGGATCATCGCCTGCATTCTCTCCGTAAACCTTCCTATTGGCACGGCACGAGCACAGGGACTTTGCATACTGTCCGTCATATTTATCAAGCCAGTATCTGATACTTTCTGTATCAGCCTTCTCAGACTGCATATCTACTTCCTTCTGAACAGGAATGACATGCATTCCTATTCCGATACCGCCGGGAGCTACCATAGGTGCTACAGCCTCCAGCGGAAGTCTGGCCATCTGCTCAAAGAAATGTGCCAGTTCCGGATGCTCCTCAAGATCCTTTTCACGCATATTTGTAAACTCGCCGCATCCCGGTACATAAACCGGAAGCGTCCAGCGTCTTTCACCATTCGGTCCGTCATTGTTGTATTCAACAAATCCTGCCCACGCCATATCTCCGAGGATTCTTATTACCTCGTCTTTTGATTTGCCTGTCTTTGCAGCCAGTTCTCCCGCAGTATATGGGTGGCGGCGGTCCATCTGAAGAGCCATGTCTGCCATCTCATCGGTGACAAATGCTTTTAAGCCCCAGTATTCCGGGTCCTTTGAATTGATTCCTTTAATGTGCTGTACAAGTCTGTCGGTAATTTTTGCTCCCACCTTCAATATCTTTTCGCTGGGATTCTTATCATCATAAAACTCTGCTCCGGTGTATTTCTTCTCCTCATTCCATGCCATAATTACTTCCTCCATTCCTCAACTTTACAGTTCAGATACTCAACCAATTCATCTATTCCATCGCCTGTCTTTGCGCTTATGGGAATAACAGCTGCATTGGGATTTCTTCGGGCAATTCCTTCTCTGCATTTCTCCATATCAAAATCAAAATACGGCATAACATCTGTTTTATTGATTACCGCCAGATTGCAAACCTGAAACATCAGCGGGTATTTCAGCGGCTTGTCATCTCCTTCCGGAACAGACAGTATCATCATATTCATGGCAGCACCGGTATCAAACTCGGCCGGACAGACAAGGTTTCCGACATTTTCCAGTATCACTATGTCGTGATGACCGTATTCTTTTTCAAGTTCATTTACTCCCTGTCTCGTCATCTCCGCATCGAGATGGCACATTCCTCCGGTATGCAGCTGAACCGCATCGACTCCTGTGGCTCCTGCTATGGTTACCGCATCAACATCGCTGTCAATGTCTGCTTCCAGTACACCTATCTTATACTTCTGCTTCATCATATTGATGACTCTGACAAGCGTTGTTGTCTTTCCGGCACCGGGTCCTGCCATAAGATTGATAAGGAATGTCTTATCGTCCTTCATCTTTTTACGGAGGGCGTCCGCATCCTTATCATTGTCCGCAAGTACACTCTGTTTAACCTCAATTATTCTGACTTCATCCATAACAACCTCCGGATCATATTATTTTTCTTCCGCTCACAAGATAAAAATCTCCATCGATTATGTTTTCGATTTCCACATTTTCGGGAAACAGTTTTGCTACCTCCACGGCAGGAGGCAGATCCCGCGCATAGCATTCAGTCAGGGAATTATGACATGCATTTATATCCTCTCTGCTTGTACCGTGTGCTATAGTTACTGTTCCTCCGGTTCTTACGCAGTTAACCATCTTCCTGATTACTTCCCGCGGATTTATAAAATGAGGAAACGCATTGTACACTATGGCCCTGTCAAACTTGAAGCCTTCCCCTATATTTTCTATATCATCATTCAGAAACCGTACTCTCGGATCACTGAATTTCATATTCGCGATTTCAATCATTCCGGGAGAAAAATCAACTCCCACTACCATACCTGCATTTCTTTTCAGATAATCACCTATCAGTACTCCGGTCCCGCATGCAACATCAAGTATCTTGTCTCCCTCTGCAACTCCGGCTAAATCCAGTATTTCAGATATGTTTTTTTCAACACGAAACATGCCTTCATCCCAATGAGAGGCATGTGCATCAAAATATTCTATTATGGCTTCACGATTCA
>JAUNOA010000033.1 GCA_030531245.1 Lachnospiraceae bacterium
TTTTCAAAAAATAACAATTTCACCATTTGTACTAATATTCACAGTGACCGGCTTCGCTTTTTGTCAAAACTGACAGTTCACAGCTGTGCCAGTACTATAGCTATGAACATGAGTATACATCCAAGTATTTCCCTCATAGACAGGGTCTGACCAAGAAGCAGCCATCCCCCTATAACCCCGAATACGCTTTCCAGACAGAGAATAAGCGAAGCCGCTGTCGGCTCAACATCCCTCTGAAACACGACCTGAAGTGTGTATGCGACTCCGCACGAGAGCACTCCGGCATACAATATGGACCAGCGCCCCGAATATATCATCTCCGGAGTAGGGTTCTCTACGAATGCCATGACAATCAGACTCAGTATCCCCGTGACAAAAAACTGAATACAGGAAATAACTACACCATCAGCCTTCGGCGAATAATAATCGATAATAAGTATATGAACAGAAAAGCATACCGCACAAATCAGCAGGAACATATCACCTCTGCTGAGCGAGAATGAATCAGTCATGCACAGAAGATAAAGTCCCAGCAGGGATACCGCCACACCTATCCATACTTTCAATGACACTTTCTTTCCGACGAAAACGCCCAGTACCGGAACGATTACTACGTATAAGGCGGTAATGAAGCTTGCCTTTCCGACTGTCGACTCCATTATTCCCCACTGCTGGAACATTGAAGCGGTGAACAGGCACAATCCGCAGAAAAATCCTCCCATCAATGCATCTTTAGTCAGTACTTTTTTAATGTTGCCCCTATTAATAATAAGAATGACAGGTATGAGGACGAGTCCGCCTATTATGCATCTTATACCATTGAATGCAAACGGTCCCACCTGGTCGATTCCGACACTTTGAGCCACAAATGCAAATCCCCATATAATTGCCGTAATAAGCAGCATAAAACTGCCCTTAAGATTTCTGTTCATACCTGTCAGTCTTGAATGTAACTCTTATCAGTCACCTATTACATTTACTATCTTTACCGGACTTCTGTATCTCCATGAAGATATCTTGATTCCGCTCTTTTTGTTTGCCGCATGGACTATCTGTCCGTTTCCGATATAAATTGCGACATGATTAATCGTTCCGCTCTTGTTTGCGTAGAATACCAGGTCACCGGGTCTGATGCTGCCCGAGTCAACTTTCTTACCGCTCTTGGCCTGTGCTCCGGAATAATGCGGAAGGTTGATTCCGAATTTCTGCATAACTTTAAGCACGAATCCGGAACAGTCACAGCCTTTGGTAAGAGAAAGGCCTCCCCATACATACGGATTTCCGATAAACTGCAGAGCATAGTTGCATATCTGGCCTCTCTTGGAAGATGCCTTCATCCTTGCGATTTCAGTCGGTGAGAATTTGATGGCCTCGTTAAGAGCATACCTGACTTCGACAAAATCCGATGAAACAAATGCCGTTGTAGCCTCTCCGCTTTCATCGTCATCATCACCAAGATCGATTTTGACCCAACCGTTTTCTTCTCCGAGCACCGGGTACCGCTCACTGTTTGTGATCTGTGTCCAGGCTTTATATTCCTCTCCCGGCCCCTCGCGGACATTCAGTGCATCCGCCTCAACTATGGCCATGAGCTCAGCTTTATCGATTGCTATACCGACTGCTGCAGAACCGGTAAGAATATACTTTGAACTGACGTATCCCGTTACGGCTCCCGACCTGATCTTATACCATCCGTTCTCCTCATCAAGAATCTCCGCTCCGGAATTCTTCGGGAGCTTTCCTATGATATCCTGATTGTCTCCCGGTCCCTTTCTTATATTCAGATAATTGTCAACATTGGATACACCAAGATTGTCATACATATTGAGCACTGCTGTTTTCTCATCCAGCTTACGTGCCTCATCCAGGCATTCCTTCAGTTCCACATATTCTTTCGAAACATATCCCTTTTTGAGTTTGACCCACTCATCCAGTTCCTCTTCAACCTCATACCTGCCGCCCTCTTCGGCGGTTCCGATTACATCGGATTCCTTACTGGGCTCGGTACGGATATTAAGACGTTCCGTAAGTACGATTGCACGAAGCTTAAACTCATCCCTCGCCAGCTGTACAGCATCTTCTCCGGTGATAATATACTGTGATTTTACAAATCCCTCTATCTCGCCGCTTTTAATTTTCAACCAGTCGCCCTGATCTTCCCTGACCGAACATGCGCTTCTGTCATAAAGCTTGCCGACGATATCCGAATGCTGGTCTGCCGCCTCTCTGATATTCAGATATCCTCCGTCCTCAAGACTGCACATACCTATGTCCCCGTAAGAAGCGATTGTATCTTCTATCAGTTCCTCATGAGCTTCCCTCTCGGCTTTTTCTTCTTCTGCTGCTATTTCCTCAGGAGAAAGCGTCTCTTCTTCGGATTCGGTCTCTTCCTGAACAACCGGATCTGCTATATCCTCCTCTTCTTTTCTTCCGCAACTGTTAACCCCTATAACAATGCCGATCACTATGAGAACAAGTAAAATTGCCGCGCCGATCATATAGTATTTATTATTCTTACGGCGTTTTCTGCTTCTTTCCATTTTCGACCTCTGTTATTATTATTCGTGTATTATTGGCACAAAATACCACTCATATATCATACCACACACTTGCACATTTTTACCAGTTTAGTTATACTTTCTAACATGGTTGAGAAAATCGTAAAAAACATAGTTGCCGCATCCGGAAGCCTTCTGGCGATGAAATACGGCAGGCAGCTGATAGTATTCATTATTTCACTGATGCCCATACTGGAACTAAGAGGCGGACTTATTGCCGCTTCCCTGCTGAAGATGGACCCTGTGGAAAGTTATATCATTTCCATTATAGGCAATATCATTCCGGTCCCGTTCATACTCCTGTTCATTAACAAAATACTGGAATGGATGAGAAATTCAAAAATAGGTTTCATAAACAGCTTTGCCAACTGGTTATATAAAAAAGTCGATAAAAGCAAAGATTCCATTGAAAAATACGGATTCTGGGGACTGGTGCTTTTTGTCGGAATACCTCTTCCCGGAACAGGAGCCTGGACCGGATGTCTGATAGCTTCCGTGCTAAATATGGACAGAAAAAAAGCTTTTCTGGCAACTATGCTCGGAGTATTCATGGCTTCAATCATTATGATGATTGTAAGCTTTGGAATAATCGGTAACCTTATAAAGTGAATATGCCTCTACACAGAAAAAGGCTGACACCGCGCGAATAACCGCAGGTATGTCAGCCTTAATTTTATATAACAGAAAATTGCTTCGCCTTTCCCGGTCCGGATTTATTTTGCCGGCATTCCGTCTTCACCGACATAATATATCTTTCCGTCCTGAAGTACCATCTCCATCGGATCTGTAAATGCTTTTACAGTATCTGATCTGGCATAGCAGTTGGCATCAAGAATCGTATGGATTTCAGCCTCTTCGTTGACAGAATATAATCTTTTCTCAACTTTACCGCAATCCTTTGCCTCGCCTTTTGTTATCTCCATCACATGAATGAAATCATCATCGTCATCTGCGTCCTCAAATGCATAGATGAAGGTTCTGTCGCCCGCCTGAACCAGATACTGCTTCGGATGATATGTAAATGTCTCAAATTCATAATCCTTACCGTCCAGCCTGATCTTTGCCGACCTTACTGTTGAATACTCATCATATCCGTTGGAGAAAACCAGCTTTCCCGAACGGGTATCATACTCCGCATTTTCGTTCAGAGGATAAACGTATGAATCTGCTGTCTTTGAAAACACAGGATTCATGATATCCGCATATTCATTATACGAAAGCAAAACTATCTGCTCCCCTGCTGCATACGGAGCAAGTTCATACTGGTTGAAATAGAATATTACACCGTCTCCTGTAAGTCCCATATTATAATAAATGTTATCTGCAAGCCTGCCGTTTTCAAAATCGTGGCTGTCAAGATCCTCATCCAGATTGAAATATTCAACATCCGGAATTGCTTCCAGTTTTTCTTTGAGAGCTGTCACAAGTGCATCCTTGCTGACAAAAACATCCTTTGGTGTGATAAGGGATCCGTCCTGTGTGGAATAGGTAAAGCATTCCCTGACGGACTGTCCGTGAGCACCGCCCATATATGACACTAAATCAACTCTCACAGAGAAAAAGTTCTCATCCGCTCTGAGTACCTCTGCTGTTCTTTTACAGGTGAGAGTGCCGAAATACTCATCATTGAGCATATCCGGATTGAAGCTTTCCTCCAGTCTTTCCCGGTCTTCCTGTGCTGTCTGAATACAGTAGTTATCAAAATCTTCAAGAATAGCTGTGTTGAGCTCCGGATATTTTTCAGCTTCATCCTGAGCAAGTGTGATCAGTGGATAACTCAGTTCAAATATCATACGGTTGTCCGGTGCCTGACCGCCTTCAAAGGTTGTTTTTATATCAGGATGAAGAAGAGCCGGTGAATCCGCTACAGGGATTTCTCTCCATACGGAAACAGAAACTCTTTCTTCAGGTGATTCTTCCGGAATCGCTTCCGTCACCTCTTCGTATTCCGTATCTGTCTCTGCTTCTGTTTCGACAGGAGTATTCTGTGCAACCGTCTCCGCTACTGTCTCTGCTGCCGTTTCTTTTCCGGCCGGTTCAGCCTTTTTTGCACATGCCGTAAATAGAACAGCCATAATCAAAACTATACTAAGTGCAATTATTCTTTTCATTTTGCCATAACCTCCAAAACATCACTTTTCATTCATTATATGTCTTTAGAATTTTAATTACTTTAAGTATTCCTTACTTTAATCCAAAGAATGTAAGAACATTATTCTGCTCATCTGTTACCATTTAATTAAAAACTGCTTCCCAATGCTCTCGCAACTGCCGTCTTCCATCCGCTGATCTTTTCTTCACGGGTTTTCGGATCAGTCATCGGACTGAAGATTCTGTCTATTGAACGGTTTGCGATAACATCGTCTGTACTGCTCCAGTATCCGACTGCCAACTCTGCCAGATAAGCTGCACCCACTGCTGTCGTCTCCACACATACAGGTCTTCTGACATCCGTATCCGAAATGTCTGCCTGCATCTGCATAAGCAGGTTATTGGCCGCGGCACCGTATTGACAAAAATATATGTTAGTGGTAGGATATGGAAAATCATAAAAGAAGGTTTGATTTATGAATATTTTTGCATCGGAAAGATATTATTACAGCTATGTTCCCACGCAATATCTGCGAGGTTGATTTGTGTCGCTGTAATCATTGAAGATATGTATTATGCGGACCGGATCAACCGGTCCGTTTTTTATATAACATGAAATCATATCATATATAACCGCTCCGCGGGATGCTATATAAACTCTCTAAAAGGAAGGACAAGACAATGAACACTACTACAATAACGCTTATAATGATCGTCATATTCTTTGCAGGGATGATAATTATCGGAATCAGATCCAGGTCTCATGCAAGTGATGTATCCGGCTTTGTGCTCGGTTCCAGAAACATCGGGCCGTGGCTGAGTGCGTTCGCATACGGAACATCCTACTTTTCTGCAGTTATATTCGTAGGATATGCCGGACAGTTCGGCTGGAACTTCGGTATCGCGTCAACCTGGATCGGACTGGGAAATGCATTCATAGGCTCATTGCTGGCATGGCTGATTCTGGGCAGACGAACACGTATCATGACCAATCACCTTTCTAGCAAGACTATGCCTGATTACTTCGGTTCACGTTTTAAATCCGAGAAGCTCAGACTGTGGGCATCGGTGATTACATTCGTATTTCTGATTCCGTACACCGCATCACTTTATAACGGTCTGTCCAGACTTTTCTCTATGGCGTTTCCGGGTATCGACTACTCTGTATGCGTAATCCTGATGGCAGTACTTACAGGAACATACGTAATCATCGGAGGATACATGGCCACGGCAATGAACGATTTTATTCAGGGTCTTCTGATGCTTGGCGGAATAGTGGCCGTGATAGGTGCTGTACTCAATGACAACGGCGGACTGATGATGGCAATGCGAGGCATCGCTGAAAAGCCGGATGCCGGATGGGAGTACGTATCATTCTTCGGGCCTGATCCTGTTTTTCTCCTTTTCGTTATCCTTCTGACATCACTCGGTACCTGGGGACTTCCTCAGATGGTCGGAAAATTTTACGCGATCAGCAATGAAGACGCTGTAAAAAAGGGCACCGTAATCTCAACTCTGTTTGCAATCGTGGTAGCAGGCGGCTGTTATTTCCTCGGCGGATTCGGCAGACTGTACGATGTAAATGTTAAAGCAGACGGTTTCGATGCAATCATACCGCAGATGCTTTCCACTCTTTCACCTGTGATTATAGGTATAGTAATAGTGCTGGTTCTGTCTGCATCAATGTCGACTCTGTCTTCGCTTGTACTGACGAGTTCCTCCACCATAACCCTTGACTTCCTTCTTCCGCTGTCCCGCAAGGAAACAAGTGAAAAAAAGAAACTGCTGATAATGCGATTATTTATCGTGGTATTCATCGTCATATCAGCAGCTATTGCGATTAATCAGGTCAAAAACCAGAACCTGTTTATCGCACAGATGATGGGAGTTTCATGGGGCGCACTTGCCGGAGCATTTCTGGCTCCGTTCCTCTACAGTCTCTACAGCAAAAAGGTTACATCCGTATCTGTGGCTGTATCCTTTGTCTGGGGCTGCGGTATGGAAATCATACAGTTGCTTATTTCTCTGGGAATGCTCGATGTATCCGGCAATGCACTGCTCTCTTTCGTATTCCGTAATTCCATTTATTCCGGAGTGTTCTCAATGGTTGGCGGACTGATACTTGTTCCACTGGTCGGGTTGTTTTCCCGCAGCAGCATTCCTGCAGATGTGGAAAATACATTTGCCTGCTACAACGAGAATAAGACTGTGGAAATCACCGACAACCTTGGAAAATAACTGTAATGATATCAATTAAAGAACTCGTCTGCTCTTGCAAACAATTCTTTTGCCTCAGCAATAAAAGGCATCAGTTCCTTTCGCTGCTTTTCTACGAGTTCCTTTTTGACTTCTTCTGCCAGCTGTTTATGTTTTGCCACAATGATAAGGCAGCGTAAACCTCCGAACAGCTGAAGCATTCTGTGAATATCTTTCATCTGGGCGTCGCTCTTTCCCTCGAAATAGCGACGCTCAAGTTCATTCCAGATTCTCAAAGGCAGTTCGCTGTCTTCCGGTTCAACAGTGAAAATCAGTTTTGCCCCAAGAGATGTTTCTCTGAGAATAACATAGTGGAAATACTCTGTTCCCACATCAACCAGAGGATGTCCGATAGATATATCTGCCATATCAACAAACAGCAGCTTGCCGCCGTCTACCATTATGTTTCCTCCGTGAGGATCAACATGAATCATGGTATTTCTCGGCGGAATCGCATCAAAGGCATCGTACAGCGAAGCTACTTCCTCCTCCGTCATATAATTGCTCAGATTTTCCATCCAGGAATGATATTTGTCCCTAATATCCGGAAAAGAGCCTGCAGCCGCTTCGGTTGAATGAAACTGTTTGAGCAATTCTACGTATTTTTCAGTCAATTCATCAAAACGTTCCGGATGATCCACAAAAGTACTGTTCAAAGAGCTTCCGTCAATCATCTCAAAAGCAGTTGCATACCAGTCATCACATTTGACTACATCAAAAGGTATTGATGTCTGAATACCTGCAATAAATGATTTTCTGGCGCTTTCCGTTTCGGCATAAATCCGGTCCAGAGACACTCCCTGCACGAACTTCTTAAGCATGGTATCCTCGTCGTATTTATAAACATGCGAACTGGCACCTGTGCCGATCATCTCACAACCTTCAACTGACAGACGTCTCATTGCATGCTTTATATCAAACATGCTTGTAAACCCGCTGAGATCCAGAATTTCATAAACCGGTCCCGATACATTAGTGACTGACATGGAATATGACTTCCCGATTTCCAGAAGCACCCTGAGCCCCGAAGATGAAATATACTCCAAAGTTTCACAGTCTATCACAACCTTTTCAGGTTTGTATTGTTCAAGCAGCGAATAGATTTCTTCCCTGATTGCTGCGGCATTACCTGCCGAAAGTCTGCCATCAAGATATATTGTCAGTTTACCCTCTTCAAAAAAATTATTCATCATAACCTCCGATCATCTCTTTTCTCATGTTCTTCAATTCACTCGATTGCATGTATCATAGTTTTCCTGTCCGATGATTTGTAAACAATCTCTTTCTTTTGCATCTTTCACCTTTCAACTTTACAAGACTACCGTACACAACTGATAACCTGTATCATTCTGTCATCTTCAGCGGGTTTCATCGCTGTTCATATAAACTCTTTTCTGAGCTGTTCTTCCATAACTTCAAGCGGTGCCGGAACTCCTGTCCAGAGTGTAAAATTCAAAGCACCCTGACAGGCCAGCATCCCGAGTCCGTTCACGGTTTCGGCACCTCTTTTGGCCGCCTCTTTTAAAAACAGGGTCTCACAAGGGTAAAACACTACATCAACCACTGTCATACCGGCGTGTATTGAATCATAATCAATATCGGGTTTCCCATTAATATCCGGAGAAAAACCGATAGAGGTTGCATTGACCAGAATATCCGTCTCCTCCGGTATCCTGTATCCGGGAGTCCAGTGATATCCTTCTGCCTTTGCCGGGGTATTATTATTTATAACACCTGCCAGTTCAGTTGCTTTATCCTCTGTACGGTTAAGTATAGTAATCTTTTCGGCACCTGCCAGAGCACACTCAACAGATACAGCCCGTGCGGCCCCGCCGGCACCAAGGATAAGCAGTTTCTTTCCTGCAAGACTGATTCCACGGTTATTGAGTGCCTGTACAAATCCCTTACCATCGGTGTTCTCACCATATAATGAATTGTCCTCTTTTACAACTACCGTATTAACAGCTCCTATTATTTGAGCTGCTTCGGAAATCCCGTCCAGTTTAGGGATAACATTGATTTTGTGAGGCATGGTCAGATTTATACCTTTCATATGAAAAGCACGGATAGCCCGAACCGCATCGCCGAGATCGTCAGGCGTAACCCGCAGTGTCAGATACCTGTAATTCAGACCGCAGTATTCAAATGCCGATTCCTCCATAACACCGGTAGGATTATCATCTACCGGATCACCGAAAACACCCACAAGTTCCGCTCTGTAATTCTTACTCATTTCACATCTCCTCTTTAAACACCGGACACATAATCACATCAGTTTCCGAAGGAATCTGGCTATTCCGTCATCCCATACAGCATCGGTCACTTCCTGTGCCATCTCCTTGACAGCATCGTCCGCATTACCCATGGCAACACCGCAGCCCGCGGCTTTTAACATCGGTATATCATTCGGTGAATCCCCGAAAGCCCATGTATATTCCATCGGGATACAGTAATAATCACATATCCTCTTCATTCCGTCAGCTTTGGAAAAACCTTTCTCAACTACATCTGCTCCGGTTCCGCTGTTAAACGGATACAGCGTAAACTCGGGAATGGCTCTCTCGACCATATCCTTGTAGTTTAAGACATCACCTGCAAAATCAATTGCGCTTACCAGTATATCTTCAGCAAAAAGCTCATCAAACGGTCTGAAATGTCTGGACGATGTACCTCTGTAGGAAATATCAGCTGCCGTCTTCAGCTGCGGATTGATGAAATAATCATATTCACCTATGGAAGTTCCCACAGATAAACCGTTGGATGCTGCGAATTCCCCTGCTCTTCTTAAAAGAGTCTTATCCATATAGTGCCTGAAGATGTCAGTCTCTCCTACCGTTATCCTGGTTCCGTTACGATGTATGATACAGTCCGGCCGAACCATGGATTTGTATTTCACCGAATAATGTGTATCCATATCCCTGCCTGTTGCCAGGCAGATTACATATTTCTCTCTGAGCTGATCTATGGCATCCATAGCGCTCGCCGGTACTTCATCTGTCCTGTTGTCAAGCAATGTTCCATCCAGATCAAAAAACAATATTCCCTTTTTCTTCATAAACCGATCCTATAGTATAATTCGTGTCTGTCTTCAATATCCCTTATGGTTTCATCCGGGGACATCATAATTATACTATATGCTGATTAAAAAACCCAACACATCCTTTATTTGCGTATATTTGACATAAATGCACTGAAACGGGTACAATAAACACAGCTTAAACTCAAACTTCAGAAAGCGGAATCAATCCGGATCGTAAAAATGTTATCAAACCTTTTAGAAAAATCCAAAGAGTCTCTGATTTCTGTGCTCCCGGTTGTGGTTACAGTAATTATTATGTACTTTTTGCCATTCTTCAGCATGAGCGTCCGCGAGCTTCTTGTTTTCCTTATATGCGCCGTTTTTCTGATTATAGGAATCAGTTTATTTAATCTTGGAGCAGATATGGCATTGACTCCCATCGGAGAACATGTCGGTTCCGGATTGACAAAGACCCGCAAATTTACCCTTCTGATACTTATCAGTTTCTTTATGGGTGTCCTTATTACAATTGCCGAACCGGATCTGTCTGTACTTGCAGAGCAGGTTAAAGCAGTAATCAACCCTTCAGTACTGATTTTCTGTGTTGGATTCGGTGTCGGACTGCTGCTGGTGATCGCAATTGTCAAAATAGTTTTTCAGGCAGATCTCGGCAAGCTTCTCATGTTATTTTATGCCTTTTTGTTTGCTATATCCACTCTTCTTATAGAAACAGGTCATTCTTCTATGATTCCTCTGTCATTTGATTCCGGAGGCGTAACCACCGGTCCGGTGACAGTACCTTTTATCATGTCTCTGGGTGTCGGTATTGCCGGTGTTATCGGAGGTAAAAATTCAAAGGAGAACGCATTTGGTCTTATTGCTCTCTGTTCCATAGGTCCCATGATAGCGGTCATGCTCCTCTCCTTGTTTTCAAGCGGGAACCTGAATTATTCCGTGGGAGAATACTCAATGACAGCCATTCTGAACAGCGGAATCGGCAAAATCATTGTAAAAACCGTATGGGAGATTGCAAAAGCACTGTTTCTTATCATATTATTTTTTCTTATCGTTAATTTTACGGTTCTTAAGCTTCCATCCAAAAAACTTATACAGATAGGAATCGGGTTAGCATACACGTTTGCGGGACTGGTAGCATTTCTTACTGCGGTACAGGTAGGTTTTATGCCTGTCGGGTATTTACTCGGCACTCAGCTGGCCGGATACAGTAAAAACATAATCATAGTATTCGGATTTATAATAGGTACCGTTGTTGTTCTCGCAGAACCCGCAGTTCACGTACTAAACAATCAGGTTGAAGAAATCACAGGGGGCACCGTAACAAAAAAATCCTTGCTCATAGCCCTGTCCGTGGGTGTAGGCATTTCCATAGGACTTTCCATGATAAGGATAGTATATGGATTTTCGCTTCTGTATTATATTGTTCCGGGATATCTGATTGCCCTGACTCTAAGCATAAGCGTTCCCGGTATGTATTCTGCGATAGCATTCGATTCCGGCGGTGTTGCAAGCGGACCTCTGACATCCAGTTTTATCCTTCCCATGGCAATCGGAGCATGCATGACTGTTGCCGGTGAGGATAAAATACTCGAATCCGCTTTCGGCATAGTAGCAATGGTTGCCATGACACCTCTGATAACCATACAGCTTCTTGGTTTCAGGGCAATAACTGAACGCAGAATTCGTGAAAACCTGACAATAAGAAAAATCATGCAATCAGATGATGAGCAGATTATTTATTTTGATGTATAGAAACAAGGATAACCGATTAGAAATAATCACAAATCACAGGGTTATAACCAATGGCAGATAACAGAAATAATCAAAGACATACCGTCGACATAAACAGGCTTGAAATGCTTGTTACTATAGTGCGTCGTAAAAAAGCCGATTATTACAAGGATCTCATAGCATCCTATGATGTCAATCTTCAGACAACCATACTGGCCCGTGGTACTGCTTCAACCGAAATGAAGGAGTACCTCGGTCTCGATAATACCGAGAAAATTGCAATTGTCAGCATAATCAAAAAGGAATATGCTGACAAAGCCCTGGCAGATATCGAAGAAAAATTCAAAACGATAAAAAACGGTAAAGGTATTGCTTTTACGGTTCCGATGTCCAGCGTTATCGGTGTTTCGCTGTTTGCGTTTTTAAGTAATAACAGAGATATGATTAAGGAGCAGAACTATGAACTCAAATAAATACGAACTCGTAATATGTATAGTAAATGAAGGTTTTTCCGAGGCTGTTATGGATGCTGCAAAAACCGCCGGAGCAACCGGCGGTACTGTCCTGTCCGGACACGGAACAGCTAATAAACAGGCCGAGGAATTTTTCAATATCAGTATCGAACCGTTAAAAGATATCGTTTTGATCGTTGTTCCTTCGGACATCAAGGATGCCGTCCTTAAGGCTGTCTATAAAAATGTCGGTTTTAATACCAGCGGCAAGGGAATTGCTTTCTCAGTTCCCATTGATGATGCTGTCGGAATAAAGTAATCAATATTCATGCAAATAATCATCAAATGTCGTATTTTTATAATGCTGTCTGCATTTACAGCGTTGCTGCCATAACGGCTTTTATTGTGTGCATTCTGTTCTCTGCCTCATCAAATACTATAGATTGAGCGCTTTCAAACACATCATCGTCAACCTCCATGCTGTCGATTCCGAATTTATCATGAATCTCTCTCCCGACATCTGTCCCGAGATCATGGAATGCAGGTAAACAATGCATAAATCTGCATTGCGGTCCGGCATTCTTCATAATATCCGCTGTTACTCTGTAAGGTTCAAGATCCTTTATTCTTTCCGCCCATACTTCTTCCGGTTCACCCATGGATACCCACACGTCTGTGTAGATTATATCTGCATTCTTTACAGCTTTTACCGGATCGGTTTCAAATAAGAGCGTTGCACCGGAAGCGAGCGCAATCTTCTCACACTCTGCAACAAGCGCCTTATCGGGGAAATATGCTTCAGGAGCACATGCAACAAAGTTCATCCCCATCTTGGCACAGCCAACCATAAGAGAGTTTCCCATGTTGTAACGTGCATCACCCATATAGACCAGCTTTCTTCCTTTCAGTTCACCGAAGTGTTCTCTGATAGTCATAAAGTCAGCAAGAATCTGTGTAGGATGAAATTCATTTGTAAGACCGTTCCAGACGGGAACTCCTGCATACTTTGCAAGTTCTTCAACTATCTCCTGTCCGAACCCCCTGTACTCAATACCGTCGAACATTCTTCCGAGGACTCTTGCGGTATCGGCGATGCTCTCCTTCTTTCCTATCTGTGAACCCTTGGGATCAAGATATACCGGGTGCATACCGAGGTCTGCCGCTGCCACTTCAAATGAACATCTCGTCCTGGTGCTTGTCTTTTCAAATATCAGAGCTACGTTTTTCCCCTCACAGAGTCTGTGCGGGATTCCGGCCTTTTTTTTCGCCTTGAGGTCTGCTGCAAGATCAAGCAATGCCATGATTTCTTCCGGTGTGAAATCGAGAAGCTTTAAAAAATGTCTGTTTTTAAAATCCATTATTATGATCTCCTTAAGAGTTGATATTTACAAGATAAGTATTATTCTGAGTGTAATGTGCACTTATTACATCAGCCAATGCCAGTGCCGTATCTATTGAAGTCATACACGGAATTCTAAGATTCATCGCCTTTCTGTGGAGAAGTCTGAAATCCCCTACAGAGCTATCCATAACGGCACCTGTATATACAATGTACTGAACAGTTCCGTTGTCAAGCAGATCGTAAATGTCATTATTCTCCCAGACATTACGTGCTGTAGTGACATCCATGCCTCTGCTTCGTATAGCTTCAGCAGTATCCGGTGTAGCATACAGATCAACACCGAGATCGGTAAACTTCTCGGCAAGTTTTATCGCATCACTGTAATCATAATCCTCAACAGAAATCAGTATTCCTTTGCGCTCTTCCTTTTTTTCCTCGAGATTGATATCTACTCCTGATGCAGTAAGCCCTTTAAACAATGCTTCTGTCTTGGTCCTTCCTATACCCAGAACCTCGCCCGTAGACTTCATCTCCGGTCCCATGATTGAATCTGCATCGGTTATTTTTTCGAAACTGAATACAGGAACCTTTACCGCATAGTACTTGGCAACAGGTGCAAGTCCCTGTTCATAACCCATTGCTTTCAACTTTTCTCCAAGCATAATACGGCTTGCAAGTTCGATCATAGGTATTCCCGTTACCTTGCTTATATAAGGAACCGTACGGCTTGCACGAGGATTGACTTCGATAACATAAAGCCTGCCGTTATCAACGAGATACTGTATGTTTACTATTCCTTTCGTTCCAAGACCTTTTGCAATCTTTACCGACACTTCACAGATAGTCCTGGTCATCTGTTCTGAAAGATTGTACGGAGGATACACGGCGATTGAATCACCGGAGTGAATTCCGGCTCTTTCTATATGTTCCATGATTCCAGGGATAAGCACATTGTCTCCGTCAGAGATACAGTCAACCTCAAGTTCTGTTCCGGGCATATATTTATCAACAAGTACCGAATTCGAAATATTGCCTGCCAGAATTGCATTCATATAGGTCCTTACTTCCTCTGAACTTCTGACAACGCTCATTCCCTGTCCTCCGATAACATATGACGGTCTGAGCAGTACCGGATAGCCGAGGATTCTTGCAGCTATAAGTGCTTCCTCGGCAGTATTGACAGCAACTGCCCTTGGTCTTGTTATCCCTATAGTTTCAAGGAACTCATCAAATTTCTCCCTGTCCTCGGCTGTGTCGATTCCTTCCGCGGAGGTTCCGAGAATTCTGACTCCCATCGAATCAAGATACATCGCCAACTTGATTGCCGTCTGCCCTCCGAATGCGACTACTACTCCGTCAGGCTCTTCTTTTCTGATAACGTTAATAACATCCTCCTCGGTAACCGGCTCAAAATAAAGTCTGTCACAGGTATCGTAGTCCGTTGATACTGTTTCCGGGTTGTTATTTACGATCATAACCTCGCAGCCCTGATTTCTCAGAACCTCAACACACTTTACGGAACTGTAATCAAACTCAATGCCCTGACCTATTCTGATAGGTCCTGACCCAAGAACGAGTATCTTCCTGAGACAGCCTTCCTGCTTACCGACATCTGCAGCCTTCTCCGGGGCATCACAGAGCTTTTCCTGATCATTTTCATCAAAGTATGAATAATAATATGCAGCAGGGCCGAAAGCTCCCTTACAGGTATCCACCGCCTTATAGTAAGCATTCATCTTCATCGGCAGATCCGTACCTGAAAGCATCTTAAGCGCCTTATCTGTATATCCGAGTTTCTTTCCCTGAATATACTGTTCCTTTGAAATTCCGTTTGAAATCTGCTCCTCATAATCTGCAAGATTCTTCATCTTTTCGATAAAGAACGGATTGATCTTTGTAATATCACAGATTGTGCTTACCGGGACATCCTTCTTTAATGCTTCAAATATCGTGAACATCCTGAGATCATCGATCAGCTTCAGCCTTTCTTCAACAGGTTCATTGGAAGAAGGAGCACGATTGAGCGTCTCCTGCTTGATTTCTGCGCCGCGTACTGCCTTGAGCAGAGCCTCTTCAACACAGCCTCCTATAGCCATAACCTCTCCGGTTGCTTTCATCTGAGTTCCGAGCTTTCTGCTTGTATTTGTAAATTTATCAAACGGCCATCTGGGGAATTTCAGGACTATATAATCAACCTCAGGCTCTGTAGCAGCTGTTCCTTCTGCATTCTTATCAAAAGTTATCTCATTCAGTCTGTAACCAAGAGCAATAAGGGTTGTAACCTTCGCAATCGGATAGCCTGTGGCCTTGCTTGCTAAAGCTGATGATCTTGACACTCGCGGATTAACCTCAATTACGTAATAATCCGATGTCTCAGGATTGTATGCAAACTGACAGTTGCATCCGCCTTCTATTTTAAGCTCCCCGACTATATCAAGTGAAGCCTGTCGAAGCATATTCAGGTCTTTGTCAGGAAGTGTAAGAGCCGGAGCGACAACAACCGAATCTCCTGTATGCACACCTACAGGATCAATATTTTCCATACTGCATACGATTATGGAATTTCCATCCGCATCACGCACTGCTTCAAACTCGATTTCCTCCCAGCCGAAAATATACTTCTCGACAAGTATCTGATGTATAGGAGAAGCCTCAAGTCCTGTTCCTGCCACCATAAGCATTTCTTCCGGGGAGTATGCCACCCCGCCTCCTCCGCCGCCCAGTGTAAATGCCGGACGTATGATTACGGGATAGCCTATTTCTTCCGCAATACTTACAGCGGATTCTATATCTTCGGCAGTATCGGATGCTATCGTCGGAACCCCGGTTTTCGCCATTGCTTCCTTAAAAAGCTGACGGTCTTCTGCTCTGTTGATACTCAATGCGTTCGTTCCGAGCAGCCTGACATTGTTCTCCTTCAGGAAACCGCATTTATCAAGCTCCATAGCCATAGTCAGTCCGGTCTGACCGCCAAGGCCTGCAAGAATAGAATCCGGCTTTTCCTTCAGAATGATTCTTTCAAGTGTAGCCAGCGTAAGCGGCTCAAGATAAATCTCGTCAGCCATGGACTTGTCGGTCATAATGGTGGCAGGATTTGAATTTACAAGTACTATCTCAATTCCCTGCTGACGCAGAATCTTGCATGCCTGAGTACCGGCATAATCAAATTCCGCTGCCTGTCCTATTACAATCGGACCGCTTCCTATCACAAGTACTTTTTTTATGCTTTTATCTAACATGTCGTTCCTTTCAGTATATTACTTACAAGCATTCTTAATTATATCAACCGCCTTTTCAAGCAAATCCCATGAAATATTGAGTGCAGGAAGAAGTCTGACCCTGTCTTTTGCGGTAAGGCACAGTACTCCGTTTTCAATACACGCGGAAACAACCTCGCCTGCCGGCCTTGATGTCTTTATTCCGATCATCAGACCCATACCGCTGATGTCTTCAACACCTTCGGCATCTTTAAAAGCATTAAATATATATGCGCTTTTTTTCTTTACTTCTTCAAGAAGTTTCTCATCTATCCTGTTGATTATCGTCAACGCACCTGCACAGCATACCGGGTTTCCTCCAAAGGTGGATCCGTGGTCTCCGTAACCAAGTGCATTCTGACATTTCTCTCCCAAAAGACATGCCCCCAGCGGAAGTCCGCCTCCAATACCCTTTGCGGTTGATACAATATCCGGAACTATCCCGTAGTTCATATACGCATAAAGGCATCCCGTTCTTCCGTTTCCGGTCTGAACCTCGTCTGCTATGAGCGGAATATCATTTTCTTCAGTAAACTTCCTGAGTGCTTTAACATATTCTGCTTCAAGCGGGATTACCCCGCCTTCTCCCTGAATGCACTCAATCATAACTCCTGCGATTTTTGTCGATTCTGCAAGTTTCTTAAGCTCATCAATATCTCCGGCAGTAACATGCACAAATCCCGGTGTAAGGGGAGTAAACAGCTCATGGTAATGTTCCTGTCCCGTAGCGGCCAATGTTGTCAGAGTCCTTCCGTGGAAACTGTTCTTCAGTGTAACTATAGTAAACCATTCACTGCCTTTTTTGTCCTGTGAATACTTTCTTGCCGCCTTGATTGCACATTCATTTGCTTCGGCTCCTGAATTCCCGAAGAATACCTTTTTCATTCCGGTTTTTTCACAAAGAGCTTTTGCCAGCAGTGCACAAGGTTCAGTATAGTAAAGATTTGACATATGCTGAACTTTATCCAGCTGTGCAACAACAGCATCTTTCCAGGTATCATCGCAGATTCCGAATGAGGTAACACCTATTCCGCATCCCATGTCAATGTACTCTTTACCGGTAACGTCTTTAACTACCGATCCCTTTCCCGATATTATTTCCACAGGGAATCTTTTGTAGGTTCCGGCAACATATTTATCATCAGTTTCTTTTATTCCCATAATTACTCCTTTATGCAGGTACCCGCACCTTCATTGGTAAGAAGCTCCATCAGAATCGAATGAGGGATTCTTCCGTCCATTATTACCACATTTTTTACTCCTTCATTGATTGCCTCAACACAGCACTCGATTTTCGGTATCATTCCTCCTGATATAATACCTTCATCCTTAAGCTTTTCGGCCTGAGCAATCGTGATTTCGGGGATCAGAGAATCCGGATCATTTTTGTCCTTAAGCACTCCGGCAATGTCTGTCATCATGATAAGTCTTTCCGTAGCCAATGCACCTGCGATATATGCAGCTGCGGTATCACCGTTTATATTGTATGCGTTTCCCTCCCTGTCACAGCCCAGAGTTGAGATTACAGGAATATAGCCTTTGTCGAGTATGTCTTCAACAGTTTTAATATTTATTTTGGTGATCCTGCCGACATAACCCAGTCGCTCGTCTTTAATTTTGGCCTCAATGAGTCTTCCGTCCATACCGGAAACACCTATTGCTTTACCGCCTTTCATCTCCAGAAGATTTACCAGCGTTTTGTTGACTTTGCCTGCAAGAACCATCTGAACAATATCCACTGTTTCTTTATCTGTCACTCTAAGTCCATCTACAAACTCAGCCTTTTTCCCAAGCTTATTCATAAGTTCCGAAATCTCCGGTCCGCCACCGTGTACGAGAACAACCTTTACTCCGATCAGCCAGAGCAGAACTATATCCTCCATAACCTGCTGTTTCAGTTCCTCATTTATCATAGCGTTTCCGCCATACTTTATTACTACTGTCTTTCCGACATATTTTTTTATATATGGCAGAGCCTGTGCCAGCACCTCTGCTCTCTCATAATTTGATAATACTTTATTCATGTTCTGTAATCTCCGTTAATCTTTACGTAGTCATATGTCAAATCGCAACCCCATGCGGTTGAAGATGCATCTCCTGAATTGAGTTCGACAAGTATATCTATCTCATTTCGGGATAAAACTTTTTTTGCGGTTTCCTCAGAGAAATCAATACCCGAACCATTCCTGCACACGTCAACGATTCCTGCATCCGATCTGAATGAAACATCTATCCTGCTTACATCAAGGTCTGCACCGCTGTATCCTATTGCGCAGAGAACTCGTCCCCAGTTCGCATCGGCCCCGAACATTGCGGCTTTTAGCAGGCTGGAACACACAACACTTTTTGCGACAGCTTTTGCCGTCCTGATATCCTGTGCCCCGCATACAGAACATTCAAGCATCTTTGTTGCTCCCTCACCATCTGCCGCCATCATTCTGCAAAGGTTAACATTAACTGTATTGAGCGCTTTCATAAATTCACTGAAAGCCGGACCTTCCGAATCGATAAGCTTATTTCCCGCCATTCCGTTTGCCATGATAACACAGGTATCATTTGTGGATGTATCTCCGTCAATGCTGAGCATGTTGAATGTGTCCTGAACATCGCCGGAAATCGCTTTCTGCAGTAACTCAGCGGAAAGAGCCGCATCGGTAGTAATGAATACCAGCATCGTGGCCATGTTCGGATGTATCATGCCGCTTCCTTTTGCGATACCTCCGATATGACAGATCACTCCGTCTATCTCAAATTCTACTGCTATCTGTTTCGGTTTAGTATCAGTAGTCATAATTCCTGCAACTGCATCATCACTGCCGTTTTCGTTAAGACCGGCAACAAGCTCCGCCATCCCTTTCGCAATCGGAGCAATATTCAAAGGCTGACCGATAACACCTGTTGATGCGACTATCATATCTTCTGACCTGATGCCAAGCGCATCTGCCGCAAGGCTGCTCATCTTTTCTGCGATTTCAATACCGTCTGCATTGCAGGTGTTGGCGTTTCCGCTGTTGCATATCACTGCCTGTGCGATGCCATTCTCCAGATGCTTCTTCGTCACGGTAATTGGTGCGCCTTTTACAAGATTGGTCGTATATACGCCCGCCGCATTTGCCGGAACCTCACTGAAAATCATGGTAAGGTCCTTTTTGATCTTACCCTCCCGTATTCCGCAATGAATACCGTTGGCCTTAAAGCCCTTAGCGGCACACACACCGCCTTCAATAAGTTTCATATCATTTCCTCCTACAGGTTTAA
>JAUNOA010000074.1 GCA_030531245.1 Lachnospiraceae bacterium
ATAAAAATACAGGCAGGGTATATCCCCGCCTGTAAAAAGTATATCATATATCAGTTCTTAGCGTTCTTGGTAAGTTCATCGATAGCAACTGCAAAGAGGAGGATAAGTCCTTTTGCAACATATTTCTCGAAGGATCCGAGTGAAAGAATCGACATACCGTTTTCAAGAGATGCCATAACCAAAGCTCCGATTACACATCCGACAACGCTTCCTTTTCCGCCTGCAGGTGATGTGCCTCCGATAATAGCAGCAGCGATGATATCTGTTTCATTTCCCTGTCCGGCTGCGATTGCAGCTGAATTAAGTCTTGCCGTATAGACAATACCTGAGATAGCACAAACCGTACCTTCAAGGATAAATAAAAGCCAGGTTACTCTCTGTACATTTACACCTGAAAGAGCAGCAGCTTCACGGTTACCGCCGATAGCATAAATATGACGTCCGAATGCTGTATTCTTTGATATAAAGCTGATTGTAAGAATGACAACTGCAAGGATGATAAGCGGAATTGCAACGCCGCGGTCCTGAGCGAATACCCAGAAGAAAATACCGATTACTACTGAAATCAGAACAAGTTTTCCGATAAAAAGTCCTTTGGACTCAACGGCAAAATTGTATTTCTGCTTGTTTTTTCTTGCTGAAACCTGTGAAAGTATGAACGCTATAATAGCAATCAATCCAAAAAGAAGAGCGGTTCCGTTAATTGCAGCATCGGCTCCGAAAATATTCGGCAGATATCCCTGGCCTATTGCTTTGAATACTTCATTGTTCGGCTGGATGGTCTGTGAGTTTGTTACACCGATGATAAGTCCTCGGAATACCCATTCGGATGACAGCGTAACAATAAATGCGGGAAGATGCATACGGGCTACCCAGAATCCCTGCCATACACCTACGAGTGAACCGCAGAGAATTGTCACGATAAGGGCCGGAACTATGTTCCAGTTGGCAAATTTTAAAAGATATGCGATAACAGCACCGCAGAATCCGATAACAGAACCAACAGAAAGATCAATATGTCCGCAGACCATTATCAAAACCATGGTACTGGATGCGATACCAATGAATGCCATCTGAAGAAACAGATTGGTAATGTTAATAGGTGAAAGGAAAACACCCTTTGTTGTGATAAAGAAAATCAACCAGATCAATAACAGAAGAATGATCATGGTATATTGCTGAATATTCTTTTTGATTGTCAGTTTTAATTCTTGCATTTTATTAAACCCCTTCTCTTATTAATCTTTAAACATATTCTTCATTCCGGTGCAGTATTCCATGACGTTTTCCTGAGTTGCATCTTTGTAATCCATTTCGGCGGTAATCTTACCTTCATGCATTACATATATCCTGTCACTCATTCCAAGGACTTCCGGAAGTTCTGAGGAAATCATGATAACACTCATTCCCTGATCGACAAGGTCATTCATAATATTGTATATCTCAACTTTTGCTCCGACATCAATACCTCTTGTCGGTTCATCCATGATAAGAACAGTAGGATGTGTCATAAGCCACTTGGCAAGAACTACTTTCTGCATATTACCTCCGGAGAGGTTGCGTGTAAGCTGTTCTATACTGGGAGTCTTGACATTAAGCGCTTTTACATATTCGGCAACTTCCTTAAGGAGTTCGTTATCATCAATGACACCGCCGTTTGAAAGTCTTTTAAGAACCGGGAGACTGACATTGAACTTGATATCCTGCATAAGTATAAGTCCGTAACGTTTACGGTCTTCGGATACGTAACATATCCCGTTCTTTATAGCATCCTCGGAAGAATGGATTTCAACCTTGTTTCCTTCATAATATGTTTCTCCGCGAACGTTGCTTCCGTATGCTCCGATAAGGCTCATCATCAGTTCGGTTCGTCCTGCGCCCATAAGGCCTGCGATACCAACGATTTCACCTTTGCGAACATTGATATTAATGTCATGCAGCACTTCTTTTCCTTTTATCTGAGGATGGTCCACTGACCAGTTTTTCATCTCAAACTTTATTTCGCCCGGATTATGTTCGCGACGGGGGAACATCTGGGAAAGAGTACGTCCGACCATATAGGAGATGAGTTCGGATTTTGTTATATCGTTTTTAGCTTTTGTTACGACAGTCTGACCGTCACGAAGTACCGTTATGGTCTCGGCAATACTGAATACTTCATCCAGCTTATGTGAGATGTAGATACAGGTTACTCCCTTGCTCTGGAATTCCCTGATAAGAGAGAGCAGTCGTTCTGATTCGTCATCAGTAAGTGCGGCAGTAGGCTCATCAAGAATAAGAATTTTAGCATTCTTGCTTACTGCCTTGGCTATTTCAAGCAGCTGCATCTGACCGACACCAAGATTCAAAACCGTAGTCTCGGGATTGACATTCAGATGCACCTGATCCAATACTTCCGATGTCCGTTTATATGTTTCAGGCCAGTTAATTATGCCCTGTTTGTTTTTGATTTCATTTCCGAGGAATATGCTTTCTGCTACATTCATATTTGTACATAATGCAAGTTCCTGGTTGATAATGGCAATTCCCCTGGCTTCAGAATCACGGAGTGATTTGAACTGCTGGATTTCGCCGTTGACTATAATATTACCTGTGTATTCGCCGTATGAATAAATACCGCTGAGAACTTTCATAAGAGTAGATTTACCGGCACCGTTTTCACCGACTAAAGCATGGATTTCTCCGCGCTTTACATTAAAGGTAACATTATCCAGCGCCTTGACTCCCGGGAAAGTTTTTGTAATGTTCTGCATTTGCAGGATATAATCTTCCATAAAAAACCTATCCTTTGATTAGTTTGATTTAATGATAAAACAGCAAAGTAATACCCAGCCGGGTAAAACCGGCCGGGTAGACTTATTTGGAATTAGTTACCGCTCTTGATTTCGTCTTCTGTGTGGTAACCTGACTCCCATACGATGTTCATGTTGTCTTTGTCAACATATTCGCATGTTACAAGAACTGAAGGAACTTCGATAGTCTTTCCGTTCTCGTCAATACCTTCCATAGTTCCGTCAGGAGTAACTTTACCATCTTTAACAAGAGCAACAGCAGCTTCTACAGCTGAACGTCCCATATCACGTGAGTCGCCGAAAACTGTCATAGACTGTGTTCCTGCAAGAATTCTCTGGCATGCTGCTACTTCGCAATCCATACCGGTGATTAAAGTCTTCTTAGCCTGCTCATCACCTAAAGCTGCGATAGCTCCTGATGCAAGACCGTCGTTCGGTGAAAGAACAGCATCGATTTCGATGCCCTGATCAGCTGCGATAGCCATAGCATTCTCTGTATGCTTTGTAGCCTCTGAAGGCTGCCAGCCAATACACTCGTTATCGGAGATAACATTGATGGCTCCCTTGTCAATGTATTCCTGAAGAGGCTCGATACCGCCGCCATAGTAAAGCGGTGCACATGAATCTCCCGGGTCACCGTGAAGAACGATGATGTTACCTTTTACTTCGCCATACTTCTTCTCAAGACCTTCTTTGATGAAGTTGCCCTGAAGATTTCCCTGATACCAGGAGTCAAATGTAATATAAAGATCAAGCTTTGATGTACCGGTAATCATACGGTCATAGGAGATTACGTAAACATCGTGCTGCTTGCATTCGTCAACGATAGCAGCTGCTGCGTTACCGTCATTCGGAGCAATGATAAGAGCTTTGATGCCCTGTGCAATCATAGTTGAAACCTGATCCTTCTGTTTGTTGCTGTCACCCTCAGCACATGCTGTAACACACTCGATGCCGAGCTCTTCACATTTTGCTTTCATTGCCTCTTCATCAACTGACCAACGCTCCTCAGCGTATGTAGGCATAGAAATACCGATTTTAATCTTTCCAGAATCTGCTGATTCTGCTGCAGCTTCCTGCTTAGCACCACAGCCTGCAAGGAGACCGAGTACCATAACTGATGCAAGAAGAATAGCCAAAACTTTTTTCATTTTAAATTCCTCCTAAGTAATTGTGGGCTTTGCCCAAAGATAGTATAATTATAACTCACTATGCAACTATAAACAATGATAAGTTATAGACTGCATATAATATATAATATACCTATATAATATAAAGGTTGAGTGAAAAAGTAAATTCCACTTGTAAAAGTAAATTCCATCCTGACGA
>JAUNOA010000034.1 GCA_030531245.1 Lachnospiraceae bacterium
ACTCCACATGCCCCGTATGCGGGAACATATCTACCGGCTGAATCCGGTTTATCTTATATCCATGGTTTTCAAATATTTTCAGATCTCGTGCCAGGGTTTCCGGTCCGCAGGAAACGTAAACTACTTTTTTCGGGACCAGCTTTGCAACTGTCTTAATAAACTTTTCTGTACTTCCTGTTCGAGGAGGATCCATCAATACAACATCTATCGATTCGGAACATTTTAAGATCCACTTTGTGGCATCATCACAGAAGAATTCTATATTCTCAACATTATTTTCTTTTGCATTTATCCTTGCATCTCTGACAGCATCGGGGTTCAGTTCAATACCGATGACCTTTTTTGCTTTTGATGCCGCACATATTCCTATTGTCCCTATGCCGCAATATGCATCAAGCACCGTCTCCTTACCTGTCAATCCTGCAAATTCTATTGCCTTCTCATACAGTACTTCTGTCTGAACCGGATTTACCTGATAGAAGGATTTCGGCGAGATTCTGAATACATTTCCGCAAAGCTTATCCCGGATAAACCCCGGGCCATATATCGGCTTCTCAAAATCACCCAGTACCATACTCGTCTGCTGATCGTTTACATTAATAACTATCGTCGTGATTTCCGGATGTTCAGTTCTCAATGCCTTGACAAAATTGTTCTTTCCCGGAAGTATCTGTGACCCCAGCACAAGAACCACCATGATTTCTCCGCTTGAGAAGCCTCTTCGTATAAGAACGTGTCTCAGCAGTCCATATCCGGTATCCTCATCATATGTCTTAATCTTAAATGATTTACATAGTCTGCGTATTGTTGCGATGATTTCCTGACTCTTCTTATCTTCAATCAGACAATCGTCAACATTTACCACACGATGTGATTTTTCCTGATAAACCCCACTGATTGTTCCGAGTTTCTTATCATAATCAAATACATGATGTACCTTGTTTCTGTAATAATAGGGATTGTCCATTCCTATAATCGTATCAATGTTTCCGAACCCGCCAAGCAGTCTCTCCAGATTATCCTGTTTCATCTTAAGCTGCATATCATATGGTATATTAATATAACTGCAGCCACCACACTTCTTCTGCAAGTCACATTTCTTTTTTTTAACCGAATATCCGAAGCTTCCGACCTTATCCCCTGTTTTCAGATAATCACCGTGGGAATAAGCTACAAGTCCGGCTTCATTCAGGTTTAATCTGCCCTCCTTGTCAAAATATTTTTCATCGGCATCAACGGAAACCACTTCCGCTATAAACATATCATGTGAACCGAGTTTCCTGATTTCAACAACTTTGCACTCTATACTCACGGGACTTTCTCTGACCAGTGGAGCGCTGACTGCAAAAGCCTTTTCCGGGGTAAGTCCGGTCAGCCTCCATTTATCGACATCCCTTCCGGATTTTACTCCGCACAGATCTGTAGCTTTAATGATTGCTTCATTGGTCAGGTTCAGAACAAACTCACCTGATTCTTCAATCATGTGGTATGAGTACCTCTCCGGTCTCACACTGATATAGAGCATAGCGGGTTCAGAGCATATAGTCCCTGTCCACGCAACTGTAATCAGATTCGTATTTCCCTTTTTGTCCGCACAGCTTACAAGTGCGGCAGGCAGAGGATACACCATATTACCGGGTTTCATACATCTTTTTCCCACAGTATTGTTCTCCTTCCACGGCAGTTTTATTACTCGGAATTAATCCGGAGAATGTTCGTCAAACCACAACGATATTTCATCAATTACTCTTCGGCTGTCAGGCAGATCAGGACGCAATACCGGAAATGCATGTATAAGCCGATCATAGCTTCCCATATGACGCAGTTTATGTTCAACACCTTTGTTTCCAAGTTCTCCGGCAAAATCCAGAGTATACCTTTCAAGCATATCCGCCTTACTGGTTACAAGATAAACAGGCGGGATGTTGTATATGATTTCCGGATCTTCCGGATTGGTAAACCGTGCCATCTTCCTGCTCTTTTCATCTTTTCCGTAAAACATCCCCGACAGGAAAATACCAAGAGCATCCTTGCGCGTCGTGTAAAACATCCCGCTGATAAGCCCCATTGCTTTGAAACGCAGTCTGGTCGGTTCATATCCGATTGCCTCCTGAAGTGCCCCGGATTTAGTCATCGCGGAAACATACGCAGCCAGGTAAGCCCCTGCACTTTCCGCCACCATAAATACCTTTCGAAAATCCACATCAAAATCCACCAGTTTTCTGCCCACGCAGTCCATTCCCGCACAGACATCGTCAAACTGTTCGTATACTTTAACATCCGGAATAAGACGGTATTCCAATGAAAAAACCAGATACCCTTTTGCTGCAACAAGTTTGCAAAAATCTTCTGAGAATTTTTTTTCACCGGAAATCAGTCCTCCGCCATGAATATTCACCACAACAGGCAGTTCTGTACCTTCCGCCACATCAGGCTTGAATATGTCCATATACAATGTTTTTCCGGATCGGTTGTTGTAAGGTATATCCTTGTATTCGATAACACCGCTGACTTCAATCTCCTTCTTTTCATCGAGTTTGAATGAATTCTTCATAAAAAACTTTACGCCGGCAATTATTATTTTTTCGATAATATTCATTTCTCAAACCTTCACCTTTTCAACATCTCAAGCCGTCAGTGTGTCGACTTTTTGCCTGACTGTTTTGAATACTGTTGTTTGCTTTTCTCAGCACTGCCTTTAATATTTGTCTTTTCCATATTTTTAATTATTGCTTTTCTGTTATTGTAATTCCATCCGTTTAGATATCAAACAAATAGCCTCGCAATGCTTCGTATACGGAAACATGTCACATCCAGCTGCCCTTTCGACTCTGTAACCTGCCGTTTTAAAATATTCCATATCTCTCACGAAGCTTTCCGGTTTGCAGGCGACATACACAATTTTCTCTATTCCGTATGCTGCGATCTTCGGCAGCATTTTCGGGTGAAGTCCGTCCCTTGGCGGATCAAGGATGATTATATCCGGCTTTTTTTCAAGTCCGTCTATTACATTCAGTACATCCCCTGCGATGAATTCGCAGTTATCAAGTCCGTTATCTTTGGCATTTTCTTTTGCTGCTTCAACTGCCTCGGCAACTATTTCAACACCATATACTTTTTCCGCAACCGGTGCAACCAGCTGTGCTATCGTGCCTGTACCCGAGTATAAATCATAAACCGTCTTTCCGGTCGTATCACCGACATACTCTCTGATCTTTGAGTACAATTCTTCCGCACCTTTTGAATTGGTCTGAAAGAAACTGAACGGTGTCACTTTAAATGACAGTCCCAGACAATTCTCAACTATGAAATCCCGTCCGTACAGTCTTTCTGTTCCTTCGTCGATTACTGCATCCGCGGGAGAATTGTTTCTCGTATGCAAGATTCCCGCAATCTGTCCGTCAAGTTCCAGTTTCAGAAGCATAGTTTTCCATTGTTCAAGCAGTTCGTCCTCGCTTAATGCACAGCAGCCCACAGGCATATCCGCCGTAACCAGGTCAACCAGCACATCTCCTGTTGCGAAACTCCTTCTGAGTATCATATGTCTCAGATATCCTTCATGACTCTTCTTATGAACAAACGGTATATTAAACAGCCTGAAAAACATAACTGTTGCTTTAATGATGCGGTTATAATCTTCATCCGCTATGCGGCAATCGTCGCATGTAACAACCGAATAGAAGCTTTTTCTTTTGTGCATTCCGAGTGTCAGCGGACCATCCTTTACTTCATTGCCGAATGAATACTCCATCTTGTTTTTGTATCGCTCGTGCAGCGGACTCGGAATCACACCCTCCCATACGGAGTTCTCATCAAAGGCCGGTTCAAGAATGCCGGTCAGTTTTTTTTCTTTTTCAGCAAGCTGTTCCTCATAAGTCATTCCACCGTATGTACATCCACCGCATATATTGTTTAAGCTACACCATTCCATACGAATTCTCCGTTATATTTTCTGTAATTTTGCAAATGCCGCAAAAAGATGCCTTGTTCCGAAATCTCCGAAATCCACCGTCACTTCAAAATCTCTCTCTCCCTCTTCTATCGCGATGACAGTACCAGTACCAAACTTAGTATGAGCAACTGTATCACCCACACCGTAATCCAGGTGATCTGCCTTTGTAACAGATGCTGCCTTCCGGTATGTTTCAGGGGTTGTCCTGCTGAATCCTCCGAACCTGTTTCCTGATGCAGACTGTCTTGATGACTGTCTTGACTGTGATAATCCTCTTTCATAATCCAAATCTCCAAAATCATTTTTATATAATGCGGCGGAACTGTAATTCTTCTCAAGCATGTGCTTCTCAAGATATTCATCCGGTATCTCGTCAACAAATCTTGAAGCTTTGCTCCATATCGTTTCTCCGTTTACCATCCTCGATCTTGCAAATGTTAACGTAAGCAGATCCTTTGCTCTTGTGATTCCTACATAACAAATCCTTCTCTCTTCTTCAAGCTCGGATCTGTCATCGGAATTAATGCTCATACTGCTCGGAAAGAGACCTTCTTCCATTCCCGTCATATAAACATGCGGAAATTCCAGTCCCTTTGCCCCGTGTAATGTCATGAGTGTAATTCTGCTGACTGATTCATCAAAGCTGTCTACATCGGCAACAAGTGCAACTTCTGAAAGAAACTCAGAAAGCAAATGTTCTCCGTATTCTTCTTCATGTTCACTCTCAAATGCCGCCGCCTTGCTTTTCAATTCTTCTATATTCTCAATCCTTGTCTCTGATTCTATCTCGCCTTCCTGCTCCAGCTCCTCTCTGTAGCCTGTGTCGTTGAGAATGCTGTCAATAAGATCCGTTATCTTCATACCAAGGCTGACTTTGTCTTTATAGTCTTCTATGATTTTTGTAAAATCATCCACTTTGGCATTTCTTATTCTTCCGCACGCCTCATAAAATGAGGTATTCTCACCAAGCGCCAGTGCATCGATTTTTCCTATAGTTGTCGTCCCGATACCGCGCTTTGGAACATTGATGATTCTTTTACATGCCAGATCATCAAGTCCGTTATTTATAGTTTTCAGATATGCGAGCACATCCTTGATTTCTTTTCTCTGATAGAAATTCACTCCGCCCACGATAAGATACGGCACTCCGAGTCTGACGCATCTTTCTTCCAGCAGACGCGACTGTGCATTCGTTCTGTACAGGACCGCATAATCTGCATAATTCCCATTCTGACACAGACTGTATATATCTCTGATGACAGCATCCGCCTCATCAATCGCATTATCATACTGAAAAAGTCTGACTTTATGTCCATCCTCGCGGCTGGTCCAGAGGTGCTTTTCCTTTCGTCCTCTGTTATGCGCGATAACCGAGTTCGCTGCTTCCAGAATGTTCCCCGTCGATCTGTAATTCTGTTCGAGTTTGATTACTTTTGCACCCTTAAATGCTTTTTCAAAGCTGAGTATGTTTTCTATATTCGCACCACGGAACTTGTAGATGGACTGATCATCATCTCCGACTACACAGATATTGTTGTACCGTCCTGCAAGCAACTGTGCGAATCTGAACTGCGCGTTATTTGTATCCTGATACTCATCGATCATAATGTATCTGAATCTTTCCTGATACCTTTCGAGTATGTCATCATTTTCCTCAAAAAGCTGAACCGTCTTCACGAGCAGGTCATCAAAATCAAGTGCATTATTCTTTTTTAGTGTCCTCTGATATTCCTCATAAACCTTTGCTATCTGTTCGTCTCTGTAATCCGAAGCCTGAGCCCTGAATTCTTCCGGTGTCATGAGTTCATCTTTTGCGGAACTGATAATACGCATCGCATTTTTCTCTTTGATCATATGTGTATCTATATTCAGCGATTTAAAGATATTCTTCAGCAGAGTCTTTTGGTCATCAGCGTCATAAATAGAAAAATCCGAAGTATATCCCAGGCGTTCTATATGTCTTCTGAGTATACGGACACAGGTTGAATGAAATGTCGCGACCCAAACCTCACCGGCTTTGTCTCCGACTATTCTGTCAACTCTTTCACGCATCTCATCGGCTGCTTTATTTGTAAATGTGATTGCCAGAATCTGCCATGGTTCTACCCCGCATTCTCCTATCAGATGAGCAACGCGATTGGTCAGCACTCTGGTCTTGCCGCTTCCGGCACCTGCAAGTATAAGCAAGGGGCCGTCTTGGTGAAGGACCGCCTCCTGCTGTTTATCATTCAATGTCTGCTGCAAATTAATTATTCTCCTGTTCAAGTCTTCTTATAACAAGTTCGTATCCGTCATTTCCGTATTTCAGGCTGCGGTTGACACGACTTACCGTTGCGGTGGATGCCCCGGTATTCTGTGCGATATCATGATACTTCATTCCGCTGTTCAGCAGTTTGGCAACCTCGAATCTCTGTGCCATACTCAGAATCTCACTGATGGTACACAGATCCTCGAAAAAGTCATAGCATTCATCACGGGTTTTCAGTTTCAAAACCGCATCAAACAGACCGTCAACTTCCTTTGTTTTAAGTTTATCGTTCATCGTTTATCCCCTTTCAGGCACAATTTCTCTATGTAAAATTTTAACACTTTAGTGTCTTAAAGTCTAACAGTTTATCCGGATATTGAAAAAGGTAATGCAGCTGTTATCTGCATTACCCTCATATTCGTAATATCAAAAACCGGCGACTTCTTCTATAGGAGAGGTTCTTACGACCTCTTCGCAATAAATTACCGGCCCGATTCCTCCATACTCTCTGTTCTCTTCTGCGTGAACACTGCCTGTCAGTTTTATCCAGTCCCCATTCTTAAATGCCGAAGCTCCCTTATATTTGCATATAAGTCCCAGGAATTTCATATCAGTCGCACAGCATGTCATAACCATACATCCCGGAACAAATGCTTCCGGTCCAAGTTCCGGCGGCATAAGAAGTCTTCCGGTATATCTGACCTTCTTGCCGTCGTATCTTTGAGGTCTGTCCATAATATCTACATAGAATATTCCGAAGTCCTCCGGTTTGACTTCAATGAAGTCTGCATTTATATCATACGGAAGTTCTATATTGAAATCCCCTCTGATTTCCCCGTCTTTTCCTTCAAATACTATCTCGGCAGTCTGGGCCATAGCCTTCAGCTGCAGATAATAGCTTCCAAGTTTTTCTTCGGGTATTTCATCCGCACGATTACACAGAACCAGTTCCGAAAATCTGAGCATCTGACCGAGCAGCGGTTTCATATTCTTCAGGTATACATCAAATGTCGATGTGTCAATGACAGTAACCTGCTGGTTTAAAAACCATCCGTCTGGGAGTCTGAACTGATCAATCATCCATATTCCGTTCCATTCAATGATAACTCTCTCCGGACCATATGCTATTTCCATGGCTTTCAGTTTTTCTTCCGTCAGTTCAGAGATATCGCTGACAGTAACCATGTCCGTGTGCGTTCTTTCCAGGAGATCCCGGGGATACTCCTCATCGCCTTCCTCACATAAAATCAGGAGAGTTCTGCCATCCTGCTGAAAGTAATCCTGATCCAATGTGTATTTTAAAAATTTAGTTTTTCCTGCCTCCAGAAATCCATTGATTATGAATACAGGTATCTCATCGTCATTGATCGGCATTATCTGAATGCCTCCTCTAATTTTTCTTCCTCAAGTTCAGGTCCTATTACACAAACCTTACCTGTCAGGTCCGGCTCACCGGTTCTGATTTCAACCTCACCCGGAACAACATCGAAATATAACCATTCCGTCTTTGATGCAGTTGCAGGAATCATACCCTTTGCTCTGATAACCTGACCGAATTCGTCCGTATCGGCAAGCATATGCAGTATCGCTTCAAGCTTTTCTCTGTCAGTCGGCGGTACATTTTCCCTGCCCCAGCTTTCAAATACTTCATCTGCATGATGATGTCCATGCTCATGATGGTGGTGGCACTCACATTCCGGATCATCGCATTCTCCGTCCGGATGATGATGATGGTGATGATGGTGCTCATGTTCGTCTTCATCGTCATCATCATGATGGTGATGTCCGCATTCACACTCCTCATCTTCATCGTGATGGTGGTGATGATGTTCTTCCTTCAATTCTGCAAGCATCTCCGTCTTCAAATCAACGGGACTCTCAAGTATCTCCATCAGCTTCTCAGGTGAAAGCAGTTTGAGCGGTGTTGTGATGATAACAGCCGTCGGATTGATTTCTCTTATGACTGATGCGGCCTCATCAACAGTCTCCTGATTCGCCACATCGGTCCTGCTGAGAATAACCGTCGATGCGAACTGTATCTGATTGTTGAAGAATTCTCCGAAGTTTTTATGATACAGCCTGCATTTTCTTGCATCTACGACCGTAACCGCCGAATTGTTCTCCACATTCAGCTCATCCTCAACTCCTGCTATTGCCTTAAGTACATCACTTAATTTTCCTACTCCGCTCGGTTCTATAATGATTCTGTCCGGGCTGTAATCCACAAGTATCTCTTTAAGACTTTTTGCAAAATCTCCTACCAGAGAACAGCATATACATCCCTGATTCATCTCTTTTACCTCAACACCGGCATCTTTCAGAAATCCACCGTCAACGGCGATTTCTCCGAACTCGTTTTCAATGAGAACTACTTTCTCATCCTTGATAACATCTGCGAGCAGTTTTTTGATAAACGTGGTTTTTCCTGCACCGAGGAATCCCGACACCACATCTACTTTAGTCTTTATCATGGCACTATTACCCCTGCAATTTTTATTCTTACCTCAGGAACTTCGAGTCCTGTCATACTTTCTATAATAGTCTTTACTCTTTCCTGAACCTTCATGCTGACTTCCGGTATATTCTTTTCATACATAATGTTGATACTGACATCAACAAAAACTTTCCCGTCCTCAACATTTATTTTTACACCTTTACTCAGACTCTTTACACCGAACTTGCTGACAAGCTCGTTTGTAATATTGCCTGCCATAGAAGCAACTCCTTCCACCTCTGTTGCCGCAATGCCGGCTATAGCGGCAAGCGCATCATCGGAAATCTGAACATCTCCGCAGTTTTTCTGAGCGGATAATAAAAACGCATCCTTTCCGTAAGTTTCTGCCATATCACACCTCTATATCATCTTTTATTTTTTCAAACATGCCGTCCTTTATTCCCGGGACCTGCATGATATCCTCAATCCTGTTGAACCCTCCATGCGCATCGCGATACCCGATGATATCTTTCGCTCTGGATTCTCCTACCCCTTTGAGCGTCATAAGAGCCGTTTCATCCGCTGTATTGATATTTACTTTGGGCTTTGTGGAATTTCCGCCGTCACTGTTTAGCTGCATACCTGCCGCACCCGACACCTGCGGTTCTTCTTTGTAACCTTCTCTGACTTCCTGCTCCGTCGGCACATATATTTTCATTCCGTCACATATCATCCCCGCCAGATTCAGATAATCTCTATCCGCATCATCGGTAAAACCTCCGGCTATCACGACTGCGTCCACTATCCTTGCTTTCGGATCAATTTCATATACGCCAGGCGTACTGACCGCTCCGCAGACATAGACAAAACACATTTGTTCCTGTTCTGTCTCATTATCCTGTCTTAATTCTTCCGAAGCCGTCTCTTCCCCGGCACAGGACTCCATGATGTTTTGATTATCGGCTGCTTCCTGCATTGTTTCTGCTTCAGCAGCAGTAGTATCCGCAGCAAGATCCATAGACTGCGTCCTGCTGCAGCTGTAGAGAACCCCGCAAATCAATGCGCACATTACAACAACTGTTAATTTTACTGTTTTCTTCATCTCCTCTGCGGAGAAGTAAGCTAAGAGGTATTACTATATTACATCATATGTCTTGTTTTAGAAAGACATACATTTTTGGCAAGTACCGATGTTGTCACAATACCTATACCTCCGGGAACCGGAGTGGCCGATACATTGATTCCCGCTTTTTCAATTTCGCAGAGATCTATATCTCCTGTCAGGTTTCCGTCCTCACCGACATTTATTCCTACATCTACCAGAATCTGTCCGTCTCTGACATATTCCGGCGTGACAAGTTTTGCATGACCGGCTGCCGCAATCACGATATCCGCCGCCTTGCATATCTTCGGCAGATCAACGGTTTTTGTATGACAAATCGTTACCGTGGCATTTTCTTTCAGAAGCAGCATCGAAAGTGGTCTGCCGATTACCATACTTCTTCCGATCAGAACAACATTTTTCCCCTGCAGCTGTATTCCGTGTCCTTTGAGTATTTCAATTACTGCCTGTGCCGTACACGGAGCAAATGCTTCCGGATTTCCGCGCATGACCCCTGCCAAATTTATCGGACTTATACCGTCAACATCCTTGTCCGGATCAATATGCAGTGCAAGCCACTCTTCATATTCTTTAAGATGTCCCGGCAAGGGACGCATAACAAGTATTCCGTCAATACTCTTATCACCATTGATTTCAGAAAAAGTCTTCATAAAATCTTCCGGAGTTATATCATCCGTCATAGCACAGCCTACAACATCTATTCCCAGCTCTGTAAGTTTCTTTGCCGCACTTTTCTCATATGCCAGATCTTCCGGCTTTTCACCGACTCTGACTATGGCCAGTCTTGGTACGATGCCTTCCTCGGGCTTTATCTGCGCCATGACAGCTTCCCTGATCATATCCGAAACCGGTTTCCCCTTAAGCAGTTCCATCATTCAAATCCTTTCAAAACTTTATCAAAAATCCTGTCACACTTCTTCATCGCATTTTGATAAAGCAAATCTGCCTCTTTCTCAAGTTCATACCTGATTTCTGCATTCTTTATACATCTTGTATTGATTTTAACATTCAGTATTTCACCGGCAATAGCGGCTCTCGCGTATACCGCTGCACAGGCAGCGTCACTGATTGCAAGTCTGCTTGCATTATCTGCAAGGTAATCAAACTCATCTAAAATGCTGTAGACATTTTTTATGATATCAAGGGGCACCCCGGCAGCATTTGAATAAAGCATATCCATTTCTGCTTCCGTCTTTGTCTTATCCTTGTAGCTTTCTGCAAGAGGTTCAAACACTTCCGCATCTTTATCTGCAAGAGAAATAAGATTTTCTCTTGCTTCTTTAAGTCTCATTGCAATTCCCCTGACTTCTGGTTCAATATTTTCAAATTTCTTCTTTCCGATTGTCAGTGAGCAAACCATTTCACCGGCTGCAGCCGCAAGTGCCCCGACTACCCCGCACACTCCTCCGCCGCCCGGAACAGGTTCACTGCCTGCAAACTTATCCAGATATTCTTCCACCGTTAATTTACGTACGTCCATAAATCCTCAATATCCCCTGTAAACAAATACCCGTGCATCCCGACCGCTTCGGCACCATCTACATTTTTCTGCACATCATCGATGAAGAGGCACTCTTCATGCACCAGTCCGTACTTATCGCAAACATAATTAAAAATATCAGCATAGGGTTTTTCCATCCTGATATCTGATGAAATCGTAATTCCGTCGAAATACTCTATCCCGGGAACCTTATCCACATACAGATGCGCTGTATCCGGAGCATTTGAAAGCAGGTAAATCCCTCTTCCCAGCTCTTTATTCTGTTTTATGAACTCTGCCATACCGGGTATCGGCTCCAGCGGTTCAAACCAGTGAAGTATAAGCTCACGGGTGACCGCATGTAGCCTGTCCGGTAATCTTTTTGAACACAGCGTAAAAATATCCGCTGCGGTTATTTTACCGGCATCCGCCATGATCCACTCTTCGGAATGAAATACTTCCTTTAGCAGTGTCTCGCGGTCCTGCGCATCAGTCAGTCCGGCACGGTCCATAAAATGTTCCGGTCTATAGTTAATGAGCACATTGCCCATGTCAAAAATCAAATTTTTTATCATGTGTGTATTATAACATAAAAGGACCTGTGTATACACACGGGTCCTTTAAAATACAAAGCATACTGATTACAGATTTACTGAAAGATCTTTCTGCTCGGCGATATTATGTCTTTCGCAATAACCGGTCAGTATAAGTGTCAGGGCACCGTCACCTGTAACGTTGCAGGCTGTTCCGAAGCTATCCTGCAGAGCAAAGATTGCAAGAATGAGTGCTGTTCCCTCTGCCCCGAATCCAAGAACTGATGTAACGATTCCAAGTGAGGCCATAACCGTACCTCCGGGAACACCGGGAGCGCCGACTGCGAAAATTCCGAGAAGTACACAGAACAGAATCATCGTTCCCAAAGGCGGAAGCGAACCTGTAAGCATAACATTGATGGCCATACAGAAGAATACTTCCGTAAGAACCGATCCGCAGAGATGAATATTGGCAAACAGCGGAATACCGAAATCAACCATATCACTGCGCAGTACTTTTGATTTATGGGCACACTCCAGCGCAACAGAAAGTGTTGCTGCAGATGACATCGTACCTACTGCTGTAAGATATGCAGGTCCGTAATGTCTGAATACTTCCTTCGGATCTTTGTGTGAGTACAATCCTGCAACACCGTATAATACAGCCATCCAGATAAAATGTCCCACAAGCACAATGACAATAATTCCCAGGAATGCCGGAAGCTGCTGGGCTATCGTACCGTTATATCCGAGTCCGCAGAACACAAGTGCTATATAAAACGGAAGAATCGGAATTATGATTTTGCTGACAACGATAAGTACCATCCTCTGAATCTCATCAAGTAGTTTTATCGTTGTCGTTGCCTTTGTCCACGTTGCTGCAAGTCCGAGAAGCAGAGCTATAACAAGAGCAGACATAACCGGCATGATCTGCGGTATTTCAAGTCCGAAAATATCTACCGGCAATCCGGCCTCTTCGGTCTGAGCAACGATAGGAAGATTCGGAATAATCGCATACCCTGCCGTCATACTTAACAGGGCTGCAAGCAAAGATGAAACGTATGCCAGAATGAGTGCCAGTATCAAAAGTCTCGATGCATTCTCACCCAGTTTTGTGATGGAGGGTGCTATAAACCCGATGATGATGAGCGGAACACAGAACATAATGAACTGATTCATTATATTCTTAATTGAAACTATAACCTTCATAACGCTCTCACTTGCAAGAGCACCGCCGAACCAGTAACCTCCGAGAATAAGTCCCAGAGCAACACCAATAATGATTCCTACCAAAAGTCTGAACGGCAGAGATTTGAAAAAACCATTTTTCATAATAATCATGTCCCCTTAGTATTTATTTTTGAATCATAATATTTATTATTGTATCGTTGGTATCACTCATCCCTTCCCTTGCCAGTCTTCCGACATTTCTGATGGTTTCCTCGACATCTTTGCCGACTATGCCATCTCCGGGGTTGAAATTATTACCGCCAAGATACATATAATACCCGTTAATGCCTGCCTCAACGGCAGTAGCTATTTTTGATGCACAAGATGCTTTGGCACCATCGCAGATAATTCCCGAAACAGTAACCAGTGCATTGATAAGTGTATGCTTTATCGCGTCCAGATTTCCGCCGAGAAGATAGGCAATTCCGCATCCTGCTCCGATCCCGGCACTCATGGCACCGCAGTATGCAGACAAAGTTCCTATACCCGTTTTCTGATGAATTGCTATCAGATTGCTGAGCGCAAGCGCTCTGTACATCCTATCTTCACCTACATTAAGTTCACGTGCATATGTTATAACCGGAATTGACACCGTCATTCCCTGATTTCCGCTTCCGGAATTGATGATGACAGGCATCTCACAGCCGTTCATTCGTGCATCCGAACCTGCAGCTGCTGCGGCACGCGCACGCACTTTAATTTCCTTATCTCCGTAAATTGCAAGTATCGTCTTTCCGATATTCGCACCGTAATCATTTTTCAGGCCTTCCTCACTTATAAGCATATTATACTTGATCTGAGGATCCAGTATAGGCTTCATCTTATCGATATCCGAGTTCATTGCAAAATCCCAGATTCCCTCAACACTCAATATGCTTCTGTCGGTAATCGCATCTGAATCCGATGTATCAGTAGACTTATCCAGTATTATCTCTCCGTCCTTTTCTATATGAACTATATTCGTATGGTAGTCGGCTATCCTGACTTTTGCATAGTGTTCTCCGGCTTTTACGGTAACTATTATGTCAAATACTCTTCCACCCTTTGCATAACTGGTTTTTATCGGGATTGAGGTGAGAAATGCCCTGATCAGTTCCTGCTCCTTTGGTGCCACATCCGCCAGCACATTGAGCATCTTCTCTGTTTTTCCGCCGATGATACCTACGGCTGCCGCAGTATCGATTCCCTTCATATGATCGGTATGCGGAACTATAACGCTCTTAACGTTTTTGATAATGCTGCCGCTTGCCTCAACCTCCACAGCTTCCGGGGGCATCCCCAGAACGTCTCTTGCTTTGGCTGCACATAATGCAATCGCAATCGGCTCTGTGCATCCCATTGCCGGTATCAGTTCCTCACGCAGAATATCTCTGCATTTGCTGTAAAATCTTGAACAGTCAGACTCCTCCATTTCCTCTTCCTCCCAAAAACAAAAAACAAAAAACGGTCCTTATATTATCCTGATCTGATTTATGACCCTGACAACTTTGGACCGCATAACTCAATCCTTATATTTATAATACAGCATGCAATGGCAAAATCCCTCGAATTCAGGGTCGGCAATTTGTCCGCGGAATTCTTTGCACATGCATTTGGTGTCTGCATTACGTTCACGCCTGCATGGACAGTATCCTCCGGACTGTTTAAGACCTTCTTTTACGGTTTGTGCTATTTCTTTATTTGGATTCTCAACAATTCTCATATTATTCCCTGAAAATATTATAAACCAAAACGCTGATAAAAGCTACAAAAAGCATTCCGCGGAGCGTTTTTTATCTGATAGGATGCTCTTTCCTTTCAGATAAAAAATTCCGGCTGAGTGCATGCACTCGCCGGATATTTTTCATGTGTTTTTGCATGGCTCATTGCCATCGCGGATGTCAATCAAGAAGCTTAGCAACTCTTCCTGAACCTACTGTACGACCGCCCTCACGGATAGCGAAACGAAGACCCTGCTCACAAGCGATCGGATGGATCAGCTCGATTGTCATCTCTACGTTATCACCAGGCATGCACATCTCTGTTCCTTCCGGAAGACGGCAAACACCTGTTACATCAGTTGTTCTGAAGTAGAACTGCGGACGATAGTTGTTGAAGAATGGTGTATGACGGCCACCCTCGTCTTTTGTCAGTACGTAAACCTGTGCTGTGAAGTTTGCATGGCATGTAACTGAACCCGGTTTTGCAACAACCTGACCACGCTCGATATCTGTACGGTTGATACCACGAAGAAGAAGACCAACGTTATCGCCTGCCTGTGCCTCATCAAGAAGCTTACGGAACATTTCGATACCTGTTACAACAGATGTCATCTTCTCTTCCTTGATTCCAAGGATCTCAACAGGATCATTAAGATGAAGAACACCACGCTCTACACGGCCTGTAGCAACTGTACCACGACCTGTGATTGTGAATACGTCCTCAACCGGCATAAGGAAAGGCTTATCTGTCTCACGAGCCGGATCCGGGAAGTAGCTGTCAACTGCATCCATGAGCTCCATAACCTTGTCAGCCCACTCACAGTTCGGATCTTCAAGAGCCTTAAGAGCTGAACCCTGGATAACAGGAATGTCATCACCCGGGAACTCATACTCGTTAAGAAGATCTCTGATCTCCATCTCAACGAGCTCAAGAAGCTCAGGATCATCAACCATATCGCACTTATTCATAAATACAACGATTGAAGGAACGCCTACCTGACGAGCAAGAAGGATATGCTCTCTTGTCTGAGCCATAACACCATCAGTAGCAGCAACAACGAGGATAGCACCATCCATCTGAGCTGCACCTGTGATCATGTTCTTAACGTAGTCAGCATGTCCTGGGCAGTCAACGTGTGCATAATGTCTCTTGTTTGTTTCATACTCAACGTGAGCTGTGTTGATTGTGATACCACGCTCTTTCTCTTCCGGAGCCTTATCGATCTTATCGAAATCAACGATCTTGTTTGTGTCTGAAGGCATCTTTGTTGCAAGAACCTTAGTAATAGCTGCTGTTAAAGTTGTTTTACCATGATCAACGTGTCCGATAGTACCAATGTTTGCATGCATCTTGGTTCTATCAAATTTAGCTTTTGCCATTTTTAAATCCTCCTTAGATTTATGCCCTTCTTCGGGCTTGGTTTTTGATAGGCCTCATTTTTTGATTATACAATATACTGGCCTTTATTTCAATTGGTTACTTAATTCAGATCGCCTCTTCTGTCCTTGAGAATCTTATCCTGAACTGACTGCGGAACTTTTTCATATCTCTCAAAGAACATTGAGTAGTTCCCGCGTCCCTGAGTCTTGCTTCTCAGATCGGTAGAGTATCCGAACATCTCCGACAGCGGAACAAACGCTTTTACAAGTCTTCCGCCGCCAAGCTCATCCATACCTTCGACCTTACCGCGTCTTGCAGTTACGTCTCCGATTACATCACCGAGATATTCATCCGGCATGGTAATCTCGACCTTCATGATAGGCTCAAGCAGTACTGCTCCTGCCTTCTGCATCGCATCTTTGAATGCGAGCGATCCGGCGATATGGAAAGCCATTTCCGAAGAATCGACCTCGTGATATGATCCGTCGTATACCGTGGCATGGATTCCGAGAACCGGGAAACCTCCGAGTATACCTGCTTTTGAAGCTTCCTTTATTCCCTCTCCGACTGCCGGGATATATTCCTTAGGAATAGCTCCTCCGACAACTTCCGAATCAAATCTGAATGTTTCTTCTGCGTTTGCATCCATCGGTTCGAAACGTACTTTACAGTGTCCGTACTGTCCCTTGCCGCCTGACTGCTTAACATACTTGCTTTCTACATCTGCAGATTTAACGAATGTTTCCTTATACGCTACCTGTGGTGCTCCGACATTTGCTTCGACATTGAACTCTCTTAACAGTCTGTCAACGATAATTTCCAGATGAAGTTCACCCATTCCGGATATGATCGTCTGACCGGTTTCTTTGTTGGTTGAAGCTTTGAAAGTCGGATCTTCTTCTGCAAGCTTTGCCAGCGCATCGACCATCTTGGCCTGCCCTGCTTTTGTCTTCGGCTCGATAGCGATATCGATAACCGGCTCCGGGAATTCCATTGATTCCAGGATTACAGGATGCTTTTCGTCGCAGATCGTATCTCCGGTACTTGTTGCTTTAAATCCTACAGCCGCCGCGATATCTCCTGAATATACCTTTTCAAGTTCCATACGCTTGTTGGCATGCATCTGAAGGATACGACCTACTCTCTCCTTCTTCTGCTTCGTTGCATTGTATACATAGGATCCGGAATCAATGGTTCCTGAGTATACTCTGAAGTATGCCAGCTTTCCGACAAAAGGATCTGTCATAATCTTAAATGCGAGTGCTGCAAACGGTTCTTCGTCGCTGCTGTGCCTTACGGTCTCATTACCCTTATCATCGACACCTGTAATAGGCGGGATGTCGAGCGGAGACGGCATGTATTCGATAACTGCATCGAGCAGCTTCTGAACTCCGCGGTTCCTGTATGCTGTACCGCAGCAGACAGGGATTGCCGTGCATTCGCATGTTCCCTTTCTGAGAGCAGCCTTCAAAGCTGCTGTATCGGGAATATTACCTTCCAGATATTCCGTAGCAAGATCATCATCGAGTTCGCAGATTTTTTCAATGAGCTCGTCATGATACTGCTCTGCTTTCTCTTTCATGTCCTCCGGAATATCCTCAATTGTGATGTCATTGCCTTTATCATCATGATAGATATAGGCTTTCATCTCAAATAAATCAATAATTCCTTTGAAAGTATCTTCACTTCCTATAGGAAGCTGAAGACATATAGCATTTTTGCCGAGGCGGTTACGGATCTGATCTACAGCTCCGTAGAAATTAGCGCCCATGATGTCCATCTTGTTGATGAATGCCATACGTGGAACGTTGTAGGTGTCTGCCTGACGCCATACGTTCTCTGACTGCGGTTCAACACCACCCTTGGCGCAGAACACTCCAACTGCTCCATCAAGTACTCTGAGTGAACGTTCGACTTCTACTGTAAAGTCTACATGTCCGGGAGTATCAATGATATTGATTCTGTGTTCAAGTGCACCCGGCTTTGGCTTGCAATTCTCTTCAAGTGTCCAGTGACAGGTAGTTGCAGCGGATGTGATGGTAATACCTCTCTCCTGCTCCTGCTCCATCCAGTCCATTGTGGCCGTACCCTCATGAGTATCGCCCATTTTATAGTTGACACCTGTATAATAGAGGATACGTTCGGTCAATGTCGTCTTACCGGCATCAATGTGAGCCATAATACCTATGTTTCTGGTTCTCTCCAAAGGATATTCTCTTTTTGCGTCAGCCAATACGTTCCCTCCTACAAATTAAAATCTGTAATGAGCAAATGCCTTATTAGCCTCTGCCATTCTATGCATCTCTTCTTTTCTCTTTACAGATGCACCTGTGTTGTTAGCTGCATCCATAAGTTCGTTTGCAAGACGCTCAGCCTGTGTCTTCTCACTTCTCTTGCGTGAGAAAGCTGTAATCCATCTGAGAGCCAATGCCTGGCGTCTCTCAGGTTTAACCTCGATCGGTACCTGATATGTTGCACCACCGATTCTCTTGGCCTTAACTTCCAGAACAGGCATGACATTGTTCATAGCCTTCTGGAAAGTCTCAACAGGATTCTCACCTGTAGATGCCTGCATGCGGTCGAATGCACCGTACACGATCTTCTGGGCAACACCCTTCTTACCATCAAGCATAATGCTGTTGATAAGTTTGGTTACAACCTTATCGTTGTAAATCGGGTCTGCCAAAACATCTCTTTTTTGTGTATGTCCTTTACGTGGCACGTTACTTCCCTCCTTAAACATTGGGTTTAATTCTTAGGTACTCAACATTTTGTTATTCAGTTGTCCATGCTCGGTTCATATATTCTGAACTACAGAAATATTTCAAAATCCGGCATATAAATTACCTAAGCTAGTTACAAAAATTACTTACCTGCTTTCGGTCTCTTGGCACCGTATTTTGAACGAGCCTGTCTCCTATTAGCAACACCTGCGGTATCAAGAGTTCCACGGATAATGTGGTATCTTGTACCTGGAAGATCTTTTACTCTTCCGCCACGGATGAGAACAACACTATGCTCCTGAAGGTTATGTCCCTCACCTGGAATGTAGCTTGTAACCTCAATACCGTTTGACAGACGAACTCTGGCAATCTTAC
>JAUNOA010000075.1 GCA_030531245.1 Lachnospiraceae bacterium
ATATAGTCATCACTGTCATACAAAGGTACTTTTGCAAGGTGTTTTCTTCCGATGGATAGCATCATCGGGGTCAGATTCTTAATCAGCTGCTGTAATGCATTGTCGGCATTCTCTCCTGATGAGTACATCTCCAGCAATTCTTCATTTGTCTTTGTATCCATTTTTCTTGCCGGAAAAGAAAAATGCCAGGCGACTATTCGTCTGGCATCAATGAAGCATACAATGGTCTGTAAAGTTTTAGCATACGCTTCATTACAAGCTTATATTCCTTTTCCGTAATAAGAGAAGCCTCTAACAAAGATTTTGCTAACTTCTCAGCCACTAAATAGTTGTATTCTTGTTGAAGTTCCTCATGTGTAGGTTTTTTAACTTCACCAATCCAGGGGAATTCCCCGTTAAACTGCTTTACTTGCATTCCGGCTACCTCCTTTCTTGAGTAGGTCTATTAATCACTCTGAAAGGTAGATATAGCAAGAGAATTATCGAAGAAAGCCTTTTTAAATATTACCTCTTCTTTTCGTTTTCCTTAGAGATTTTACCGGCACATTTTGGGCAACCTCTCCCAGAACATCTTGAACCGATTGTTGCTTGCCACCCATAGCCACACTTTTTGCATATCCACCATGCTTTGTATCGACTTCCATGCATTTTTGTGTTTGGTTTAATATCGTTCTTTGAATAATCCCATTCTTCAATAAGGAATGGATGAGTTGTGCAAATGTCATTTATGCCAGATACTGTAGCTTTACCCGCGCAATAAGGGCAACCCCTTCCGCGGCATCTGGACCAAATAATAGCTTGCCATTCTTTGCCGCAAACACTGCATTTCCACCAAACCTTTTTGTTGCTTCCTGCCTTAACCATATTTGGTGTTAAATCACCATTCTTTTCATAATTCCATTCTAATGCGACTTCTGGATGTGTGCTTTGCAAATCGTTTTTCCCAATAACCGGCTTTTTCCCATCACAGTAAGGGCAGCCTCTTCCAGACCAGCGAGCAGCAGGACTTGCTTCGTACTCATGACCTTCATTACATTGCCACCAAACATTTTTGCAAGACTTTGATAAAACCTTATCTGGAGTAATTGTGTTTTTTGTCGCTGACCATTGACTTAGAAATGGGGGATTAGCGGTTTTTAAATCGTTAAATCCACTTAGCACTTTTTTATTGCCACAGTATGGGCACCCATTTCCATGAGTTCTTGAAGATACAGTAGTCTTCCACTCGTGTCCTTTATCACATTTCCACCAAGCTTTTTTCTCTGATGAAGGAAAGACTTCGTCAGGATCAAAATTATTTTTTTCATAGTCCCATTGAGATGCTATTTCAGGAAATCTGCAAGCAAGAGATGTTTCATAAGTAACAACTTGTCCACTACAGATAGGGCATCCTAATGATCTGACCCTATTAGCAATGCTGCTTCTCCACTCAAAACCACATTTGTTGCATTTCCACCATATAATCTTTCCACTACCGGCAGAAAAATCCTCAGGGGTTAACTGGCCATTCTTTTCAGTGTTCCAAAGTAAAGCTATGTTAGGATGTGTTGTAACAAGATCATTTATCCCACGTACAACTTTGTTGCCTGAGCAAACAGGACAGGAACTGCCCTTGACTCGTCTGCTCGGCGGAGCTTTCCATTCATATCCGCAATCCTTGCATTTCCACCATACTTTCTTGTTTGAAGCGTATGAAATGTATTCAGGACGCAGCGAACCATTTTTTTGAAAATTCCATTCTTCAAGTAAAGCGGGATTCTTTTTCGTTATGCTGTTTTCTTTCTCGCTTTCGATGTATTGTTCCCATATTTCAATGGTATCCCTTTCAACATTGATGTCTATATCATACGAACAAGAAGTCAGAGAAGATATGAGCGCAATGATTTCCTTTAATGTTCCATCAAAATTCCTGATTCCATTTTTTATTGCGTCATAATGAATTACATATTCGGTATTATCCGGAATAATTGCTTTTCTCTCCGCGACCCTTATTAAAGGTATACCCGCTTTCTTTAATGCTTCATTTTTTGAATAGTCTATTTTTTGCTTTTTTGAATTCTGATGATAATAATCACCATCGAACTCTATGCCGATTTTCTCACAAGGTAAAAAAATATCGATTTCATATCCGTTATCGGTTAAATATCTGTTTACTGCATTGGGAAATAAAAGCTTTATATAGAAGTAAATAGCTTGTTCTGGAAACGATGTGTTGCGTTCTTTATTACATTCCGGGCATCCTCTTCCTGATGTGCGCGAAGAAATATAAGCTTGCCATTCGTGGCCCTTGTAGCATTTCCACCATACTTTTGCATCTGTATGAGGCATTACATCACATGGGCGCAATTGCCCGTTTCTCTCATAATTCCATTCAGATGCTAAAGCCGGATTTAATGTTGCCAAATCATTCTTGCCAACAATCAACTTTTTTGTAGGAATGCCGTTAGCTTTTTCGTTCCTACATCTTACATTAACTGCAGATTGCCATTCATTTCCTTCGGAATCAACCCACCAAGCCTTGTACTCTGTTCCACAAGTCACATCATTTGGTGTTAAGTCTCCATTTTTTACTGGATGCCATTGTTTTGCAATATCAGGGCGGTTTTGAGCGAGAGAACCTTTTTTCTCTATCAATGTCTTTTGGAGTGATTTCGTTTTCCGTTCCATAGCATCACAAACACATCCAGAATTCATCAAAGCTCTTCTCTTTACCGGAGCTTCCCATTCTCGACCACATTTATGGCATTTCCACATTACCATTACATGACTACCATCGGTAATGCGTTCAGGATCTACCCCGGGATTTGATGATGCATCCCAGTCAAGCATTAAATCCGGATATTCATTAAGTTTTTTACTCATACTATCATCTCAAATCTTTATATGCGTCGCCAGTATTATATAGCGTGTTCTACAATAAAAATCTCGTTCTCTTTATATCATGTCAATTCAAGCTTATTCGCCATCTGTATTTTCGTCTTGTGCATTATCTTTCTGTTGCAAATAGAATACTGCCTTTTGTGCTTCAATCTCTGCACGCAGTTCTTCTTCAGTCGGCAGATACAATTTATACTTGGAGGCAAAAAGCTGCTCACTGCCGTGCATCACTGAATACCGAGCTATATCTTCATCAGTCTCCGAACACAGCACTATTCCGAGCGTGGGATTATCTCCCTCGCTCCGTTTCAGTTCGTCATACATCCGTATATACATATCCATCTGCCCGACATCCTGATGTGTGATTCTGCCGGTTTTTAAATCAATCAGCACAAAACACTTCAGGATATAGTTATAAAAGACCAGATCAATATAATAATCTTCCTTCTCGGTATGAATATGCTGCTGACGAGCAACAAAAGCATAACCTTTTCCAAGCTCCATCAAGAATTTTTGAAGATTTGATAGAATGGCGGATTCCAGCTGTGTTTCCGTCATATCCACATTGGAAGATAAGCCGAGAAATTCTGCGATCACCGGATTTTTCAGATATTCCAGCTTATCTGTTTGATAATCGGAGGTGATCTGATTCATCTCTGCTTTAACAGGCTCCGTATTCTGTGATGACAACAAGCGATAATAGTATTGTGAATCAATATTACGCTGAAGCGTACGTACCGCCCATGTCTGTTCGGCTGCTTCTTTAGCATACCACGCTCTGGCTTTTTCATCCTTTACCTGTAAAAGCGTTCTGTAATGAGTCCACGAAAGCAATGGCTCGGATTTTCCACTCGCTGCGTGGAAAATTTCAGGGAAGGTCTTGTAGAACATATAGAAGTTATAAAGATTTGTTTTTGTAAAGCCTTTCCCAAATTCGTTAGTCAGTTCTTTGGAAAGCTTCTTTATAATCTCCAAACCATATTCCGCACGGTTTTCGCCACGCAATTCCTCTTCAGCAATTCTGCGTCCAATAAGCCAATTGCGTTGAACAAGGGCAATATTTACGGCCTGATATGCGCTTTCACGGGCAACCTCGATGATGCCACGCATATCCTGCAGAATATCGGTAGTGCTGGTGAACGGAATAAGAAAATCTTTGTTATCCATTATTATTCCCCGTCTTTCTGCGAAAGACACCAATGCGCTATGAAACTGTGC
>JAUNOA010000035.1 GCA_030531245.1 Lachnospiraceae bacterium
TTATAAACAATAAACATGGTTTTGTAAAACAAATAGGATTCTTTGGCAATTGTGCCTATTGATTTATACATGCCGGCTATATATAATGGCACATAATAGGAGAAATTTAATGAACAGATTTGCAACCACAACTATGAACATGGATATGATGATGTGCGGCATGATGATGTGCCGGGCGGTTATTCGTGTGTGTGGTTGATATGAATTAAGAGTTATTCATATAAATGAGATTTAACGGACTACGCACACGCGGGTCCGTTTTTTGTATAATAGGAATTCTTTCTGATTTTCTATTATGTGCAATATAAAGAAGGGAGAGGTGTTATGGAACCGATCATTAAGATCGTCAATATCGAAAAGGTATTTAATACCACGAACGGGAGTATCAAAGCTCTGAGCAATATCAATCTTGATATATATGAGGGTGAGATATTCGGAATCATCGGTCTGTCGGGAGCCGGCAAATCAACACTGGTCCGGTGTATCAATTACCTGGAGGAGCCGACAGAGGGAGATGTGGTTTTTGAAGGCAGATCGCTGGCACACATGAATGAGAAAGAGCGCCGCAAGATGAGACAGTCTATGGGCATGGTCTTCCAGCAGTTCAATCTTCTCGAACAGAGAAACGCCATCGACAATGTCTGCTTTCCGCTGGAGATAGCGGGATGGGACAGGAAGAAGGCACTTCAGAGAGCCGGTGAACTGCTGGAACTTGTAGGCCTCGGTGACAGGAAAAAATCATTTCCCTCACAGCTTTCGGGAGGGCAGAAGCAGAGAGTTGCGATAGCCAGAGCGATAGCCACGAATCCGAAGGTCCTGCTCTGTGATGAAGCGACGAGTGCTCTTGATCCGAATACGACGAAGCAGATACTTGAACTTCTTAAAAGCATCAATAAGGAATTCGGAATCACGGTAATCGTAATCACTCATGAGATGAAGGTCATCGAGTCTATATGCAATCGTGTTGCCATCATCGACAGGAGTACTATCGCAGAGGTCGGAGAGGTGAAGGCGATTTTCTCAAAACCGAAGTCCAGAATCGGCAAGCAGCTTATCATGGGAGGAACGGCAGAAGATAATGAGCCGTGGTCCAAGGGTGGTGACGGTAAGAAGATAAGAATCGCATTCGATGAGATTACTACGGATAAACCGCTTGTTTCCGAACTGATTCTTGCATGCGGAGCACCGGTCAATATACTGCACGCATCGACCAAAACTATCGGAACGCATAAATACGGTCAGATGCTGATCGAGCTTCCGACGGATAGGGATAAGGAGCGCGAGTGTATGGATTATCTTGATAACAACGCTATCAGTTATGAGGAGGTGAGTGACGATGATCTTTGATGCAAATGTGTGGAGCATGATTCTTGTAGGTATCAAGGAGACTTTGCTCATGGTAGCATTGTCCTCCGCAATTTCCTATCTGATAGGAATCCCGCTCGGTATACTGCTGGTCGTATCAGATAAGAACGGTATCAAACCGATGCAGAAGATCAATTCGGTAGTCGGCTTTATAATTAACATTTTACGGTCCATTCCGTTTATGATTCTTCTTATCATGGTGCTTCCGGTCACGAGGGCGATCGTTGGTACGACATTGGGATGGAAGGCTGTGGTTCCGCCGCTAGTTTTCGCGGCTGCTCCGTATATCGCGAGGATGGTCGAGTCTTCGCTGAAGGAGACAGATGCAGGAATTATTGAAGCGGCAAAGTCGATGGGTGCGAGCAATATGCAGATAGTCACCAAGGTGTATCTGCCGGAAGCCAAGCCGTCATTGCTGACCGGTGCCGCAATCTCTATAACGACTATTCTGGGATACAGTGCGATGGCCGGATTTGTCGGAGGAGGCGGACTGGGAACTATAGCGATCAATTACGGTTATTACAGATATCAGACAGATATCATGATTCTGACAGTTATCATACTTGTCGTCATAGTACAGCTCATTCAGGAAGCCGGAACCAGGCTTTCAAGAAATACAGATAAGAGAATCAGATAATAAAGAACAGAATAACAACGAAAAGCTAAATTGAGGAGGTATGGTCATGAAAAAAATATTAGCGGTTGTTGCAGCATTATGTACAGTTGTATGTCTTTGCGCATGCGGTTCAAAACAGGCGGAGACGAAGACTATTAAGATCGGTGCAAGTCCGTCACCTCACGCTGAGATACTTGCGGAGGTCAAGGATGATCTTGCAGCAAAGGGTTACACTCTGGAGATCGTGGAATATACGGATTATGTTCAGCCGAATACAGCACTTGATGCAGGCGAACTGGATGCAAACTATTTCCAGCATGTTCCGTATCTTGACGAGTTCAATGCCGAGTACGGTACAAAGATCTCATCGGCAGCTATCATTCATTACGAGCCGTTCGGAATCTATGCAGGCAAGGCGGCATCTATCGATGCACTTGCAGCCGGTGCGCAGATCGCAGTTCCCAATGATGTGACCAACGAGGCGAGGGCATTGCTTCTTCTCCAGCAGGAGGGCATCATCACACTTAAGGAGGATGCGGGCCTTACAGCCACAAAGAATGATATCGTAGAGAATCCGCTTAATGTTGAGATCATCGAGATCGAAGCAGCTCAGGTTCCGCGTTCACTTCAGGATGTTGATCTTGCGGTCGTAAACGGTAACTATGCAATCGAAGCAGGACTTAAAGTAAATCAGGCCCTTGCAGTTGAAGGAGCTGATTCACTTGCTGCAGATACATACGGAAACCTGATTGCAGTTCAGTCGGGACATGAGAATGATGAAGGCATCAAGGCACTTATCGAGGCACTTGAAACAGACAAAATCAGGAAATTTATCGAAGATAAGTACGAAGGCGCAGTAGTTGCGAAGTTCTGATCACGATGATATGAGGTCATAATGCTTTGAGCACTGTTTGAAGCAGAAGCCGGAGGAGTTTTCCCTCCGGCTGTTTTTGTGTCCGAGTGATATTGCAGTTAATCTTCGCCTTATGTCAGGAAGGCGTTAGCTTATTGTTTTTTTCTTGTTGTTTTTTTGATAGTGAAGAGGAAAGGAAAATTAAAGGAAGAGATAGGGTAGGGGGACGAGAAGCATAATGGTTTGCATCACTTGCATAAGGCGAAAATTAAATGTATAATATTATCTGTAATTTGTTCATGAGTTTAAAACCGGAGAGATTGATCTATGGGAAGATTTGAATCGATTGAAGAGAGGATAGACGGTAACATCTACTTCTCAGAACAGTTTAAAAACATATTTAAAGGAATGCTCATAGGGCTTAAGAAGGATACGAGCCGGTATGATTACTGCCTGAATGTTTCCGGAATCTGCTCTATGGCAGGAAAAGACTTCCTTGCGCTTGATACTGCAGACATCACCAGGTACTTTAAGGAAGCTGCCAAGAGCATGACGCCGTCATCCTTAAGGAGTAGGCTTAACGGCTTTAAGTCAGTTGCAAAGGCCTGTGACAAGGCTACAGGAGGCAGCCTTGCTGACAGGTTCGCAGCGGTAAAGCTTGAGGAGTTTGACGAGATCATAGATCCGAAGAGCATGCCAAGCTATGAAGATATAGACAAGGTTATGACATATTTAAAATTGACAGACAATATGACTGTCTTCGTCGCTATTTCCATGGTCCTTCGTATGTCCCTTACTACCGATGAGGTGTGTTCTCTTGCGAGATGGCAGTTCTACCGTGATGCCAAAGGTAACTACGGCCTTTACTTTAAGAGCCCGGTATTTGGCGGTGCAAAGCGCCACATGCTCGTTCCTGACGACATTGCTGACATGATAGGCATCTTAACAGCCAAGCGCAAGGATATAACGGATGATAGCTACCTGCTCGTTAACAAGCGCTCAGGGCAGCTTAACAAGCGTACTCTGCAGCAGACGCTTAAGGATGCCTGCATAGCTTCCGGCGTTGCTCCGTTTACCATTAATCAGCTCCGTACCCTTTCAATTGCCCATATGTTTGCAGGAGGAGCTAAAGCAGAAGATGTGGCAAGACATAACGGAAGCTTAGACCGATGGTTCTTCCGCTTGGAGAGAGTGATAAAGGATATCGATAAGGATCCTGTAAGGTATAACCATATCAGCATAAGGTGGTGACAAAGAATATCGCGATAAAAACCGGAATTTCATCCGGAATTGGAAGAGACTTCGTATATGTAATCGACAGGGAATATGGCCTCGATAAAATACGTGGCATCGCAGGAAGAGACGAACGTCTTGGTAAAAGAAATGATACAAAACAAAGTATGTGATTAACAGTGTATACAAGATTGGAGGATTGCTATTTACATCGGCAACGGACAGATAGTACATGCCGCAAATAAGAGAAGCGGAATCAAGATCTCATCATGGAGATACCGTTCTCCTGTGAAGATTGTAAATGTAATCGGTGACTGATAAGATGAAGACAGGTATGAATAAGAACATAAAGGGCAGCATCATGCTGCTGCTTACGGCAATAATCTGGGGATTTGCATTTGTGGCGCAAAGCGTCGGAATCAACAGTACCGGACCGTTCGCATTTAACGGAATCCGGAATATCATTGGCGGTCTGGTTCTCATACCTGTCATTCTTATTATTAACAAAGGTCATCTTAAGCAAGTACTGACCAGGGATGCAGTTATCGGAGGACTTTGCTGCGGAGCATGTCTTTTCGTAGCATCAACATTTCAGCAATGGGGAATAGTCCTTTCTACTGTAGGAAAGGCAAGCTTTATTACGGCACTTTATGTGGTAATAGTACCGATAATGGGAGTGTTCATCGGGAAAAAAGTCAGTATAAGGGTGTGGATAGGGGTAGCACTCCCGCTGGCTGGACTTTATCTTCTCTGTATGACGGATTCATTTACAATCGGTGCAGGTGATATATACCTTCTCATCTGTGCAGCATGCTTTTCGATACATATTCTGGTAATAGATTATTTTTCTCCGAAAGCTGATGGGGTAGTGATTTCATGTATCCAGTTTTTCTTTGCAGGAGTACTGTGCCTGATTGCTATGGCATTTACGGAACATCCTACATGGGAGATGATATACGAGGGAAGATATGCAATCCTTTATGCGGGAATTCTGTCCTGCGGAGTTGCATACACGCTTCAGGTTGTTTATCAAAAGGATGTTGAACCAACGGCAGCTTCGCTGATTCTGTGCCTTGAAAGTGTATTTGGAGCTATCGGAGGCTGGCTGCTGCTTGGACAGACCCTGTCGCTGAGAGAAATAGGAGGATGTGCACTTATGTTTGCGGCAATCGTCCTTGCCCAGTTCTGATTTTGTGAAACTTTCTATTGCAAAAGCATAGAAGATAGTTTATTATTTTCCAAGATAAAAAATGATTTTTAAGTTCGGTACAGAGATGCCGACAAGATCACACATATGATAGAAACGGGAGTTTTCTGCCCGTTGAGTGTTAGTCTTGTCGTGCGACAAGACTTTTTTTATCTGTCTTTTATTCGGAGGTTCAGAATGGCAATTAAGCTTTGCAAAAGAAACATATCTGTTAAAGAGGCTGTAAAAGGGATGGCACAGGATGCGTTTTCTTATTTCAAGCCTTCCGATGTATCATATGATTCGGTTAAAGACAGATATTTTATTTTCCCCGGTTTTGTGGATGTACATGTACATTTACGTGAACCGGGTTTTTCTTATAAAGAAACTGTTTACGATGGTACCAGAGCAGCTGCTCACGGAGGATATACAGCAGTTTGTTCAATGCCGAACCTGAACCCATGTCCGGACAGTATAGAACATCTCAAGGTTCAACGTGACATTATAGAAAAGGATGCGGCTATAAATGTATATCCGTACGGAACAATCACTAAAAATGAAGCGGGAAATGAGCTTTCCGATATGGAGCAGATCAGTTCTGATGTGATTGCCTTCTCTGATGACGGAAGAGGGGTGCAGTCAGAAGAAATGATGAAAACAGCTATGTTAAAGGCAAAGTCCTTAGGGAAAATAATAGCTGCCCACTGTGAAGACAACAGTCTTCTGAACGGAGGATATATCCATGCCGGTACCTATGCGGAAATCCACGGACATAAGGGGATTTCTTCGGAATCCGAGTGGAAACAGATTGAAAGGGATATAAGGCTTGCGAAGGAGACCGGGTGTGCATATCACGTATGCCACGTTTCAACAAGGAAAAGTGTAGAACTTATCAGACAGGCAAAAACAGATGGTGTGGATATTACCTGCGAGACCGGACCGCATTACCTGCTGATGGATGACAGTTTCCTTGAGGAGGATGCGAGATTCAAGATGAATCCCCCGCTTCGTGATAAATTCGACAGAGATGCTCTCATTGAGGGAATTAAGGATGGAACGATAGATATGATTATCACGGACCATGCACCGCATTCGGAAGAAGAAAAGTCGCGCGGGCTGAAAGACAGTGCTATGGGAGTGGTCGGGATAGAGACGGCATTTCCTTTGATGTACACCTACCTGGTAAAGACAGGAATTATAACCCTGGAAAGACTTATTGAGCTGATGCATGATGCTCCGTGTATCAGATTCGGAATCGATACCGGAAATGATTTTACGGTATATGATTTGAACAAAGAGTATGAAATTGATCCGAAAGATTTTTTGTCAAAAGGGAAAAGCACACCTTTCAAAGGATGGAAGGTAAACGGAAAATGCATGCTGACAGTATGCAACGGGAATATTGCATATGCAGATCCTGATTTAAAGGAGAACAGAAATGAATCAAAGCACTTTTAAGATACTGGAGAACAGAAATCTTGCTGAAAAGGTCTTTTTTATGAGACTTGAAGGAGATACTTCGACTGTTACTGCTCCGGGACAGTTTGTGAACATCAGAATTGATGGCTTGTATCTGAGAAGACCGATTTCCGTGTGTGATAAGGATGAAAAAACGATTGCAATTATATACAAAACAGTCGGCAAGGGAACATTGGCAATGAGCCTGATGCAGGAAGGCGATGAGCTTGATATTCTGACCGGACTTGGTAATGGATATGATTTAAGCAAAGCAGGAGAAAGACCGGTCCTTCTTGGAGGAGGGGCAGGAGTCCCGCCAATGTTCTTTCTTACAAAGGAGCTTATTAAACTTGGAAAAGAAGTGACAGTTATCCTGGGATTTAATACGGAATCAGAAGTATTCTTTGAAGAAGAGTTCAATCAGCTCGGCACCGAGACAATCGTAACGACAGTGGACGGAAGCTATGGGCGAAAAGGATTTGTAACAGATGCGCTGGCTGATATGGGATATTCATTTTATTATGCCTGCGGCCCGGAGCCGATGCTTAGGTCAGTGTATAAAACAGGAACGACAGACGGACAACTCAGTTTCGAGAGGAGAATGGGGTGTGGATTTGGAGCATGCATGGGATGCACATGCAAGACGATTACCGGATATAAGCGTATATGCAAAGAAGGGCCGGTAATGAACAGGGAGGAAATCATATGGGAAGACTGAGTGTAAACCTTTGCGGAACAGAGCTTGACAATCCGGTGATTCCTGCCTCCGGAACATTCGGATACGGATATGAGTTTAATGAATATTACGATATAAACATGCTTGGTACGTTTTCGTTCAAAGGGACCACAAGAGAGGCTAGGTTTGGAAATGAGACACCAAGAATCGCAGAGGCAGCATCAGGAATGCTTAATGCGGTGGGACTGCAGAATCCCGGAGTGGAAAAAGTGATCAGCAGAGAGCTCCCAAAGCTGAAAGAATGCTTTCATAAGCCGGTTATGGCTAATGTCAGCGGATTTTCAGTAGATGAGTATGTGGAAGTGTGCAGTATGTTGGACAGCGAGGATCAGGTCGGATGGCTTGAGGTGAATATCAGCTGCCCGAATGTACACGGTGGCGGAATGAGTTTTGGGACAGATGCCAGAGCGGCAGCCGAGGTGACAGCTGCGGTAAAAAGAGTAACAACAAAACCTGTAATAATGAAACTCACACCGAATGTTACGGATATTACGGAAATTGCAAAAGCGTGCGAAGCATCCGGTGCAGACGGAATAAGCCTTATAAATACGGTTCTAGCGATGAGGATAGATATTGGAAAGAGAAAGCCACTGCTGGCAAACGTAACCGGAGGATTGTCAGGACCGGCGATTTTTCCTTTAGCGGTGAGAATGGTTTACCAGGTGGCCCGGGCGGTAGATATTCCTGTTGTTGGAATGGGAGGAATAACAAGCGCTGAGGATGTGATTGAAATGATGATGGCAGGAGCAACTGCTGTGGAGATCGGAGCAGCCAATCTGACAGAGCCATATATCTGCAGAAATATAATTGAAGAACTGCCTGATGTAATGGACAGGTATCATATAGCTGAAATAAAAGACATAATAGGAGGAGCATTGTAATGGAAAAGAACAGGGATGTGATTATTGCATGTGATTTCGCAAGCGCAAAGGATACTTATGAGTTTCTTGATAAGTTTACGGATGAAAAGCCTTTTGTGAAGATAGGAATGGAGCTTTTCTATTCAGAGGGCCCTGAGATAGTAAGAGAAATCAAAAAGCGCGGACATAAAATATTTCTTGACCTTAAGCTCCATGATATTCCGAACACAGTCCGTAAATCAATGAAGGTACTTTCAAACCTTGATGTTGATATCTGCAATCTTCATGCAGGCGGAGGAACAGATATGATGAAGGCCGCAATAGAAGGCCTTACAAGAGATGACGGTACAAGACCGCTTCTTATTGCAGTTACAATGCTTACTTCGATCGATCAGACAAGAATGGAAGAGGATCTGCTTATTAACAGACCTCTAGCCGATGTAGTAATGCATTATGCTTTAAATGCGAAAAATGCAGGACTTGACGGAGTCGTATGTTCACCGCTTGAAGCAGGTAAAGTTCATGAGGCATGCGGAAACGGTTTTCTGACTGTAACACCGGGAATAAGATTTGCAGACGGAGCTGTCGGAGACCAGCAGAGAGTGACAACACCGGCAAGAGCAAAGGAAATAGGTTCGGATTTCATTGTGGTTGGAAGACCTATAACAGCAGCGGATGATCCTGTATATGCATACAGAAGATGCATAAAAGAATTTGCGGAATAAATGGGAGGGAAAAGATGAAGAAACTGATTGCCAAAGATTTATTATCTATAGGAGCTGTATTTTTCAGACCGGACGAGCCTTTTACATGGGCGAGCGGAATCAAGAGTCCGATATACTGCGACAACAGACTTACGCTTACGGCAACCAAGGTCAGAAATGACGTGGAAAACGGACTTGCTGAACTGATAAAAGAAAACTATCCTGATGTTGAAGTGCTGATGGGAACATCAACAGCAGGTATTGCACATGCGGCGATTACTGCACATCTTCTGGGACTTCCTATGGGTTATGTCAGAAGCGGAGCCAAAGACCATGGCAGGCAGAATCAGATTGAAGGTAAGCTTGAGGCCGGCCAGAAGGTTGTTGTGGTTGAAGATCTGATCTCAACTGCGGGCAGCTGCATAGAAGTGGTAAATGTGCTGAGAGAAGCAGGCGCGGACGTACTTGGAATTGCAAGTATATTTACATACGGAATGAAAAAGGGTATCGACAGACTTGCAGAGGCTGAAGTAAAGAATATTTCACTTACCGATTTTGATACTGTTGCGGCAACTGCAGCTGAGAACGGATATATAAAGGAAACTGACATAGAAAGACTAATCGCATTCAGGAACAATCCGTCTGATGAGAGCTGGATAAAGAGGGTGAGCAAATGAGGAATCTTATAGATATAATGCAGCTGTCAGTAGAGGAACTTGATGAGCTGATTCACACAGCACTGGATATTGTTGAAAAACCTGATAAATATGCAGAGTGCTGCAAAAGAAAGAAACTGGCCACACTGTTCTTTGAACCTTCAACAAGGACAAGACTCAGTTTTGAAGCAGCGATGCTTGAACTGGGAGGCAGCGTACTGGGATTTTCCGACGCCGGAACAAGTTCTGCAGCAAAAGGAGAAAGCGTAGCAGATACAGTCAGGGTGGTCGGATGCTATGCGGATATTATTGCTATGCGTCATCCTAAAGAGGGCGCTCCTTTGGTTGCAACGAGAACGGCAGGAGTTCCCGTGATAAATGCTGGAGACGGAGGACACAATCATCCGACGCAGACACTGGCAGACCTGCTTACTATTTATCGGGAGATGGGAAGACTGAATAATCTGACCATCGGTTTCTGCGGGGATCTTAAGTTCGGACGTACTGTGCATTCACTGATTTCAGCGATGTCACGATACTCAGGTATCAGATTCGTGCTGATATCTCCGGAGGAACTTAAAGTGCCTGATTATATGATTTCCGATGTAATAGAGAAGAATAATATTCCGTACGAGATTACCACAGGACTTGAAGATTCAATATCGAAGCTTGATATACTCTATATGACAAGAGTTCAGAAAGAGCGATTTTTTAATGAGGCGGATTATTTAAGACTGAAAGACAGCTATGTACTGACACCTGAAAAAATGAAGAAGGCAAAAGAAAAAATGGCTGTATTACATCCGCTTCCGAGAGTCAATGAGATTTCGGTTGCAGTGGATGAAGATCCGAGAGCATGCTATTTCAAGCAGGTGCTGAATGGGAAGTATATGCGTATGGCGCTGATACTTAAGCTTTTGGAGGTGAAAATATGATAATAGGACAAATAAAAGACGGAATAGTGCTTGACCATATTACAGCGGGAAAAGCAACTCAGCTGTACGAAATCCTGGGCCTGGGAGATCTTGACTGTACAGTGGCAATGATAAAAAATGCCGGAAGTAAAAAGATGGGTAAAAAAGACATCATAAAAATAGGTCAGATTATCGATATAGATTTTACAATCCTTGGATATATAGATCCGGGAATAACAGTTAATTATATCTGCAACGGGAAACTTGATAAGAGGGAGAAACTTGTGCTTCCTGAAAGAATCAAAGCTTACATAAAATGCAGAAACCCCAGATGCATTACATCATGCGAACAGGAAATTGTCCATGAGTTCAAGCTGGCAGACAGAGAAAAGAAGATATACAGATGTATTTACTGTGAGAGTGAAGCACCCAGGCAGTATAAATAACGGGAGACTTATTCATGAAGAGAACAGATTTAAAGAAGATACTTATCATTGGTTCAGGACCGATAGTTATCGGTCAGGCGGCGGAGTTTGATTATGCAGGAACTCAGGCCTGTCTGGCTTTAAAGGAGGAGGGCTATGAGGTTATTCTCGTAAATTCCAACCCTGCCACGATTATGACAGACACTTCCATTGCTGATAAGGTATATATGGAGCCTCTGACTCTTGAGTATATTGCGAAAATCATACGTTATGAGCGTCCTGATGCAATCGTTCCCGGAATAGGAGGACAGACAGGTCTCAACCTTGCAATGCAGCTCGAAAAAAAAGGAGTTCTTAAGGAGTGCGAGGTTGAACTGCTTGGTACCAGCAGTGAAAGCATTGAAAAGGCGGAGGACCGGGAGCTGTTTAAGGAAATGTGCCAGTCTATCGGCGAGCCGGTTATTCCGTCAGAGATAACATACAGTATCGAGGAAGCAAAGGCAGCGGCTGAAAGGATAGGTTATCCGGTTGTGCTTCGCCCTGCATTCACGCTCGGAGGAACCGGAGGCGGTTTTGCCAATGATGAAAAAGAACTTATGGAACTGGGACCGAATGCTTTTGCGCTGTCACCGGTACACCAGGTTCTTATCGAAAAAAGTGTTAAGGGTTATAAGGAAATTGAATTTGAGGTAATGCGTGACGGAGAAGATCATGCAATTACTATCTGCGGGATGGAAAATGTTGACCCGGTAGGTGTTCATACAGGAGACTCCATTGTTGTAGCACCGATTCTTTCACTTTCAGACAGTGACAGACAGATGCTCAATGACAGTGCAATAAAAATCATCAGAGAATTAAAGATATCAGGTGGCTGCAATGTACAGTACGCATTGGATCCGAATTCAAGTAAATACTATCTGATTGAAGTTAACCCGCGTGTTTCAAGGTCTTCGGCACTGGCTTCAAAGGCAAGCGGATATCCTATTGCCAGAGTAACGGCAAAGATTGCTGTTGGAATGAACCTTGAGGAGATTGCAGTTGCAGGAGGAACGGCCGATATTGAGCCGCGTCTGGATTATATAGTTGCAAAATTCCCAAGATTTCCATTTGATAAATTCAGTACCGTTTCCAACATACTGGGTACCCAGATGAAAGCTACCGGTGAAGTTATGGGTATAGGTGAAAACCTGGAAGAGTGTTTTCTTAAGTCTGTAAGATCATTGGAAATCGGTGTATGTCATTTCAGACTCAGGAAATTTGATAAGTGGACCATGGAACAGCTGGAGGAATATTTAACAGATTTCCATGATGACAATATCTTTGCTGTTGCAGAGCTGTTAAGGAGAGGAGCAACAGTAGAACATCTTCACGAACTTACGATGATTACAGAACTTTTCCTGGAATCGTTCAGGAAAATCATCAATATGGAAAAGATTGTTGAAGATAATCCCGGTAATGTAATCGTGCTTAAGAAGGCTAAGATTATGGGATTTTCAGATAAGTATATCGCACAGCTCTGGAACATACCGGAGGTGGATGTTTATAACTTCAGAAAGGAGAAAGGCATCATTCCTGTGTTCCGTATGGTTGATACGCTTCATACCGGAGAATATATAGCTTATCTGTATTCTTCATATACCGGAGCAAATCAGTCACGGATTACTGAGAAGAAAAAAATAGTAGTTCTTGGTGCCGGCCCCATCCGTATCGGACAAGGCGTTGAATTTGATTATTCAACAGTCCATGCGGTTCAGACTATACGCAGAGCGGGTTATGAAGCTATCATCATTAATAATAATCCGGAGACGGTTTCAACAGACTATACCACATCTGACAAGCTTTACTTTGAGCCTCTGACTGTTGAGGATGTAATGGCGATTATAGATTACGAAAAGCCTGTCGGGGTTATTGCATCTCTGGGCGGACAGACTGCAATCAATCTTGCACAGCCGCTTTATGACAGAAACGTTACAATTATCGGAACGGACTGCAGCGCAATTGAGAGCGCAGAAAACAGAAAAAGTTTTGAAAAGATACTTGAGAGACTTCAGATTCCGCAGCCTCAGGGTGATGCAGTTACAAATATCGAAGACGGGATAAAGGCTGCAAACAGAGTAGGATACCCGGTTCTCGTCAGACCAAGCTTTGTACTGGGCGGAAGAGCAATGGAAATCGTTGCCAATGACGATATGCTTCGTCATTATCTTAAAACTGCGGTAGAAGTTGATGCTGATAAACCTGTACTTGTAGATCATTATATTCAGGGAAAAGAAGTAGAGGTTGATGCTATCTGTGACGGCGTGGACGTATTTGTACCGGGAATCATGGAACTGGTTGAAAGGACCGGAGTTCATTCGGGAGATTCCATCAGTGTATATCCTCCATACTCTATTTCAGATAAAGTTAAAGGAACCATACTTCAGTATGCCAGAAAACTCGGACTTGGCATTGGAATAAAGGGTCTCTTTAATATACAGTTTATCGTGGATGATAAAGACGATGTATATATCATAGAGGTTAATCCCAGATCATCGCGCACGGTACCATTTCTTTCAAAAGCAACAGGATATTCACTTGCAGACATTGCAACAGAGGTAATTCTGGGTAAGAGTCTTAAAGAGCAGGGAATATTCGGAATATATCCGGACGAGAAAAAACGTCATTATGTAAAAGTGCCGGTATTCTCTTCAAGCAAGATAAAAGGTCTCGATGCGTATCTGTCACCCGAGATGAAATCAACAGGAGAAGCTATAGGATATGATAATTCATTGTCAAGGGCATTGTACAAGGCTCTTCAGGCATCAGGAATGAAGCTTCAGAATTACGGTACTGTAGTTGTTACTCTTGCGGATGAGGACAAGGAGGAAGGCCTTCAGCTTATAAGATCGTTCTACAATATGGGAATGAATATTGCGGCTACTACCGGTACAGCCGGTTTCCTTAAAGAGAATGGAATCAGGACTCATAAACTGGGCAAGATATCAGAAGGAAGTACCGAAATCCTGGATTTTATAAAATCTGGATTCGTATGCTATGTAATCAATACACGTGGAACCACATCTGTGAATCACTATGAGGACGGCGCACTTATACGCCGTTGCGCAACGGAAAACGGAGTAACATGCTTTACATCACTTGATACGGCCAAGATAGTTACAGAAGTACTTGAGGAAATGACTATATCGGTGTCCACCATAGATGCCTGACAATCCGAGTGTGAACCAATGCCTCAAAATATATATAAAAAGATCTTTACGGAAATGCTTGATTATCGCAAGGGGATGGAGTACACTGTTCATACGAAACAATTAATAATGTATTTGCTTTGTATATGATTGGAGACTTTTTCGATGGGAAATCAGGTATTAAATCAATTTCGTTCAGACAAGACTTTACGAGATGAGTGTGTGGCAATTTATGAAGCAATGGGAATGGATTTGAACACAGCCTTTCGTATGTTTATGGAGCGCACAAAAATGGTACGGGGGCTCCCATTTCCTGCAGTTCTTCCCGAAAGCAGAATAACAAGGGCAGAAGCGAAGGCGGCTCTTGATGGACTGCGCGAAGAAGCTGCAAATCTTCCGGAGATGACCTTGGAAGAAATAAACGCTGAAATCAGTGCGGCAAGGGCGGAAAGGAAAGCGAAAAAATGAAGTTTTACGCTGTTTATGACACAAATGTGCTTATATCTTCACTTTTGTCAAAGCATGCCGATTCCGCAACCGTAAAAGTAGTAGATGCTATTTCAAGTGGTCAAGTGATTCCTTTGTTCAATCAAGAAATTCTGGATGAATACGACGAAGTTTTGCATCGAGCAAGGTTCTCATTCAGCGAAGAAAAAGTACAAAAGGTGTTGAAAATGATCCGACAATTTGGACTTGAAGTCAATCCGAGTCCGACCGGAGAAATTCTTCCGGATATGGATGATCTGGTTTTCTTTGAGGTTGTTATGGAAAAAAGCGATGATGCCTACCTGATTACCGGAAATTTGAAGCATTATCCAAGCCGGGAATTTATTGTAACTCCTGCAGAGATGATGTCAATTATTAGTCCAGATGAGACAAGCAAAGCTCCCTGAAAAAATACAGAAGTAAGGTAATATATAATTAATTTATAGATAATCCATGCGGAAAGCGGCATGGTGAAAGCTACGCAGGTGGCGGTGAATTGCAACGGGCAGCTAACCCGGAGTGCAGTTCATCGGCCACCTATTTGAATTCACCTGAATGTTTTTTAACTATCAAAGCTAGAGGAATTGTCCTTATTTTTGACGAATTTGGGCGCTACGTCGAAGATTATGGCGAGGAATTAAAGGTAAAAACAATCCAAGATTTAGCCGAGTACTGCGATCACTCTTCGTACGATAATTATCTTATCCTTGTTTCACATAAGCAATTATCTATGTACACCAATTCCATGAAGAAGAGCATAAGCGATGAGTGGAAAAAAGTAGAAGGGCGATTCAAGGCAACATCAATTAATGTTAAATATACGTATCTGATATTGCAAAGAAATATCGAGACATGCAGAACATTCATTAAGGGTATATAAGAATGCTGTTTTAATTGCGGATACAGAGCCTCAGTGTGATCGTTTTATTGTTTATTTGGCAGCACTTCTTCATGATGTCGATGATTATAAATTATTTGCTACAGAAAACAACTATAATGCACGCTCTTTTTTGACGGAACAGCAGGTAGAACACAAATCAGTAGAACAGATCTGTAAAATTATCAACGGTGTTTCTTTCAGCAAAAACAGAGGTATGGTGCCAGACACAATAGAAGGTAAGATCGTTCAGGATGCTGACAGACTGGATGCAATCGGAGCCATAGGCATTGCAAGAGCCTTTACCTATGGAGGCGCACACGGGCGTTCTATAGCGGAATCGATACAGCATTTTGATGATAAACTGCTGCTGTTAAAAGATACGATGAATACAGTGCAGGGAAAAAGAATGACTGAGTTTCGCCATGAATATATACAAAAATATGTTGATGAAATCAGAAGCGAATTAAACGCAATGAGATAATTATTTCAGCTAATCCGCTAAAGAGAGAATATTTCAAAGGGCTCAGTTGGAAGAATACTGTTCCGTATGTGAATCTCAACATAAATCCTTATCGCCTTCCTTGCAACAAACCTCTGGATTCTTTAAGGGCCTGATCGGACGCCTTGGCATATATATTCGTGGTCTGTATGCTCTTATGATTAAGCTTTTTCTGCAGAAGCAGAATATCATTCCCGCTCGCCTCATAGAAGCTCATGGCAAAGCTTGACCTGAGCTTGTGAGGGGAGATGAGTCTGGTCTTTTCCGGTATGCAAGCCTCAACATACTTCTTGACCAGTGTCTCTACGGCACGAACCCCAAGTCTTTTTCCTGTGGTTGTTGAAAATGCGGGTATATCCTTGTCCGGAAGACCATATCTTAAGCGCTGAGAAGAGAAGTAGTGGTCAAGGTATTCCGCACATTCATCGGAATAGTACACGTTCTGAACATCGCCGCCTTTTCTCCGGACAACGACGCTGCATTTCTTAAAATCATAATCTATTATATTTGTCTCGATCATCTCTGAGACTCTAAGTCCCGTATCCAGCATGAGAAGGAACATTGCTGAATCACGGTCCGCATAAAGGTTGTGGACCTTTGCGGTCGAATCTGATAATTTATCCCCGGTACGAATGGTCTCAAGAAGGAGCTTCTGTTCTTCATTTGTTAAATAAATAACATTCTTTTCGGGAATTTTCACGGGCTTTGTTGCCAGCACCGGATTCGTCTTTACCGCATTGTTGACAAGAAAGAATCCGTACATGCTCGATAAGGAAGCCCTGCGACGCTTCACGGTCGTCAGCTTGCATCCGTTTCCTTCATCACCAGTGAGCAATGTCATGTATCTGTTTATGGAAATCGGCTGCACGGCATCCATATCGGATAATGTGATTTCCCTGAGCGATTTTTCGGAGTGCTCCGGCATATAATTGACCATGAACTGAAGAAAATCTTTTATGTCGCGCACGTACTGGTACTTGGTTGCATAGTTCTGAGCGCGTCCGAAGTTATATATAAAGTCGGAAACGAAATCCGGCAGTTCCACCAGGATTTTTTCGATCTTATCCGCATAATTGATTTTCGTGTTCGCCATAGAAAAACCTCTCAGAGAAAAAATAATGACCCGGAAACATATGAACCTGCATCTGCAGCAGGATTTCGTTTGCCATCCGGGTTATATTATAGCATACTTTTGCGTAAAACTGTAATTTAACGCAAAACATTCCTTTCCTTTATTTCGAAAACTGCATGCCGAATAATCTCATTTTATTTACTTCGTTTTTCATCAGGTACGCATCTCCGTACAATCTAATAAAGTTTTCCTCCACGTCTTTCTTTGATACACCATCAGCATTCAGCTTTTCAGATAACACCTGCATATCCTGAACATCTTTTGGCCGAAATGACACCAGCTTCATGCAATACAGATCGATGTCATTTGCTACATATACCTCCAGCAGGTCGTTATACTTCTTATACAGTACGGCATTGTCGAACAAAGCATAGGAAAATGAGTCCGAATGCATTACATCTGCATTTATCCAATCTTCCGGAAGGTCAAACCTGTTTGCCACTTTTAAGCAGCAGTCGTATAGATGATTCTGCTCTTTAATGCAAATATCAATGTCGATTGTTGATCTTCCGTCTCTGAACTTCAGAGCCATTGCTGCTCCGCCCACTATCAGCACCTTATGTTCCCCTAGATTGGCTTTGAGCAATTCTTCAGACAAGGCCTCGCAGTACTTATCTATGTTTTCCTCATTCAAGTATTCTTCAGAATTATTCATGTACCGCCTCCTGTACATTGGTTATCAGCAGACCCTGGTTCAGGAATTCAGGGATTGCCTTTATTAGTTCCTCATCCAGGACATCCTTATTCCCGTATTTAAAATACATAAGATAGGTATAAGGATCCAAAACCAGCTTATTGCTTTTACGATTGTTTTCAGTCTTGTTCCCTAATATATAATCCCGGTAGCCCTTTAAATATCTCTTATTTATGCCCCTGTATTTGCTGGTGTCATATTTTTCGATAAAACCTTCTGTCCCAAGTCTCTTATGGTCATGTGCCAACTGTGACATGAACAGCGAATAGTTTTCATAATCCACTTCTCTCTCGGGCAGGTATTCTCGTATACCAAGTTTCTTTTCAAGTACCTTCTTGCGCTGTTGTAGTTCATGTATTTTATTTTCAATTCTCTTTCGCTCGGCTATCTTCTTTTCAGTTTCCTTTGCCGTCTTCTTATCAATATAAACAGATCTCACCTTGTCTCCTTCTCTGTATTGGAGATAAGTATATTCTTTCCCACTTATGGTCTTTTTCCTGATGTAACCTTTAGGCAGCGCCATTTTCTCTGCCTCATACATTTGGATTTCATTATTTATCTTTTTATATGAATCATTAATCATAATTACCCTACACAATAAATATTTTTATTGATGTAGGGTAATTATAATATAGTATTGAACTCTATGTCAATATAGCATTTACAACAGCTTTCATATGTAGCAGGGTGTTTGGGATTATTATTTCGTAAAACAATCATTTTATGAAATAATAACCATGTTCCTGTCAAACGGGTAAATTATTGCTCTACCGTATGTTTTGTCAATGGAACTAAAAATGGGTAGATAATTGTACTACCGTCTGTTTTGCATAAATTTTTCGCTCCAGACAACATCCATACAATCAAATTTGGGAACTGAAATCCGGTAAATCGCGGACAGTTTGGGAAGCGAAAACGGGTAGATATGTGACAGTAGGAACTGAAAACGGGTAAATGCCGGACAGTAAATTTGGCTTTGGGAACTCGAAATCAGGTAGATCTGTTGTATGCTATCCCATAAAAATGATTCTTAGAACATATTTATAAGTGTTGTGTATTTTTACGGTTCAATCCCTTTTCTGTGGAATTTAAAAACAAACTGGACAGATAAAAAAGTGTCTTCGACACTTCAACTCCCCTGCCCCTCAATCTTGAGGGG
>JAUNOA010000036.1 GCA_030531245.1 Lachnospiraceae bacterium
AAAGTCTATGTCCGTAATCAACCATCACATAAAATTTGTGATTGAACCATTATTTCCGTATTTTTCCTGGGTGGTTTCGGTCCCATAAACTGATAGAAATAGGTCTTCATCATACCGTTATATATCTTCCGGTTTTTATCGGCTTTTCTTCCCACGAATTTTTCAGCATCTTTAAATGCCGTAATAAGATACATCGACCATGTGTCAAGCTGCGCATATCTTTCTCCGAGGATCTGATACAGTTTTTCGCACTCCTCTTTATCCGAAATTCTCTCACCGTAAGGGGGATTGGTGATAATGAATCCGTATTTCTTCGGATGTGAAAGCTGTGCGACATCCCTTGTCTGAAGATGAATCAGATTTTCAACACCTGCCTGCTGCGCATTGATCCTTGCGGCCTTGATGACATTGGCATCAATATCGTATCCCTGAATATCCGTATCAATATCCATATTTACGAGATCTCTGGCTTCATCAAACGCATCATACCAGATTTTCTTATCTATCAGATTGTCCCAGTCCTGTGCGAGGAACTCCCTGTTCATGCCCGGTGCGATATTTGCCGCAAGCATAGCTGCCTCTATTGCAAATGTTCCCGATCCGCAAAACGGATCCACCAGTATCCTGTCAGCATGCCATGGTGTCAGCATGATAAGCGCCGCTGCAAGTGTCTCGCTAATGGGAGCTTTCGCTGTCATAGTCCTGTATCCGCGTTTATGAAGCGATTCACCTGATGTGTCTATACCGACGGTAACCATATCCTTGTTGATAGAAACTCTCAGCGGGTAAGCGCTGCCTCCCTCATCAAACCAGCTTATGCCGTAGACTGCCTTCAGTCTTTCCACCATAGCCTTCTTCATGATCGACTGAATATCCGAGGGCGAAAAAAGCTTTGATTTGATTGAGTTTGCTTTTGTTACCCAGAATCTTCCGTCCTTTGGAATATAATTTTCCCATGGGATCGCCTTTGTTGCCTCAAACAGCTCATCATATGTTTCGGCCCTGAATTCTCCTGCTTTGATCAGAACTCTCTCTGTAGTACGAAGTCCGATATTGGCACGAACAACAGCTTCCGCATCGCCTGCGAAAGTCACCTTCCCGTCTTCTGTTTTAACAACATCATATCCGAGATCGTTTATTTCTCTTTTCATGACCGATTCCAGCCCAAAATGACACGGAGTGATCAGTTCATATAATTCTGCCATTATTATTCCAGTATCTTTCTGACTTTTTCTGCCATTGCCTGTCCGAGTGCCTTATGGCCGTCCGGTGTAAGATGCGTACCGTCGGCCGGATCAACCGATGCAATCGCATCGGCATCAAAGAACTCGCATTTCATTTCATCGGCAAGCTGTCTGTAATATTTCTTTAATCCGTCTGCCATATCAATTGATTTCTGCGAAAATCCGTATGTAAAACTCCCGTCTTTGCACGGCGTGAGTCTTGCGGGATTAACGATCATAATCTTTGCATCGGGAGAATTGGAATCAGCCATCAGATTCTTCAGTTCGCAAACCAGTCTCAGCATACCGTTATATATGATGTAAGGATCTGTACTGAACATATCCTTCTCATCATTGGTTCCGAGCATGATTATAACTAAATCTACCGGGTCACAAGTCTTAAATGCAACCTCCAGATGTCTGAAACCGTTTCTTCCGTATGCGAGCGGATCGTCAAACACTGTGGTTCTCCCGCAGTATCCTTCTTCCAGCACGCGGTATCCGTCACCGAGCATATCCGCCATGACCCCTGTCCAGCGGACATGCTCGGGATATCTCTCCAAAGCACCTGTTATCGGATTGGCTTTATTGGGATTATATCCCCAGGTGTTTGAATCTCCGTAACACATAATTCTTTTCATAGATAACTCCAAAATATCCTGCTGTTATTATTTATTCTTCTGTGATTGTCTGTATGCTTTTGTTCTGTGTGACTTTATTGCAGTAGCCTTATCTTCTGTTGTATGAGTATGCTGTGCAATAGCTGCCTCGATTGCTTCTTTTTCACCCGCTGCAATTTCATTAAAGAATTTAAGTTCTTCAGACTGATCCAACCTCTTTTTCTGTATAGCCTGCTTGAGTTCTTCTATCTTGATTATTACATCATACTTGTCACCGTATTTCTTGATTGCAGATGCAACCTTCATAGATGAGATGAAATCTATGATGAAGAATCCCCAGAAAAGTCCGACTACAAAGAAGTATGCCTTGTGATCATACAGCCATAACAGCCAATTCATCGCTGTTCTGTGAAGAAACAGATAATATACTGCTGCAATTGCTGTCCATATAAGTGCAAACAGCGGACAGGTTATACCCATGATATTACCCCAGCGATCCCGATAATCCCATAATCTCATATTGAAAACCTTAAGCAGGACATATCCTCCGATAAATTCGATAACATTCATCGCGATGCTCATCATCAGGATAACCCATATTGCGGGTACCTCGGATGTTCCTGTCAGACTTCCGCCTGTACAGAAATATGCGATAATACACATTGCGGCCAGACCGATACCGTAGATAGGAAGCCATGGTCCCTTGCAGAATCCCGGATTGATAAAATACTTACCGCGAGGTCCCTTGTGACTTATGAGATTTCTGAATAAGAACTCTATGCACCAGCCTATCATAGCTCCTACAAAAAACAGGAATGCCATTGACAATAATAATTTCATAATAATATCCCCCCCTTTTTTGAATCATCCAATCTATTTTACCAATATCATTTCACCGAAAGCTGCTGAATTGTGGAATGTGATCGGCTCCTCCGGGTATTTGTTCCATGAAATAAAATGCTGGTAAACCGTGTCATCTCCGCATTTCATACAATTGGCTTTGATAATCATGCCTTCCCTTAGTTCATATCCCGGATAGAACATACTGATAAATGATACCGGAACGGTCAGGTACATCTCCCATCCGTCCTGTGTTCTTGCAGTTTTAATCGAAAAATCCTGTTTTTCATTCTGCTCTATCAGTCGGACTCTGTCCGGCATATTTGTCCCGATACCTGTGTAAATTGCCCCGTTCGGATTGCATTCAAAATTCAGATATCTGCTGTCATTCTCAACCGGATGGAAGAAAAATTCCATACAGCTGTCACACCATACCGGACAGTTCTGATCATCATATCTGGCAAGAATGTCTTTTTCTACAGATACTCCGTGACACGATAAACCCTCCTCGTTCCATACGATCTGAAACTGAGTCCTGATTCCGCAGTCTTCACCCCAGTTATACTCATCTACATCAAGCTTCGGGACTGTACTCCAGTCAATGTCTCCTTTTGCATATTTAATCTCATATGTTTTCATAGTCTATCTCCAATGTCTCATTAATAATTAAAGCAATATTTACCATGGGTTAACCCCGCAGCGGCTTTGTTTATTTGTTGTTATTGTATCATAATTAAGTCCTGATATATAGAATATTTATCATTAATCGCTGCAATAAAAAGGACGGATATCCTGTGATATCCGTCCTTAAAACTGCTTATTTACTTTCTTTCGTCCCATGCTTTACGGACTGCGCCGATCATCTCATCGACCATTGCCGCACGCTCCTCGCGGGTCTTAAGTTTTGCGACACCGGATGAAGTACCTGTAGCATCGGCACCGGCTTTGATCGTATTGTAAACATCATTGCCGTTTGCAATTCCCGCTGCCGTAAGAACCAGTATGTCGGGATTGATCTTCTTGACTGAATCAGTAGCTGCCTGAACATACTCAGGTCCGACCGCTACACCCGTACCTACAAGCTCTGAAGGTTCTGCCACGATGATGTTCGGATTCAGCACAGCAAGCGCACTTGCCTCTGCCAGAGAGTCACCGCATACGATAGTTGCAAGTCCGACCTCATCGGCTCTTTTGATAGTCTCTTTGAGAACTCCCAGTGAAAGCGGTCTCTCACAATGGTTAAGCATAACTCCTTCTGCTCCTGCTGCCACAAGCGACTCCGGGAGGATGTCTGTCAGACCTCTGCCGGGATAGAGCGGATCCATATGCGGTGCAAATACATGGATTCTCTTTGTTGCAGCCTTTACTTCCTTAATAGAAACAACGGGAGTTGTAAAAATGATATCTACATCATACTTCTCACTGGCTGCATCAGCTGCCTTGGCAAGCTCGACAATGTCATCTCCGTAAAGATAAGACTTCGGTCCGATCTCGAAGAACGGAGCTTTAATTGTACAATTATCTGTCATTAGTATCCTACTTTCTCCCAGCACTCGAATGGAGCTGCGATTTCATCAGAGATGTAAACCTGTGTCTTCATAGTCTGAAGCATAGATGACGGAACATAAGGTGTTACCGGTCCGTGACATACAAGTCTTGATGTCATTCTCTGCCATGATGAGAATGTGCCGTTTGTAAGAAGTGCATGAACTTCGATACGCTCTTTTGCCATCTTGACATCACGCGGTCCGATGGTTGCCGCCTTAGGTGCTACGTTGTAGATATCACCTGACTGTCCGAAACATCCGTGAAGTGAGTTCTGAGCGATTGTAAGCGGATGAAGATCAACAAGCTGTGCCGGCATATCCAGCCACTCGTCGATAGTCTTTGCATCTGTCCATGGTGAGATAGGATCGATGAATGCTGTATGTCCTGTCCAGCCCGGTGATGTAGAGATGATGCTTGCTCCGCCGTCTGTGCAATCCTCTATGATCTTTGAATAATCGTTAATATTCTTTGTTGTCGGATAGTGTACGTTCTCAAGAGGCATACGAAGCTCCGGCTTGATCTGGTATACGAGGTACTTGAGCATTGAATGAACGAATCCGCCTTCATATGTCTCAGGTGCTACATTACCGTCCTGATCTGCCCACTCATCTTCTGCAAAGATAGAAACCTTTGAGCAGTCTACATTGAAGTAGTTGATAAGCTGTGCCAGCGGAATATATGTATCCGGCTCAGGATTTCCGAGAATCATTGAGAATGGCTTTCCTGCTTCTGATGCTTCTTTAAGTCTTGAGAAAAGTGTTGCGATAAGTACCGGGTGCGGGTTCATCATAACCTTTACTGTAAACTCCGGATGCCACCAGTCCTCTCTCTTTTCAAGCTCTGCGCCGCTCATCTTACGTACGCGCTCACAAACCTCTGTGTCCTTGAACGGAGCAAAATCAGCCGGTTTGAAATTAAAAGGTGTACATGGCTCGATCTTAATATCCTGCATTTTTATCCCCTCCAAAATTATTTATCGTATTTTCTGTTCTTAAGCTGAAGATCATATCTCTCGTTGTAAGACTTGTCTTCATCTGTGTACTGCGGAAGTGTGTTGACGATTTCGCCGTTATTGAACTTGCGGCACTCAACATCCTCAGTTGTACCCATAACTGTTACGTTGCACTGACGCGGTCTGTTACGAACCTGATCCCAGTCGATAAAGTAAATGTGTGCGAATTCACCACCGTCAAGCTTTCCGTCCTTGATTGTAAGAGTCTCGCTTCTTCCAAAAAAGATTGAACGAAGGTGTGCATCTGTGTTAAGTGATGTGAAATCACCCGGCTCATCAACGTAACGGCCGAACTGTGCATGTACAGGACCCGGATGACGATACTGATGATCCTCTCTGAAATCCGGAACAAGCTTTCTCATAATATCAAGAAGGTCATGCTGCAGGAACTCAAGTCCGAATGCATCAACATCATGTGATGTCTCCTGAACCATTACTGAACATGTCGTATGATGTGATACAACTGCGCATGTTCCGTTCTTAACGCCTGATGCTTCAACGATTGCCATAACTTCTTTTGATACGTCATGGAATGTCGGGATCCAGCCTCTTGACTGAACCTGAATTTCTTTCTGTACAACCTTAAAATCCATATTTTTCCTCCTGTAAATGTTTAGAATCCGTTCCTCACTCCGAACAGAAACAAATAATTATCTGTATATTATTATGCCATTGTTTTGCCATCTGAACAACAGCGATGTCTTATTTTAATCATTAAATGTCCTAAATTATAAATGCCAATTTAACAGGGCACACCCTCATATTGATGTGCCCTGTTTCCTTAATTATTATTTCCTATGGATTCACTTCGTATATTCACTTTCAGATTATCCGTGATATACTGTCTTTAAAAAGCGAATATCCGCTTCAATGAGTCTTTTTTAATTTCATCTGTTAATTCATCAGATCAGTTCAATATCCATCATCTTGCAGAAGTCCTTAACTGCTTCCGAATAATCACCGAATGCCACGATGACATGCTGGCAGCTGACCTTCTGTGCAAACTCTTCTACTGTACAGCTGTCCGGGAATATCTCCAGTGAAGGAAGCTGCGGTGCCGGATCATCCCATCCGTACTCGTTCCATGCAGGAGGAGTCTGCGCCTGACCGGTATACATATGGAGTTTATACTTTCCGTTCATATAGATAAGTCTTACACACGTTACATACCCTGTCCTGCATTTTGACACATTCAGCAGTGATGTTGCCAAAAGTCCGAATGCTGCGGGAAGTACTGTTACATCACCGTCTGTTGCCGCTTTCGGAATAAAGTCAGGAACACCTGCAAGAACTGACTTGTCGAAGAACTCATAATACTCAAGATACGGGACTATCTGGCCTGTGATATATTTCATCATAAGCTGAGTAACCGCACCCATGACATCATTCTCAGGAATTGTAAGTACATTGCAGTAATGCTCAAGAAGCATAAATACCATTGCAGGCGGAAAACCGAGAAGCTTCTTCATACCGTCAACATCAAGAAGTGATATTGCCTCATACCCTCTCTCATTGATCTTCTTTGCAATTGCCAGTGCATATTTAACTCCGTTAATGATAGTCTCATCCGGACATTCTTTCCTGAATACCCAATTCTCCTTAACGAACTTAACACCCTCGTCAATATCCTTCTGCTCGAGCTTCTCCATGTTCCGGACCATCTCAAGCATTTCGAAGCATTCAACCTCCGGACCGATCTGGCTGCGCATCGACTGAGCCTCGAAACATGTGCCATACAGGAACATATCTCTGTATCCCATAGAACCTACGTGAGTCTTTCTTAGCATTGCTCTGGCATGTGCCGCACGTACAAATGCATCAACCTTATCAAGCGGCTGCTCTTTCCCTATGATGTTGTAGATATATTTGAAGTTATAACCGAGTGCCTCGTAAGCCGGCCTTATTGCCGTGGTTCCTGCCTGTTCTGCTGTGGTCACTATCCTTCCGTTTTCTTTCCATCCGCAAAGTCCCCAGAGGAGTATAGGCAGATGACGCCAGTTGTCTGTTACACGGATTACGGCATGTGTCGGAATCCATCCGCAGACCACTGTAAGAAGGCACTCAAACTCACCTGCTTTAAGCTTTTCAATTGCTGCATCAGCATACTTATATTCTGTATCATCGATTACAAGTCCTGCATCAAGGATATCCCAGTCTGCAAACTTTTCCTTCAGCAGCGCAAGTGTGGTATCGTGCTTTTCATTAAGTTTCTCAATGGGTGTGTTGACCTCACCGAAACATACATAACCGACTTTAGTTTTCATAAATACTCCTTATAGTCATTTATTTTTTCTGTTCAATACATCAAATGCAACAGCGATAATGAAGATAATACCCTTGATAACGTACTGATAAGCGATTCCGACACCCATCAGATTGAGTCCGTTTGTCAGTGACATGATAACAAGTGCACCGATGATAGAACCTGTAACCTTACCGATACCGCCGGATGTGGATGTACCGCCTATATAACAGGAAGCTATAGCATCAAGCTCAAATCCCGCGCCTGCTGTTGTTGATGCTGACTGAAGTCTTGAAGCGAACAGGATTCCGCCAAGGGCCGTCATAAGTCCCATTGATGCATAAACGAAAAGTGTAATTTTTCTTACATCGATACCGGCAAGTGCTGCTGCTTCCGCATTACCGCCCACACCGTAGATGTGACGCCCGAGCTTTGTCTTGCTCATGATGAAGTTGTAAATAAATACAACAACACCTACGATTACTATAGTCCATGAGATACCGCAGTAGCTTGCAAGAACGAATGCAACTGCGATAATGATTGCTGAAATAAACACTAATTTGAGAACAAATACTGCTGTTGATGATACTTCGAAGTTATACTTCTGAAGATTCTTTCTTGTCTTGATTTCAGAAATGATTACGAGTACGACTGCAATGAGTCCTACCAACAGCGGCAGAATCCATAGTCCGCCGATCTGTCCGAGATCAGGAACGAATCCGTTGGAAATATCATTGAATTCCTTGATTGTGATCGGGATGGAACCTGTCTCTGAAGTAACCAGCGAAAGAAGTCCTCTGTAAATAAACTCGAATGCAAGGGTAGTAACAAATGCAGGAACACCTACGAAGCTTATGATACTTCCTGAAATAAGTCCGGCAATGATACCGAAAATCAGAATCAGCGGAATGGTGATCCACATGTTAAGTCCTGCCTTAACCATAAGGATAGCTGTGATAGCTCCAAGGAAACCTGAGCAGTAACCAACCGAGAGGTCAATCTGGCAGATGATAAGGATTTCTGTCATGGCACATGCCATGACTGCGATATATCCTGTCTGGTTAATCAGGTTTGTAAGGTTTCTCGGAGAAAGGAAAATACCTCCTGTCAGAACCTGGAATAATATAAATATAATGGCCAGTGCAATGAACATTGCATAGTCTCTCACACGTGTCTTGAGAAGCCCGCCAAGTTCAGCGAAAAGGCCGACCTTTTTTTTCTCAGTCATTAGTTTCTTACCTCCTCTGATTTAGTAGCCATTGCCATGATTCTTTCTTCGCTGGCTTCTGATCTTGATAATTCACCTGTTATAGTTCCTTCAGCCATTACATAGATTCGATCGCTCATTCCGAGGATCTCAGGAAGCTCTGATGAAATCATAATTACCGAATATCCCTGCTTTACAAGTTCATTCATGATTGAATAGATTTCATGCTTTGCACCTACATCTATACCTCTTGTAGGTTCGTCAAGGATAAGAACCTTCGGATCCGTAAACATACATTTTGCAAGCGAAACCTTCTGTTTGTTACCGCCCGAAAGATTATTGACCTTCTGTGCGATGGAAGGTGTCTTGATATTGAAGGCATCCTTATATTTGTTGGCCTGAACGATTTCCTCGTTCTCATTGATAACGATTCCTTCAAGTATCTTATCAAGCTTACTGATTGTCGTATTGAATCTTACATCCTGAATCAGGATAAGTCCGTTTCTTGCACGGTCCTCCGTAACATATGCAAGTCCGGCATTCATAGCCTCAGCAGGATTTCTGAAATTTACAGGCTTTCCTTCGATATACACCTGACCTTCAAGAAGCTTATATCCTGTAGGATTTCCGAAAATCGAAAGTGCCAGCTCGGTACGTCCTGCACCCATAAGTCCGGCAATACCAACGACTTCACCTTTTCTTACATTAAGACTTACTTTATCAAGTATCTGTCTTCCGAGTGACAGATCAAATACCGACCAGTCTTTTATCTCAAGGGCGACATCCCCGATATTTACATCCTTTCTTTCAGGATAAATGTCAGCGATCTCACGCCCTACCATGTTCTTTATGATTTCGGACTCCGGAACCTTCTGCCCGGTTGCATCCATTGAACAGATTGTTGCTCCGTCTCGAAGGACCGTGATGGTATCAGCGATTTCAACGACTTCCTTTAGTCTGTGTGAGATCATAACCGATGTAACGCCTTCCTTCTGCAGATCTCTTAAAAGCTGAAGCAGGTTTGCTGAATCATCTTCATTCAGTGAAGATGTCGGTTCATCAAGGATAAGTACCCTGGCATTCTTTGAAAGTGCCTTGGCGATCTCAACAAGCTGCTGCTTACCTGTACCAAGCTCTTTTACCTTGATAGTACAGTTTGCATCAAGGCGGACTTTCTTCAGCAGCTTGTCAGCCTCGATTATCGTCTGATTCCAGTTAATAGTCTTCCCGTTCGGATTCATGATCTCATGTCCGAAGAAAATGTTCTCATATATCGTTAAATCCGGGATAAGTGCAAGTTCCTGGCTGATGATGGCAATACCCTTTGCCTCAGAATCCTTTGTGGACATGAACTTACATATTTCATCATTATAGATAATATCTCCAGAATAGCTTCCGTATTTATGTACTCCGGAAAGGACCTTCATGAGTGTGGACTTTCCGGCTCCGTTTTCTCCTACCAGACAATGTATCTCTCCGGTCTTGACCTTGAAGTTAACATCGTCCAGTGCTTTTACTCCCGGGAACTCTTTGGTGATATTCCTCATTTCAAGAATATACTCGCTCAAATAATCACCTCTCTAAAAATTCGGGAGTGACTCCCGCCGCAGCTCGCGCCGCAACGAGTGTCACTCCGGCTTTTTAAATCAAATATCAATTATAAATCGTTTTGTGCTTTGCACTCTCACAATCCCATTATCTGCCGTTATAGTTTTCCGGCTTTACATCATCGCTGATTCCTTCGTAATCCTTGAACTGGCTCTTGTCATATACTCCGCTGTCAAGGAATACTTCAACGATGTTATCACGTGTAACTGAGCTAACCGGACAGCGAACTACAGGAACTTCCATCTTTCCGTTGTCAATTGTTTCTGCACAGTCAACCTTCTCGCCTGCAAGGAGCTTCATAGCAAGATCCATAGCTGACTTTGTGATCATCTCAGGATCACAGTAAACTGTCATATCCTGCTTACCATCGATAATATACTGAACTGAACCCTCAACGCCGTCAGCGCCGCAAAGTCTGTACTCTTTAACATCTGCATCTGCGATGAAAGCATCTGCTACTGCACGTCCTGTGTTGTCATCAGGAGCGATGATGAATGAATATTCCTTCTCTTCCTTTGAAGCCTTTGTAAGATCAGCCTCTGCAAGAGACTTAGCTGTCTTCGGCTCCCACTCTGTATCTACTGACTGCATGATTTCGTAGAGCTGATCATGTGTAAGAACCGGAACGTCTTTATACTTCATAGCAACTTCCGAGTTGCGGCAGATAAATGTTCCGTCAGCAAGCTTCGGCTGAAGTGCATTCCAGTAACCCTCGAAGAATGAGAATGAATTGTTATCTGTAAGAGCTCCTGAGTACAGATAAAGGTTAAGACCCTTTCCACCCATCTTTGCTGCTCTTTCACAGAGATACTCACCCATTGCCTCACCGTTCTTAACAGATTCAAATGCTACATAATAGTCAACGCCCTCTGTGTCTGTAATAAGACGGTCATATGAAATAACCTTAACTCCCTCTTTCTGAGCCATCTGTACTGTAGATGTTGCTGCTGCTCCGTCAAACGGGCAGAGAAGAAGGACTTTGATTCCCTTTGCAATCAGTGCTTCTACATTGGTCTTCTCAATTGCTGCCGAAGCCTGTGAATACATGATTTCTGCCTTAAGTCCGTTTTCTTCAATAATCTTTTTGAACTTTGCCTCATCACCGATCCATCGGTCCTCATCCTTTGTTGGAAGGACGATACCGATATCAATCTGTCCTGATGATGCTGTCTGGGCCGAATCTGCTGCAGCTGCTGCTTCATTATTGTTGGCACAAGCTGTAAGAGTTCCGATCACCATTATTGCTGCTAATACTAACGCAATAATTCTCTTCATAATTTTTTCCTCCATAATCATCTTCCATTATAGTTATCAGCTTTTACATCATCGCTGATTCCTTCATAATCCCTGAACTGACTCTTATCATAAACTCCGCTATCAAGTAATACTTCAACGAGGTTATCACGTGTTATGGTGCTTATAGGGCAACGCACTACAGGTATTTCCACCTTTCCGTTGTCAATTGCCTCTGTACAGTTTACTTTCTCACCTGAGAGAAGCTTTACTGCAAGATCCATTGCCGATTTTGTAATCATCTCCGGATCACAGTATACTGTCATATCCTGCTTTCCATCTATAATATACTGTACCGAACTTTCAACACCGTCAGCTCCGCAAAGTCTGTACTCTTTTACATCTTTATCTGCGATGAAAGCATCGGCAATTGCCCGTGCAGTATCGTCATTAGGTGCAACAATAAAAGAATACTCCTTCTCATCCTTTGAAGCCTTGGCAAGATCAAGCTCCGCAAGTGCCTTGGCCACCTTAGGATCCCACTCTGTATCAATTGAATGCATTATTTCATAAATCTGATCATGTGTAAGCTCCTGATAATTTTTGTATTTCATGACAACTTCCGAATTACGACAGATAAAAGTTCCGTCAGCAAGCTTCGGCTGGAGAATATTCCAGCAACCCGTAAAAAACAAGGAAGAGTTGTTATCAGAAAGAGCCCCTGAATAGAGATAAAGATTAAGGCCTTTTCCGCCGAATTTCGCTGCCCAGTCGCAAATGTATTCGCCCTTTGCTTCGCCGTTCTTTATAGATTCGAATGCAACATAATAGTCAACACCCTCGGTGTCTGTAATAAGACGATCATATGAAATAACCTGTATTCCCGCTGTTTTAGCCATCTGAACTGTCGATGCTGCTGACGCTTCATCAACCGGACAGAGAAGAAGAACCTGGATTCCTTTTTTAATCAAAGCTTCAACATTGGCTTTTTCAATTTCCGGCGAAGACTGTGAATACATTATTTCTGCCTTCAGACCTTTTTCTTCTATTATCTTATGGAATTTTATTTCATCAGCGATCCAACGATCCTCATCATTTGTAGGAAGAACAATACCGATATCAATCCCTTTTCCGGATGATATCGCAACCTGTCCTTTATTGCCGGCACAAGCTGTCAGCGATCCGATTATCATTATTATGGTCAGAGCTAATGCTATAGTATGTTTCATATTTTCCTCCGAAACAACCAAAAGGATATCATTATCCTGCTTTTGTCCAATTAATATTATGATGTGGGTGCCAAAAGTCGGCTACTAATCATATTATATATTATTGTGCATTTTGAGGTCAATTGTATAAAAGCAAACTTTTCTGAGCGGTTAAATGAAAAAGTAAATTCCAGTTGAGGTGGAATTTAGTCTTACAGGAATCCGAATCCGACTTCAGCCAATATCTGGCGGCGACAATGGGTGGGGTGCCGGGGTCCGCGCAGCGGAGGGCGGTTGGTAAAAACCGCTTTCCCTTTATCCTTTTATCAAGTATCATCATATCTACCTTATGTCCGTGGCGGAAATGAGGCAGCATGAAAAAACTGAATATAGCAAATCAAAAACATCTGACTTTAGATAACAGAGTGACTATCGAAACCGGTCTTTCCGAAGGACGACCTTTGACTGCCATCGCTTCCGAGCTTCACAAGGATCCTTCTACGATAGCTAAGGAAATAAAGAAGCATCTTATTAAGCAGCATCACAATTCCTTTAATGATCATCCTAATAAATGCGCGAACAGGAAGACCTGCAACAAGACTTATCTTTGCGGAGCTCACGCTCGATGTCTTGGGAAGCTCTGCAAGAAATGTGGCTTATGCAATACCAGATGTTCTGACTTCGTTCCGGTATCCTTTCACTGTGAGAAGCTCGACAAGGCGCCCTATGTCTGCAATGGCTGCCCCAAGCGCATAGGTTGCCGCAAGGACAAGGCTTTCTATAAAGCAGTCCAGGCAGACAAGGAATATCGCGCTGTGCTCGTGGAATCCCGTACCGGAATCAATATCTCAGAGGAAGATCTTTCAGCGCTGGATTCCATCGTCAGCCCGCTCGTCCTTAATGGGCAGTCCCCGTATGTGATACTCAACAACCATCCGGAGATCCCCCTGTCGGAAAAGACTATTTATAACTACATCGATAACGGTGCCTTGACCGTAAATAACCTTGATCTTCCTAAGAAAGTCAAGTACAAGATCCGTCAGGTGCATGATGCCGAGATCGATGACGCCGGAATCTTTGAGAACAGAACATATAAGGACTATGTATCGTTCATGGCGCATTATCCGGATACGAGCGTCGTGGAGATGGACACTGTCATCGGGTGTGAAGGAAGCCGCAAGGTCCTCCTCACCTTCCACTTCACCTGCTGCAATCTCATGATGGCATACCTTCTTACCTCGAAGGAATCGAAATATGTGGAAGCAGTCTTCGACAAGATAGAAAAGAAGGTCTCCTCATTCATCTTCGCACAGTCGTTCTCTCTGATCCTCACCGATCGCGGAGGAGAGTTCAAGCATCCCGACAAGCTGGAATGCGGCGAGGAGAACATCATCCGCACGAGCATCTATTACTGCGATCCGATGTGCTCATGGCAGAAACCTCACTGTGAGAAGAATCACGAATACATCCGTAAGATCTGCCCGAAGGGAACTTCCTTCGACAATCTCACGCAGAAGGATGTGACGCTGATGATGAGCCACATCAACAGCTCTCCCAGAGAGAGCTTCGGAGGATACACGCCGCTGGCACTCGCGCAGATGATGCTCCCGAAAGAGCTTCTTGATTGCTTCGGATTGAAAGCCATTGCGCCGGATGAAGTGACGCTCACGCCTGAACTTCTGAAAGGAAAGATTTGATCCTTAAAAAATGAATGAAGGCCGCCTCAACACGACCTTCAAACGAAAAATAATAGCTGCGGATATAAGTTTTCATATAGTCCCTACTATAGGCATGTGGAATTTAGTCTTGCAGAAAAATCAACCAGATGCCCGCGACCGCATACTCTGAATCAGCGTAAAACGACTGAATCAGGGTAAATTCCACTATAAACGCTTTCTTTTCACCTGTCAAAGCTTTTTGTACTGGAATTTAGTCGTCAGGATGGAATTTACTTTTACAAGTGGAATTTACTTTTTCACTCAACCAACTTTTCTGAGCTTATTTATGCGAAATCATTAAGAAATGAATCCATTATCCCAAATGTCGCAGAACTTCTATCTCACTTTCCGGCAATACACTTTCTCCTCCGAGAGTCTGTGCTATCCACTCGATCTGTGCTGTCTTTTCCACTATCTGTGCGCTTGCAAATGCAGCTTCCATATCTTTTGCCACTACCAGTGCACCATGTCCCTCCAGAAGCACCGCATCGTGATCCGGCAGATGTTTTTTAAGATCCGCGGCTATCGCATCGGTACGCGGACGACCGTATCTGCATAGCGGAATCTCACCATAGAGAATGATAGCCGTCGAATCACCTTTAGGCTCGATGGCTTTGCCTGCCACTGCATAAGCCGTTGCAAAAGTACTGTGGAAATGAATGCACGCATCCACATCCGGTCTGACCCGATATGCTTCCAGATGAAGCCTGTATTCCGATGATACTTTCTTTCCGCACTGAGGATTCATGAAATTACCGTCTTTATCCAGTTCGATGATTTGATCCTCCGTAAGCGTGAGCTTATTTGTAGTTGAGGGCGTAATCACAAAACCGTCATCACATCTGATTGACAGATTACCCTCATAAAGCGTCACCATACCGCTGGCCGCCATCATTTTTCCGTATTCGATGATTATCTTTTTTGCTTCCTGCTTATCCATACCCGCCTCCATAGATTAAAGCTGTAATTATTATATCCTGCTTTGCCGAAAAGTGCATTCTGTATTATAATGTGATTACAGTTTCAAGTGTCATTTTTATGGAGAACCTTCTTACCTAAATGAGCTGGAGACATATAATAATCATAAAACGGAGGTCGTTATCATGATATCTAAAGAAGCTATAAGTGCAGCATTAAATGCATATGACATCGAGGCGCAGTGCATAGCCGAGATGAAGGATTATTTCGATGCTGAGGCGTTCTCAAAAGCAGTTGAACTTTTAAAAAATGCTCCGCGTATCGGTACCTGCGGCTGCGGACATTCCGGAATTATGGGTCAGCATTTTTCTCATCTTCTATGCTGCATTGAGCAGCCGTCACGGTTCATCTCTCCTGCTGAAGCAGTCCACGGAGCAACAGGATTTCTTCAGGAAGGAGATGTCATGGTATTTCTATCGCGCGGAGGCAAGACAGGCGAGCTTCTGCCCATCGTTGATATCTGCAAAAAGAAAAATGTGAGTATCATCACTATTACAGAAAATATGGAGTCTCCTCTCGCACTTGCTGCGGATGTTGTCCTTAAGCAGCATGTAAACCGCGAGACGGATAAATGGAATGCACAGGGTACTACAAGCACTACCGCACTCGGTGTCATCTTCCATACTCTTCAGGCTGCCCTCATTGAAGAGACAGGTTATCAGGCTGAACAGTTCGGACTCATCCATCCGGGCGGTGCAGTAGGCGAAAGATTAAATAAGAAAGCGCTGGGTCAATAAAATGATTCCATTATACGAATTTCATTCACATACCGACTATACCGACGGCAGGGATTCCATGGAGACTATGATAAAAACCGCCTGTGACAGGGGGCTCAAAGGTTTCGGAATCTCTGAGCACCTGTTCTGTGACAATCCGGACTGGGGCTTCAAAGGCGCAGAACTCGATGCATATCTGGATGAACTTGAACTGGCCAAAGAAAAATACCGCGGCAGGATGGAGATCCTCACCGGCCTTGAAGTTGAAGACAGTGAAGCTCTGGACTACATCACCCCTGCTCAGCTGGCCCGTACAGATTATCTTATCAGGTCCTGCCACAGTACATTTTATAACGGTGAATGGGTAGGGATAGATTCCGGAGATTCAGGTTATATTATTGATACTGTAGAAAAAGTTTTCGGCGGAAGCTGGTATGAAATGGTCAGAGCATATTATGATACGCAGTCAAAAATCAATCCGAAAATGAACTATTCATTCATAGCCCATTTCGATCTGATTACCAAGTTCAATCAGGATGACCGTTTCTTCAGAACAGACTGCGATGAATATCTCGAGCCGGCTATCGCGGCTCTGGATGAGCTTCTGCACGCAGATATTCCGTTTGAGATTAACTCCGGTGCCATGTCACGGGGGCACAGAAAAGAGCCGTATCCTCAGATACCGTTTCTGAAAGAAATCTGCCAGCGCAAAGGACGCATTCTTGTCAGCTCGGATGCACATCGCGCAGAACATATCTGTTATAACTATTACGAAAGTATCAGGCTTGCATATGACTGCGGATTCAGAAAGATGACCGTACTCACACTGCAGGGTCCGAAAGAGATTGATTTATAAGAAGAATCGAGGGGCTGTCGCACAATTTCGATGGGCGGTCCTAAAAATTTATCGAACATCAATACTTGGGATCTGGACTAAGCATTGAGCCCGGGAATGGTTCATTCGCAATACCGCCTCCGGTGACCTGTGCCAGTTCCTCTTCGGTAAGTTTCTGTACTTTCTTGTCGAAATCTTCAACTTCCTTCTTTAATTCTTCTAATTCTTCTTTTGATTTTGACATAATGATTTCCTCCTTATGTGCCGCTGTATAGTATTATACGGAAGAATATGGAAAGGGCTAAATATATTATCCTTCATATTTATGGATGGTTTTTTTACAGAAATCCGCATATATTTCCGGGCAGGTCAAAACCGGGTAATGTGCAGAAGGCATCCATGTATAGGAAAATCCGCCCCGTTTGGCTGTTTCGATATTGGCATACGGATGCCATGCCGGAGTCCATGAACCTACCGAAAAATCGCACGCAGAAATTTTTGCGAGTTCTTCGGACGTATAACTGTGAACGTCGACGGTTCCGAGATAATACTGATTCCAATATGCCAGGTTTGCTTCAATCCTATCGTTTGTTTCTTTATCAAATCTATCTTCCGGGAATACGCTTACAAATAAGCTTGCAAAAAACGGGTTGATATTTCGTCCGGAAAGATGCGGCCCATAGACTTTTCCGAATGTCTGAATAAAATCAAATCCCACTCCCGGGATCTGTACATCCATCTGAAGAGCCGCCTCGTGAACAATAACATTTTTTATTAGTTCCGGATATTTCACTCCGGTCATAAGAACCCCCTGACCGCCTGAACTGCATCCGAATATTGTCGCTTTTCCCATATTCATATGGCGAATGATGGATGCGATATCGTCTGCGAGAATCTCGGGAGTGATTTTCTGATGCACAGTCGGCATGGACCGGCTGCCGCCGCGGGGATCAAAGCTGACTACGGTAAATTCATCCGCCATAAGGGCTGCAAATTCTGAATACAATTCACAGTCGTTCACTCCATCCGGCATAATTACAAAAAGCGGTCCTTCACCCAATGTCATTAAGTTAAGATGACGATAAAAAGACTTTCATATCAAAATGATATGGAGGTCTTTTTATTTTTCATAAATTTATGAAAAATGTATTGACATAGAGATTAAAATGTGCGGCCGCTCTCGCTATCAAAGGTTTCAAGGAAGCGAGAGCGGCCCTTGTAATTAGAGAAAACTGATTGCAAGGAGGTGCATTTATGAGTAACTACGTTGAATACGTAACTAATTC
>JAUNOA010000076.1 GCA_030531245.1 Lachnospiraceae bacterium
GGAAAGCAGTACAAGGTATCTGAAGGCGATATCATTAAGGTAGAGAAGCTTGGAGTCGCTGAAGGTGAAACTGTTACTTTCGATCAGGTTCTTGCGGTTAACAACGGAACACTGAATATCGGAACACCGACAGTGGCAGGTGCTACTGTAACAGCTTCTGTAGTACGTGAAGGCAAGGACAAAAAGGTCATTGTTTACAAGTACAAGAACAAAACTGGTTACCACAAGAAGAACGGTCACAGACAGCTCTTCACACAGGTTAAGATCGAAAAGATCAACGGTTAATTTAAACAGCAGCAACAAGTAAATTAAGGAGGTAATGACATGGCTCATAAAAAGGGTGTCGGTTCTACAAAGAACGGTCGTGATTCCGAGGCCAAGCGTTTGGGTGCTAAGAGAGCTGATGGTCAGTTTGTATTAGCAGGTAACATTCTCTACAAGCAGCGTGGTACACACATTCATCCAGGTACTAACGTAGGCCGTGGTGGTGATGATACATTATTTGCAACAGCTGATGGATATGTAAAGTTCGAAAGAATGGATAAGTATCGTAAGCAGGTATCTGTATACCCGGAGAAGTGATTTTCGACTGGACAAAGGCTTCATACATTGGTATGAGGCCTTTTTACATCTTACACACATTAAACAAATAAAAAGTTTTATATATCAATAGGGATAATATGTTTGCAGACAGAGCAAAAATTTATATAAAATCCGGTAGCGGCGGTGACGGTCACGTCAGTTTCAGACGTGAAAAGTTTGTTGCAGCCGGCGGTCCTGACGGTGGTGACGGCGGAAAAGGCGGAGATATCATATTTCAGGTAGAAGATGGGATGAATACACTCATAAATTTCCATCATAAGAGAAAATATGTGGCCGGAGACGGTGAACCGGGCGGTAAGAGACGTTGTCACGGTGCGGATGCCGAAGACCTGATCATCAGAGTTCCACAGGGTACCGTTATCAAAGAATTCGAATCCGGTAAAGTAATTGCCGATATGAGCGGTGATAACCGCCGCGAGATAATCCTAAGAGGCGGAAAAGGCGGAATCGGAAATATGCATTATGCGACTTCCACCATGCAGGTCCCCAAATATGCAAAACCCGGTCAGTCAGGAAAAGAGCTTTATGTTCAGCTTGAACTGAAAATCATAGCAGATGTCGGACTTGTGGGTTATCCGAGTGTAGGAAAATCCACACTGATTTCTGCTGTAAGTAATGCACGTCCCAAGATCGCAGATTATCATTTCACTACACTTGAACCTAATCTCGGTGTGATTAATCTGGGAGACGGAAACAGTTTTATTATGGCTGACATGCCCGGACTGATAGAAGGTGCAGCAGAAGGTGTAGGACTTGGTCATGATTTTCTGCGTCATATTGAAAGAACAAAGATTCTCCTGCATGTAGTTGATGCCGCATCAGTGGAAGGCCGGGATCCTGTGGAAGATATCCATGTAATGATGGATGAACTCAGAAGATATGACAAAGAACTGCTTGATAAGCCGATGCTTATCGCAGCCAATAAGACGGATTCCATAGATTACTCATCGGGAAACCCTATAGAAGATATCAAAAAAGCTTTTCCGGATATACCTGTATATCCTGTTTCGGCATTTACACATGAAGGATTGGACGAGCTTATACACGGATTATGGGATATCCTTAAAGATATGCCTAAAGAAGTACAGGTTTTTGAAAAAGAATACGACGTCGATTACAGAGATGATGCGGATCTTCCTTATACAGTGGAAAAGAAGGGCGAAATATTTGTTGTTGAAGGCCCGCGTATAGAGAAGATGCTTGGTTACACCAATCTGGATTCCGAGAAGGGATTTGACTTTTTCCAGAAGTTTCTTAAAGAAACAGGTATACTGGACAGGCTGACAGAACTTGGCATCAAAGATGGTGACACAGTAAAGATGTACGGACACGAATTCGATTATTACAGGTAAATGAAATGACAAGTAAGCAAAGAGCACAACTTAAAGGAATGGCAATGACTATGGATTCTATTCTGAATATCGGAAAAGAATCTCTGACATACGAGTTCATAGCAGCAGTTGAAGAGGCACTGGAGGCCCGTGAACTTATTAAAATAAACGTACTTAAAAACTGTGATGATGATGTTCGCGATATTGGCAATGCAATTGCAGAACGAACAGATTCCGAACTGGTTCAGACGATAGGAAGAAAGATAGTATTGTATCGTCAGGCCAGAAAGCCTGAAAACAGGAAGATAAAACTCAAATGAAAAAAATAGGACTTTTAGGCGGGACATTCGATCCGGTTCATAACGGGCATCTGGCACTTGCCGAAAATGCACTTGAGCAGCTGTCACTTGACTGTGTAATAATGCTGGTATCGCCTGATCCTCCGCATAAGCAGGATATTGCTCTCAGCAACTTCGAAAAAAGATTTGAAATGACAAAACTTGCAGCAGAAGGATTGGATCGGATAATTGCATCTGATTATGAAACTCATCTGCCGGTTCCTTCATACACAGCTCAGACTCTCGAAAATCTTAGGGATCAGTATCCGCACGACAGGTTTTTTTTCATTATCGGAGAAGATTCTCTTGATAATATAGAGAAATGGTACGAACCTGCAAGAGTAATGTCTCTGGCCGAACTTGTGGTCGGAATAAGGAAAGAAAGCTTTGATAATCGTCCTGTCGAAGAACAGATCGACTATCTAAAATCAAAATATGGTGTAACAATACATTTGCTGGATTCAGATTATGTGGATATCTCATCGACCGAAATCAGAGAACGTCTTCTAAACGGTCTGGCTATAAATGATATGGTTCCGGAGAAAGTGGCAGATTTTATATGGAAAGAGAAACTATACACAGCTTAAGAAAACAACTGAAAAAAAATCTCTCAAAGCATAGATATGAGCATACTTTGGGCGTGGCATATACCGCAGCCTGTCTGGCTATGCGATACGGTGCAGATATTTATAAGGCTGAAGTTGCAGGACTTCTTCATGATTGCGCCAAGGAGTATACTACAGAAGAACTGCGCAAAATGGCAGGAGATGACTACGTTTCCGAAAAAACACTTCATGCCGTATGTGCACCTATAGTTGCAGAAGAAAAATACGGTATAAAAGATCAGGAAATATTATCTGCAGTAAGATGGCACACTACCGGAAAAGCCAATATGGCATTGCTGGATAAGATAATATTCGTAGCTGATTTTATAGAACCTGCGAGAAAAATGATTACAATACTGCCTGATATCCGCAGACTTGCATTTGAAGATCTGACCTATTCTGTATATAAGATATCCAAAGAAACAATTCCATATATACTTATGATGAAATTACCTATGGATAAAAACACTGTTGAATGTTATGAATGGTTAAAGGAGAACGGAATACATGACAAGGACTGAAGACGCATTGAAAACAGCAATTGATGCACTGGAAGAAAAAAAAGGTGAACAGATAAAAGTTATAGACATATCAAAAATTTCAGTAATGGCTGATTATTTCGTTATCGCCAGCGGAAAAAATCTTAATCAGATAAAAGCTATGGCTGACGAAGTAGAAGAAAAGCTGTCCAAAGAAGGAATTGAACCCCGACAGATTGAAGGAGCCAATTCATCGGGCTGGATTCTTATGGATTATCGCGATTTCATTATTCACATTTTCAATGAAGATATGCGCCTTTATTACGATATTGAACGTATATGGTCGGATGGTATCCCCGTTGATATTAATAAATAGTATAAAAACACCGTCAAAAAAGGACTGAATTCTGTATTTTACAGTACTCAGTCCTTTTATTTTGCATAGGAGCGTATTATTTCCAATTATAATAATTTA
>JAUNOA010000037.1 GCA_030531245.1 Lachnospiraceae bacterium
CTCTGCAACAGCATCATCATACGTCTTTGCCGTAACTGTAATACTTTGCATTATTCTTTCTCCTTGTTATCTGCGTCGGCTGATTCAGGGGCCGATGTTTTTTTTGATTTCTTTCCGTGACGTTTTTCATATTCTCTCTGATCATACATTGCAACCATATTGGCCTTTGCAGCGAGAGAACCTTCTTTTGCCTGGAAGTTATAATACTTGGTAGAATCAATAACCTGTTTGTCTGATTTTTCTTTCTTTGCTGCTTCCTGAGCCTCCTGATACTCGCGGATACGTTCTTCCCTTTCAGCCTCTGCTATGGCTTTCTTATCGATAGTCTTTGGCGGAAGACCTTTTTTCGCGCGTTTCTTATTTGTTTTTTCAAGATTCTCGGCAACAAGTTTATCAACATCAATATTTTTGTATTTCATATTGATGAATATCTGAATAATAGTACGCACTACTGCACTCGCAATCCAGTAAACACCGATTCCTGCGGGAAGAGTGAAGCAGAAGAATACCGACATAATAGGCATCATGACATTCATTGTCTTCATCGAAGAAGCTGCGGGGTTGCTGTCATCGTCAGGTGTCGCAGGATTCTGCGTCATGAATTTTGTGCTTGCCCACTGAGTAAGACCTGCGAGAACAGGGATAAGCCATGCCCAGTTCGGTTTCAATCCCTGCCACGGTGCTGTCGCAAGGTTGATACCCAGAAAACTGTTAAGACTTTCAAGTGTTTTGGCTGTATTACCTATAAGCTCACTCAGCGACGGGAATATTCCCTGAAGAGTCTCCCACTGAGCCGGTGTAAGTTTATACAGAAGATCGATTACATTGTCAATATTCCCGTAATCCAGGTTCTTTGCCATCTTGGCAGCAGTTGCCAGATCTGTAAATCCTGCATACGAAATGAAATTGGATATCTTCTGAAGGGCTGTTGCAAGAGGAGTAAGAAGTTCCTTAACCTGCGGAACATATCCGGGAATATGATATATAACCTGATACAAAGCAAAAAGGATAGGCATCTGAATAAGAAGCTGTACGCATCCGCCGGTCATGCTGGTTCCGTACTTCTCGTAAACAGCCTGAGTCTCTGCCTGCATTCTTGCAGCACTCTGCTGATCATTTTTTCCTTTGTATTTTTTCTGAATTGCCTGAATCTCCGGCTGCATTACGGTCATCAGCTTCGATGATTTCTGCTGCTTGATCGTAAGAGGGAGCATAAGAAGGTTTACAATTACTGTGAAAAGGATGATACAGACACCGATATTTGCACTTCCGAAGAGTGAATCGCAGAAAGTGAAAAGAACGGCCATGATTTTTCCCAAAATCCAAGCTACCCATCCGATGACAGGTACTGTAGACTGGGTCAAAAGAATAGTAGTTAACAATCTCTTGTCCTCCAAATATTAATAATCAGAAATCAGGGAACAGGATCATATCCCCCCTCATGAAAAGGATTGCATCGCAGAATACGCTTAAATCCCATCCATCCTCCCTTTAAAGCTCCATACTTTTCTATTGCCTCAAGTGTGTACTGAGAACATGAGGGTGTATAGATACAGGGAGCTCTTAAAATAAAAGGAGACATGTATTTCTGATAAAATCTTATTAATGCAACGAAAATTATCTTCATATTATAATGCCCATCCGGCTGCACAGATTCATATATGCGCAGGACATTTCTTTATATCCGTACGCAGCAGCGGGCTGCCTTGCTATGACCACGATGTCATAACCGGACTTCACCTCGTCACGATGAAGTCTATAGCATTCTCTGACTACTCTTGCTACACGGTGCCTTACTACGGAATTACCTACTTTTTTAGAAACGGAAATCCCGATTCTGCCTGATCCGTCAATATCGTCTCTTTTTAAGACATACATAATAAGAGAGTCGTTGGCACATGATTTCCCCGACCTGTATACTTTCTTAAAGTCTTCATTTTTTCTGATAGAAGGGAATCTGTTCATGCTAAAAAGACCGGGGTATTATATTCCCCGGCAATAATTTATGCTGATAATTTAGCTCTGCCTTTAGCACGTCTAGCTGCTAATACTTTTCTTCCGCCCGGTGTGCTCATTCTTGCTCTGAAGCCATGAACTTTACTTCTCTGTCTGTTCTTTGGCTGAAATGTCATTTTCATGATGTTTTTCCTCCCTTTATATCGAACGGAATAATCCGCCATTCTTAAATAAGCTTTACCATTATAATGAAATACCCGCATTTAGTCAAGCAACTTTTTGGATGTCCACTTATCCACTTATTGTTTATAATTTGTGGATAAAATAATTAACACGGGGCAAACAATTCCTATACAAATTATCAACAAAATATCCACTATATGTTTTTTACTTATCCACAACAATATATAGTACAAACCCTTGTTTCGTTGATAAAAAGTCATTTTTTTGATACAATAAAGATGTATTATTGTCAGCAAAAATATTTCTGGCACTTGTTTTTGAGGGAGTAATTATCATGATAGATAAGATAAAACAGAATTGGACGGCTATACAAAACTACATCAAAGATGAATTTGAGATCTCGGATGTTTCTTTTGAAACCTGGATTTTACCTCTGGTTCCTTTAAATACTCACCATGATTCTGAAAAAAATCTTGTTTTGGATGTTTTGATTCCTCAGGATGAAAACTCTTTTAAGAAATATGTCGAGAAAAAATATTCTCAGATTTTAAAAGTTGCAGTTTCTGAAATATCCGGAGTTGATTGTCATATTAATATTCTTAATAATTCCGAATTAAAAGAAAATAAAGAAAAAAAATCTTCAATAATAAATAACGGTAAATCAAAGGTAGATAATTACTCATTACTGATGGCTAATCTTAATCCTAAATATACATTTGATTCTTTTGTGGTAGGAAACAGTAATAATTTTGCACATGCTGCTTCGCTGGCCGTTGCTGAATCTCCGGGTGAAATAGATTATAATCCTCTTTTTATATACGGAGGTGTAGGTCTGGGAAAAACTCATCTTATGCAGGCTATCGCTCATTTTATACTTGAAAAAGATCCTTCAAAAAAGGTCCTTTATGTTACAAGTGAAAATTTCACAAATGAAATAGTTGATGCCATACGTAAAATGAATACACAGCAATTCAGAGAAAAATACAGATATAATGACGTACTTCTTATAGATGATATTCAATTTATAATCGGCAAGGAAAGTACTCAGGAAGAGTTTTTCAATACTTTTAACGATATGTATCAGAACAAAAAACAGATCGTTATTTCTTCCGACAGGCCTCCTAAAGATTTTGAAAACCTGGAAGAAAGAATAAAATCAAGATTTTCATGGGGTCTTCAGGCTGATATACAATCACCGGATTATGAAACAAGACTTGCTATATTAAGAAAAAAAGAAGAAACCGACGGAATAAGTCTTGATAACGAAGTAATAAAATATATAGCAGAAGTTATAGATACAAACATCCGGGAGCTTGAAGGTGCATTAAATAAAATAAGAATGATGGCAAAGCTCGAAAATAAAAAAATAGATGTAGAGTTTGCAAAAGAAGTTCTCAAAGATACACTTTCACCTAATTTAAAGAAAACAATAACTCCTGAATATATTCTCGATGTAGTAAGTGATCACTTTTCAACAAATAAACTAGATATAGTATCTTCCAAAAAAACAAAAGAACTTGTTTATCCACGTCAGATTGCAATGTATCTGATGAAAAAATTAACAAATTATTCACTGGATTATATAGGAAATATACTCGGAGGAAAAGATCATTCTACAATTATATACGGAATTAAAAAAATAACCGCTGAAATCGAAGAAAATGAAGAATTAAAACATGATTTATCAATACTTGAAAAGAAACTTTCTACACATTGAAAACATTTAAATAATATTTTATCAACATTTAAAAGTATTTTTTTTCTTTATTTATCAAGGTTTTTAATGTTTTTCAACAAATAAACATGCCCTAATACTAATAATTCTAAATATATATTATTTATTTATGCTTTTTGAAAGGAGCCCTTTATGAAACTCATATTTAAAAAAGAAAAAATAATGAATGCTATCAATATAGTTTCAAGAGCAATTCCTGCAAGAACAACTAATCCTATTCTTGAATGTATATTATTTGATGCTTCATCGGAAATCAAACTTGTTGCAAATGATATGGATTTAGGGATTGAAACAGTGGTTGAAGGTGAAATTAAAGAAAAAGGAAAAGTAGCATTAGATGCGAAGCTTATAACAGAAATTATAAGAAAAGCAGATTCTAACGAAAGTTTAATTGAGATTGAAAGTGATTCATCATTTTTAACAGTTATAAAAGCTGATAACTCATTATTCAGAATTCAGGGAAGAGATGGAGAAGAATTCCCTTATCTTCCATATATAGAAAAAAATAATTATATAAGTATTTCACAGTTCACATTAAAAGAAGTAGTAAGACAGACTATCTTTTCAGCAGCTGTTAATGATAATAACAGAATGATGGGTGGAGAGTATATTGAAGTAAAGTCTGATAAAGTAAGATTTACTACTCTTGACGGACACAGAATTTCTATCAGAAATATAAATATGAAGGAATATTACGGGGAAGAAAAAGCAATTGTTCCGGTAAGAAGCTTAAATGAAATAAGTAAGATTGTTTCAGGAGATAATGAAAAAGAGATAATAATATTCTTCAGTAAAAATCATCTTTTATTTGAGTTTGATCAGACAAAGGTTATATGCGGAATAATTGACGGTGAATATTTTAAGATTGATCATATGCTCTCAAAAGACAGTGAGACAAAAATTACGATAAATAAAAATGAATTAATAAGCTATATTGACCGTTCTATGATTTTTATAAGAGAAAACGATCATAAACCTATCATTCTCAATATAAATGAGTCCAATCTTAATATAAGTATAAAATCATCATTCGGTACTATGGACGGAGATATATTGTGTCATAAAGAAGGAAAGAATTTAAAAATTGCATTTAATCCAAAATTCTTAATAGATGCACTTCGTGCTATAGATGATGAAGAAGTTGATCTTTATTTTACAAATGCAAAATCACCTTGTTTTATAAGGGATGATGAAGAAAGATATATTTACCTGATTTTACCGGTTAACTTTATTGAATAAAAATTGTTTATTGAATCTCTAGAACTTAATAATTACAGAAATTATAAGGACCTTAAATTATCTTTTGATGAAAAAACAAATCTTCTTTATGGAGATAATGCCCAGGGAAAGACAAATATTCTTGAATCAATATATGTTTGTGCAACTACAAAATCACACCGAGGATCAAAAGATAAAGAGCTTATAAATTTTGAAAAGGATGAATCTCATATAAGGGTAAAATATATAAAAAATAATTTACCTTATGTGATTGATATGCATCTTAAAAAAAATCATTCTAAAGGTATAGCAGTAAACGGAGTAGTAATAAAAAAGGCAAGTGAACTTTTCGGCAAAATAAATGTTGTATGTTTTTCACCGGAAGATCTTAATATCATAAAAGAAGGTCCTGCGGAAAGAAGAAAATTTGTTGATATGGAACTTTGTCAACTTAACAGTCTGTATGTAAGTTCACTTATCAACTATAACAAGGTAATTATACAGAAAAACCGTGTATTAAAGGAATCTTATTACAACAGTGAAATTAATGAAATACTTGATGTATATGATGAACAGTTGAAAAAATACGGAAAAGAAGTATTTTTTTACCGCGAAAAATTTATAGAAGAGATCAATCCTATTATAAACAGAATACATTCAAATATTTCCGACGGAAAAGAAAGCCTTAAACTGGTTTATGAAAAGTGTGAAATCAGAGATTTAAGAAAAGAGGAATTAAAGGCAAAGACGACACTTAGCGGTCCTCACAGAGATGATATAGCTTTTATTCTTAATGATATTGATTTAAGAAAATACGGTTCTCAGGGACAGCAGCGTACTGCGGCTTTATCATTGAAGCTTGCTGAAATAGAACTTGTAAAAAATAAAATAGATGATTACCCGGTCCTGCTTCTTGATGATGTATTAAGTGAACTTGATACCGGCAGGCAGAATAAACTGTTAAATGTAATTGATAATATACAGACCATAATTACATGTACAGGAGTGAAAGATTTCATCAGCAATAATTTTAATATAGCAAAAACGATGTATGTAAAAAATGCAAATGTAACTTTAGTGGAGGCAATGTAATGGGCGAATATAATGCTGAACAAATACAGATACTTGAAGGACTTGAGGCAGTCAGAAGACGTCCCGGAATGTATATAGGAACGACTTCTTTAAGAGGACTTCATCATCTGGTATATGAAATAGTTGATAACTCAGTAGATGAAGCTCTTGCAGGCTTCTGTACTGAAATTAAAGTTTCTATAAATCCCGATAATTCCATTACGGTAAATGATAACGGCCGCGGAATTCCTGTTGATATTCAGAAAAAAGCCGGAAAACCGGCAGTCGAAGTAGTTTTTACGGTTCTTCATGCCGGTGGAAAATTCGGCGGCGGAGGATATAAAGTATCAGGAGGATTGCACGGAGTAGGTGCTTCGGTCGTAAATGCTCTTTCAGAATGGCTGGTAGTAAGAGTTTTTAAAGAAGGCAATATCTATCAGATGAAGTTTGAAAGAGGAAAAACGGTAGAGGATCTGCATGTTGTAGGAACCTGTGAAAAAGATCTTCACGGTACGGAGGTACATTTTCTTCCGGATAAGGAAATTTTTGACGAAACGGTTTATGATTACGGTACCCTGAGGACAAGAATTCGCGAAACCGCATTTCTTACCAAAGGACTGAGCATAGAGCTTGTTGATAAAAGAGAACAGCCGGAGAGAAGCGAAAAGTTCTGTTACGAAGGTGGAATCAAGGAGTTTGTCGAATATCTGAATCGCGGAACAACGCCTCTTTATGATGATGTGATATATTGCGAGGGAGAAAAAAACAAGGTTATTGTTGAAGTGGCTTTCCAGCATAATGACGGATATAACGAAGGAATATATTCATTTGTCAATAATATCAATACTCCGGAAGGTGGCATGCATTTAACAGGTTTTAAAAATGCACTTACCAAAACCATCAATGATTATGCGAGAAAGAATAAGTTTCTGAAGGAAACAGAAGAGGGACTTTCGGGAGAAGATATCCGTGAGGGAATCACGGCAATTATAAGCGTAAAGGTGGAAGAGCCTCAGTTTGAAGGACAGACAAAACAGAAACTCGGAAATTCCGAAGCACAGACAGCGGTAAATGCGATCATGTCGGAACAGCTGACATATTATCTTGAGCAGAATCCGAAGGTTGCGAAGATTATATGTGAAAAATCGGTTCAGTCCCAGAGGGCGAGAAATGCGGCCCGTCATGCAAGGGATCTTACCAGACGCAAGTCGGCGCTGGAAACAAGCAAACTGCCCGGAAAGCTTCAGGACTGTACGGAAAGAGATCCTTCAAAATGCGAGATTTTTATCGTCGAGGGAGATTCTGCTCTGGGACCGGCCAAGAACTGCAGAGATGTGAAGTACCAGGCCGTTATGCCGATAAGAGGAAAAATCCTTAATGTTGAAAAAGCCCGGATAGATAAGATATATGCAAATGAAGAGATACAGGGCATGATAACCGCTTTCGGAACGGGAATCCATGATGAATTTGATATTTCAAAGCTTCGCTATAACAAAATCATCATCATGAGCGATGCCGATGTCGACGGAGCACATATAGCGACACTTATGCTCACATTTATATACAGATTCATGCCGGATCTTATCAAGGAAGGACATGTATTTCTTGCTCAGCCTCCTCTTTATTACGTTAGGAAGAACGGAAAACTGTTTTATGCATACAGTGACGAGGAAAGAGACAGGCTGCTTGAAGAAGTGGGAAAGAATGCGGATGTCCAGCGATTCAAGGGTCTTGGTGAGATGGAGGATCAGGAACTTTCCGAAACTACTATGGATCCCGAGACAAGGACTCTGCTCAGAGTAAACATGGATGAAGATGCAAAATCGGAACTGGATCTGACATTTACCACACTTATGGGTGATCAGGTTGAGCCGAGACGTATATTCATCGAAGAAAATGCAAAATATGTAACAAACCTTGATGTATAAAGGAAAAGAATATGGAACCCAATACATATGACAAGATAAAAGATGTTGACCTGAGAAGTACGATGGAAAGCAATTACATCGATTATGCCATGAGCGTAATCGTTGCGAGAGCTCTTCCTGATGTAAGAGACGGTCTTAAACCGGTACAGAGGAGAATACTGTACGCCGCCATGAAAATGGGTGCGACCGCAGATAAGAAGACAAAGAAGTGTGCGACTATAGTCGGAGAAACGATGGGTCATTACCATCCGCACGGAGATTCTTCCATCTACGGTGCTCTGGTTTACATGGGACAGCCGTGGTCATTAAGATATCCTCTTATTGAAAAACAGGGTAACTTCGGATCTGAAGACGGTGATTCACCGGCTGCATCCAGATATACCGAAGGCAAGCTTTCGAAGCTTGCCATGGAGATGATGGAGGGCATAGGAAAAGATACGGTGGATTTCGTGCCCAATTTCTCAAACGAACAGGGATACGACGAACCATCAATCCTCCCCGCGCAGATTCCGAATATACTTGTTAACGGAACCACAGGTATTGCGGTCGGAATGGCAACGAATATGCCGCCGCATAACCTGCGGGAGATAATTGAAGCAGCGGTACGTATCATTGATAACTGGATCGCGGAAGAAAGAGACACCGAGCTGCCGGAAATAATGCAGATCGTAAAAGGTCCGGATTTCCCGACAGGAGCAATGATACTCGGAACAAGAGGCATCACGGATGCATATAAGACAGGACGCGGCAAGATAAAGATGAGGGCTGTCTGTGAGATAGAGGAGATGCCGAACGGCAGACATTCCATCACGGTTAAAGAACTGCCGTATCTTGTATACCGTTCAAATGTAATAAAGAATATTGCGGACCTCGTAAACGATAAGCGTATAGAAGGAATTTCCGATGTCAAGGATATATTCGGAAAGGGATCCAATAACAAGATTCTTATAGAACTTAAGAGAGATGCAAATCCTCAGGTTGTTCTGAATCAGCTATACAAGCATACCCAGCTTCAGAGTACATTCGGCGTAAACAATCTCTGTATAGTAAACGGGGAGCCGAAAACACTCAATCTGAAAGATATATTGATTGAGTATCTGAAGCATCAGGAAAATGTTATCACGCGCCGCACAAGATTCGAACTCAAAAAAGCTCAGGATCGTGCGCATATCCTGGAAGGTTTCATCAAGGCTATCGACAACATTGACGAAGTCATAACTATCATCAGGGAGTCGGAGGATACGGAAACCGCAAAAGCAAATCTTATTTCAAGATTCGGATTCTCGGATGTGCAGGCACAGGCTATAGTCGATATGAGACTTAAGGCTCTTACGGGACTCGAGAGAAGAAAGCTTGAAGAGGAATATGCTCAGCTGCAGGAGAAAATCAGAGAACTTACGGCGATTCTTGAGGACAGGAAGCTGCTGCTCGGAGTTATCCGTAAGGAAATACAGGAGATATCCGACAAGTACGGAGACGACAGAAAGACAAGAATCGAAGCGGATGATACCGAGCTGGAAGATGAGGATCTTATCTCCGATGATGATGTCATCATCACGATGACCAATAAGGGATATATCAAGAGAATGAGCCCGGATAACTTCAAGGCTCAGAACAGAGGAGGCAAAGGTATCCGCGGAATGGCAACCATCGAGGATGATTTCATTTCGGATATTATCACAACGACAGCACATCATTATATCAATTTCTTTACCAATCGGGGAAGACTGTACAGACTGCGCACCTTCCAGATTCCGGAAGCATCAAGAACTGCAAGAGGAATCGCTATCGTCAACCTGCTTCCGCTTCAGCCGGGAGAGAGAGTTACTGCGATGGTACCGGTAAATGAATACGGTGATGACGGATATCTGTTTATGGCCACAAAACTGGGAGTTGTCAAGAAGGTCGAGATAGCCAAAATGCAGAATGTCCGCAAGTCGGGACTTATAGCTATAGGACTCCGTGAGGGAGATGAGCTTATCGATGTCAAATCAACCGACGGAAATCAGGATATTATCATGGTTTCCAAGCAGGGCCAGGCGATAATGTTCAATGAAAAAGAAGTAAGGGACATGGGCAGAGGCGCCGGCGGAGTACGCGGCATGAGGCTTCATGCAGGAGATGAAGTGGTAGGTATGCAGCTGTGCATTCAGGGAGATTATCTGCTGGTTGTTTCCGAACTCGGAATGGGAAAGAGGACCAGACTTGAAGAATTTGCCGGACAGAAACGCGGCGGACTCGGACTCAGATGCTATAAGGTGACTGAAAAAACCGGAAACCTGATAGGAGCAAAGCTCATCAATGAAGACAGAGACATACTTCTGATGACAAACGAAGGTGTTCTGATCAGAATCAATGTTAACGATATTTCCGTAATAGGCAGAAATACATCCGGTGTAAAGCTTATGAATATCGACAGAGATTCAAATATCAGGGTAGCCGGATTCACCAAGATGACTTTAAGCAAATCCGATGATTCTGCAGAAACAGATGGAGAGAGCGCATATGACGAATCATCGACAGAAGATATAACAGAGTAAGGCGTTGTTTTAACAGGAGGAAAGAACATGTATTATCTGGGTATTGATTTAGGAACATCTGCAACCAAGTTTCTTTTAGTGGATGAAAAGGGAAACATCATCAAAGAACTGACAAAGGAATATGATCTTATCTTTCCTCAGCCGGGATGGAGCGAGCAGCTGCCGGGAGACTGGTGGAAGGCATGTACGGAAGGAATTCCGGAGCTTGTCAGAGATATCGATGCGTCTCAGATCGCCGGTATAGGCTGCGGAGGACAGATGCACGGACTGGTTGCTCTTGATGCACAGGACAATGTCATCCGTCCGGCCATACTCTGGAATGACGGACGTACATTTGAAGAGGTGGACTATCTCAATAACGTGATCGGAAAAGATAAATTAAGCGAGTATACGGCGAACATCGCATTTGCGGGATTTACGGCTCCGAAGATTTTATGGATGAAGAAAAACGAGCCCGGGAATTACGCAAAGATAGCAAAGATAATGCTGCCGAAAGACTACATCAATTTCATGCTTACGGGAGTCCACTGCTGTGATTATTCCGATGCATCGGGCATGCTTCTTCTGGATGTCAAAAACAAGAAGTGGTCCCGTGAAATGATGGATATCTGCGGACTGAATGATTCACAGATGCCGCAGCTTTTCGAGAGTTATGAAGTAGTGGGAACTGTTAAGCCGGAAATAGCAGAGATGCTCGGATTACCTCAGGCAAAGGTCGTTGCAGGTGCGGGCGATAATGCGGCAGCGGCAGTAGGAACAGGAACTGTAGGAGCAGGCGGATCAAATATTTCGGTGGGAACATCCGGAACATTGTTTATTTCTTCAGATAAATTCGGAGTTGATCCGAATAATGCACTTCACAGTTTTGCACATGCTGACGGCGGATATCATCTGATGGGGTGTATGCTTTCGGCGGCATCCTGTAATCATTGGTTCTGTAAACAGATACTTCAGGCTGAGAAATTTACAGATCAGGATCAGATCAAAGAAGAAAATCTCGGAAAGAATCATGTATATTTTTTGCCTTATCTGATGGGTGAGAGAAGTCCTATCAATGATACGGATGCAAGGGGAACATTCACGGGAATAACGATGGATACTACCCGGTATGATATGCTTCAGGCTGTTTATGAGGGTGTAGCTTTTGCAATGCGTGATTCACTGGAGGTTGCAAAGAGTCTCGGAATCAAAATCGAAAGGTCCAATATCTGCGGCGGCGGTGCAAAGAGCGCTTTGTGGAGAAAGATTGATGCCAATGTTCTGGGAATTCCGCTGGATATGGTTAAAACAGAGCAGGGTCCGGGATACGGAGCAGCTATTCTGGCCATGGTAGGAACAGGATTATATCCGTCGGTACAGGCTGCCTGTGACGACCTTGTTGAGATCGTTTCAACGACAGAGCCGGATCCGGAACTGACAGCTTTGTATGATGAAGCATATAAAAAATACCGTGAGATATATCCGGCACTTAAACCTGTGTTCAAAAAAATCAAATGACAAGTATATTAATTATCTTTGAATATTTCCTGAAGGATGTTCATGAGACTATTATGAAGCATTTACAAGAGAAAGAAAACTCCCTCACCCCTCAAGATTGAGGGGCAGGGGAGTTGAAGTGTCGAAGACACTATTTTTAACTTCTTTCAGGCTGCTGTTTCTTCAGCTTCCTTTTTAAGGATTTTCTGAAGCCAGTCTTTTCCGTCAGTAAATCTTTCAACTATGTAGCAGACTACATAGTCACCTGAAGCATTGATCATCGTTGAAGGAGGATCTACCAGATTTCCGATGGCTACAAGGATCGGGAATGCAAGCTCCATATGTGCAGGGAAGAAGATGGAGCAGATGATATACTCACCGATATATCCGCCGCCAGGAACACCGCTCATACCTACGGATGAAAGTACAGCTACAAGAATAACAGGTATAAGTTTGTCCCATGTAAGCTGCGTTCCGAATACTCCGAGAACAAAAGCGATTTTCAGTACACATGAGAAGCAGGCACCGTCCATATGCATAGTTGCGCCAAGCGGAATAACCATATCAGAAACATCCTTGTTGATTCCGGTTTCTTCACATACGGCCATGTTTGTAGGAATGGTTGCTACAGAAGAGCAGGTTCCGAGAGCCACAACAGCAGGCTTTGCGATGTGCTGGAACATTCTTTTCGGAGCACCTTTACCGCCGCCGAAGAATGACTGAATCGGGAATGCGATAATCAGATATATAAAGCAAAGAGGATAGTAAAGGAGCATTGCTCTTCCGTATGCTGCGGTAATCTGTGTTCCGTATGTCGCAACCAAATCTGCGAAGATTGCGAAAAATGCGATAGGTGCATAGTAAGTAATAATATTTATGAACTTAAGCATTACGTTTGTGAGATCTGCCAGGAACTTACCGCAAAGAGACTCGCTGCCTCCGTTAAGGTTAACAGCAAATCCGAAAAGAACAGAGAAAACGATAAGAGGCAGCATGGCTTTTCTGGAAAGAAGACCTACAAAATCACTTGCAGTAAAGAAGTTGACAAGCATTTCCGAATATGTCGCATACTCACCCACCTCGGCAGCTTCTATTGCCTCCCACGGAGTAAGTACGGGAGGGAATATCTTAACAAGGATGAACATAATGACTGCGGCGATTGCACCGGTAACAACGAAAGTGATAATTGTTGTTGCAAGAATCTTTCCGGCTCTTTTGCGGCTCTTCATATTTGCGATAGAACCCGCGATAGAAGCAAATACCAGCGGAACAACGATACAGAACATCATGTTGATAAATACTGTTCCGAGAGGTTTAAGAACGCTGGCATTCGGCCAGAGCCATCCGACGATACAGCCGAGAATCATGGCTGCAATCATGATAATCAGGAACTTGTAATTTTTAACTATTGATTTTTTGTCCATAACCCAATCTCCTTTTCAATTATTCGACATCAATTGCAAATAATCCGCCGGCACCGCCGGAATATATAAACAGGACATTATCGTCCGGTTTAAACCTGCCTTCACGAGCCATTTTTAAAAGAGCACCGAAAGCTTTTCCGGTATAAACGGGATCCAGGAAAAGACCTTCGTTATGAGCCATGATTTTAATGGCCTCGTTTCCTTCTTCAGACGGAATAGCATATCCCGGACCTGCGGCGTCAACGTGATATACTTCGTCATCATTTATTTTTGTATCTGTTTCAAGCAGTTTACATGCCTCCCGCATGATTTCCGGAGTAATCTGCTCGAAAGGATCCGTATCGACCTTAGCACCGATTACCGTAGTTTCCGGCATAAACAGCTTTGCGCCGAGAGACAGTCCTGCATGTGTTCCGCCGCTTCCTTCAGGGCAGACGATGTAATCGAAAGCCTGTCCTTGTTTTGATATCTCGTTGATGCAGTCGACGTAACCCAATGCTCCGAGACCGTTTGAACCTCCGCAGGGTATCTTATAATACTTTTTACCGGAAGCTTTTCCGACCCGATCCATTTCTTCATATATAGAATCATATGTCGGAACATCCATAAACCTTACATCGGTATCCATTAAAGATTCCAGAAGGAGATTTCCTTTTTTACCCATCACACCGCGTTTTTTAAGAATAAGAATCGGCTCCATTCCCAAACGGCGGCAGCATGCGGCTGTCAGCATAGCGTGGTTTGACTGTGCCTGACCTGTGGTAAAAACGATTTCTGCACCTTGTTCTTTTGCATCGGCAAGGAGAAATTCGAGTTTTCTGACTTTGTTTCCGCCAAGTCCGATACCGGTCAGATCATCTCTTTTGATCCACACATTGGTTCCGCAGATGCGACTGATGTTGTCAAGTCTGTGAATCGGAGTCGGCAGGGTGCCTAGTTTTATTCTTTTAAAAGAATCGAGACTTTTCAAGACAATACTCCTTTCTTTCCTATATTGATATTTATTACAGTATACCAAAAGAAACGGCAAAAATATACTGTAATCGACTTTTGGAACCCACATCATAATATACAACAGGTGCTTATTGACAAAAAAGCAGGCATTTTCTATAATAGTGCAAGCAACATCCTTGGAGAAATACTCAAGAGGCCGAAGAGGCGCCCCTGCTAAGGGTGTAGGTCGGGAAACCGGCGCGAGGGTTCAAATCCCTCTTTCTCCGTTCAGATTAAAACGAGGTAAAGCTTTTATGACGATGCAAAGCAGAAAGGTTTTTTGTTTTTACTTTACCAGGCACCCGATTGGTACTTGGGTGCTTTAATGTGTCATACAACAGAGGTTGTGCCACGATTTAATTCGTCCCCTGCTGCATTTGCAGCGGGGGATTTTTGTTCTTTGTCCGGCAGTCTCGTCATTCCGGGCTTTGCTTGTATAATAGGAAATTGCTCCGCATTTCCTATTATACAAACGCTACGCGGGATGCGCACTCGCGCGAAGGGTAGTTTGTCGCTGACGCGACCGCGCTCGGCGCGGGCATATCGCAAGCGATATGCTTTGTTTTCGCAATCACAGACTCTCTCGAAGCAAACCCTCCAGCGGACTGCCTACGGTGAATATAACAGGAAATCAAAAACATATTACAGCAGGAAGTGGAAAATGTACTATCAGAAAGAAATTGAGACAATGCCGGTTGAAGCATTGAAGGATCTTCAGAGCAGGAAGCTCGTCAGACAGGTAAACCATGTATATGAGAATGTGGCTTATTACAGAGACAAGATGGATAAGGCAGGTGTAAGGCCATCCGATATAAAGAGTGTAGAGGACCTTCGCCGGCTGCCGTTTCTTGAGAAGGAAGATCTGAGGAATACCTATCCGTCAGGTATGCTGGCCGTACCCATCAAAGACTGTGTAAGAATTCATTCAACATCGGGAACAACGGGAAAGAGGGTTATCGCATATTATACACAGCATGATCTGGATCTTTGGGAAGACTGTGTGGCACGTGCGCTCTCTGCGGCAGGAGCAACCGTCGATGATACTGTACAGATCTGTTTCGGATACGGCCTTTTCACCGGAGGAATGGGATTTCACGGAGCATCACAGAAACTGGGATGCGTAACGCTGCCGATGTCTTCCGGTAATACAGAGAGACAGATTCAGTTCATGCAGGATCTGGGATCAACTGTTTTATGCTGTACACCGTCATACGCGGGATATCTGGCAGATACACTTACTGTTTCCGGGCTTACACCGGATGATATTCCGCTTAAAATCGGTATTTTCGGTGCGGAGCCATGGACGGAAGAGATGAGGGCCTCTATCGAAAAACGACTGGGAATTAAAGCGTTTGACATATACGGTCTGACAGAAATTTCCGGTCCCGGTGTAGCATTTGAATGTGAAGAGCAAAACGGTATGCATATCAATGAAGACCATTTCATCGCGGAAATCATAAATCCCATTACCGGAGAGGTTCTTCCGGAAGGAGAAAAGGGAGAGCTCGTACTAACCAGCATCGACAAGGAAGCATTTCCGATGATGAGATACCGAACTCACGACATATGCGTTTTAAAGAGAGGTAAATGCAGCTGCGGACGTTCGTTCATCAAGATGGCAAAGCCTATGGGAAGAAGTGACGATATGATGATTATCAGAGGTGTCAATGTATTCCCGTCACAGATCGAATCAGTACTGCTGAAAGAGGGATATTCAAATAATTATCTTATAGAAATTGACAGAGTCAACAGCACAGACACTTTTGATGTATTTGTTGAGTTCCTTCCGGAGGATTTTGATGATACTATAAAGACTGTAACTGCCCGCGAAAAGAGACTTCAGTCAGAACTGAAGAAGATGGTCGGAATATCTCCGGCAGTTCATCTCAGGCCGCCGATGAGTCTTGCCAGAAGCGACGGAAAAGCAGTCAGGATCAATGACAAGCGCAAGCTTTTATAAAGGAGGACAATATGGCTATAAAACAGATTTCTGTATATGCAGAAAATTCCAAGGGAGCTCTTTCCAAAGTCACCGGAGTCCTTGCCGATGCAAATGTTGATCTGCGTTCGCTTTGTATTGCTGATACAGATGAATACGGAATCATACGAATTGTAGCGGATGATACAAAAAAAGCGCAGGAAGCGGTAACTGCAGCTGGGCTGACATTTAATGTGAGAGAAGTTGTAGCCGTTGCTATTCCCGATGAAAGCGGGGGACTGCACAGGGTTCTGGAAATCCTTGACAGGAATGAAATCAATCTGGAATATGCTTATTCCCTCATCACGGCCAAAGTTGACAGTGCTTATATAGTTCTCAGGGTGGATGACAATGTAAAAACCGAAAGAGTGTTAAAAGAAAATGGAATAAGAGTATTAGGAGAAGGGGATATATAATGGTTAATCAAAGGATGCTTCAATATGGCAGCGTTCGTTCTGCAATCAGGGATTTATCCGAATATGGCAATAAAAGAAGGGCTGAGATCGGCAGACACGATGTATTTGATTACAGCCTCGGAAATCCCAGCATTCCGGCGCCGGACAAAGTTGCAGAGGAACTCAAGCTTCTGGCTGAAACAGTCGATCCGGTTGCGTTACACGGGTATACATCCGCTGCGGGAGATGTTAATGTCAGAAAAAAGATGATACGGGACATCAATATAAGATATGAAACAGATCTTACGGTTGACGATATATATCTTACCTGCGGAGCCGCTTCTTCTCTGGCAATCACGCTCAATGCATTGACAGAACCGGGCGATGAATTTGTTGCCATAGCACCTTTTTTTGCCGAGTACAAGGTGTTCACAGAAGCTGCAGGAGCTAAATTTGTTATCTGTGAAGCCGATACAGAGCATTTCATGATTGATTTCGACCACCTTGAAGAGGCGGTAAACGAAAATACCAAGGGAATAATTATTAATTATCCGAACAATCCTACAGGTGTAATTCCGGACAAACAGTGTCTGGAAAGTCTCGCGGCATTTCTTGAATATGTTAGTAAATCATACGGTCATCCGGTTTTTCTTATCTCGGATGAACCTTACCGTGAGCTGAATTATGAATATAAATATCTGCCTTATTTTACCAATCTTTATGCCCATACAATAGTGTGTTATTCATTCAGCAAGGCTCTTTCTCTCCCGGGAGAAAGAATTGGATATGTTGTGGTATCCAATAAGTTTGACGGACATGAAGATGTATATGCAGCCGTTTGCGGAGCAGGAAGAGCGATGGGATATGTATGCGCCCCGTCAACTATGCAGAGGGTGGTGTCACAATGTATGAATGTTTCCGCGGATCTTGAAATATACAAGAAGAACAGGGATATTCTATATAATTCATTGAAGCAGATGGGATATGATTGCACATATCCTGACGGCGCGTTTTACCTGTTTGTAAAATCGCCTCTTGAAAGTGCGGATGAATTTTCCGAGCTGGCAAAGAAATATGAACTGCTTATAGTTCCGTCGGACAGCTTTGGAATAAACGGATATGTGCGGCTTGCCTACTGCGTTCCTACGGAAATGATTGAACGATCGCTGCCCGCTTTTCAGGCATTGAAAGAGGAAGCAGACAAGATCATAGCCGACAGGAAGCACTGAAAACTTAGAGTAAAATTATAGTTGGCAAGATAATAGAAAAGGACAATTCTCC
>JAUNOA010000077.1 GCA_030531245.1 Lachnospiraceae bacterium
CATGTGGAGTGCGTGGTGGAAATACAAAGAGTCCATCATTGAAATCATTGATTTTACGTGCTTTTGTGACTTTCAGAAGTTTGATGCATGTGGAATCGGACGCAAAAAAGCTCTTGTTAAGGAGGTAAAAGTCGTCGTTGCTATCAGAAACGACGTAAGAGGGAATACAATAAAAGAAGTAGATATGGATTATATTGACGGAGGCACTTGTCTGTAAGGGCAGGTGTCTTCTTGTTGTCTATAAGGAGAGATGCGTTTGATGAAAGACGGAACATTCAGAAAGAAAAAAGGATTCACTGCAGTACAGAACTCGGTGGCAAAGGATAAAACATTATCTATGAAGGCAAAGGGATTGTACCTTCTGATACAGGCCTATATTACTATGCCGGGAACGAACTGGAAAAAAAGCGATTTTGAAGGCATGTGCATGGAGGGGAGTAAGGCTTTTAATTCAGCCTGGGATGAGCTTAAGAAGAAGGGTTATCTGCATGTGCATATATATTCCGGAAATGGTGTGTTCAGAAATGAGTATGAGCTGCTGGATGAGAAGAATGACGGGCCGCATACATTTTACTATAACTGTAAAGGCGAGCTGACGAAGACCAATGAAGACCGTTATCCCCAAAACGGTAGTAACGCTAACGGTACCAACGGTAACGGTATAGACGCTGACGGTAATAACGGTGAGGGTAGCAACGCAAATGGTAGTAACAATATCAATACTATGGTTTTAAAACCTGATAATAAAACTATAAATAATCCTTCCATCAATCTATCTGAAAATATTCCAGACAGTGACTGGAATATTCATACTGACGATGGGATAGACGGATGGAACGATATCGTTGAATACAGAGAGAAAAACGGGAAGTTGCCATATGATGAGATATTAAAATCCAGTGAGCTTAGCGAGAAATTCGCAGATAAGTTGATAGAATCCTGCGGTCACTATGATGATCCGTTAAAACAGTCTATTCTTGATACTCTCTCTGTTGCAGTAAAAGAAATGCTGGATGAAATTCCAACGAGAATACAGGGGAGAAATGTCGATGCAGCGCATATTTGAAAAAAAATATCCTAAGGGAGAAAATTCTTAACAGTCTCGAGATAAGAAGAGAACGGCACAGAATTTCCTGTGCCGTTCAAAAATGTTAATCAATCATTTCAAGAAGTTCAGCAGGTGTTGTCACAACATCAATAGTTTTTCCATCTTTGTCAAAAAATTCCACCTCATATGCGGTTCCATCATATTCTAGGACTATTGTTCCACGAGTTCCAACCGGAATGCTTTTATAATTATCTTTCAATTTAACAACATCGTATTCTTTCATAAGAGTTTATCTCCTTTCAATCAGGGTACACAGTCACTATTTTATAGTGAGTTTTCCCTTTATCTTTTTGAATTACAACAACAACTTTTGCGCTAACGTATGTTCCGGTTTTTCCTTTTAAAGGCACATGGAATGTATGCTTTAATCCAAAATCGGTATGTTCTGTTTTTGAAGGAACTTTCTCACTTATGGATTCAACAATTTTTGTGTGAAATAGTTTGGAGTCTTGATCCGTATAACCGAGCACATTCTTGAAAAACTCTGCTTTAGCCTTTCCGACAGGATGATTTTCATTAAGAAGGTATCCGGCTATTTTCGTTTTATCATAAGTTACATCGTGTGAAGAGTGAACAGGAGCAGATCCTTTAGTTCCTGAAAAGCCACCATGAAAGCCAGCACCCATCATCCCACAGCTTTCTGATGCTTAGTGGCATAATCACTATCAAATTGAATAATCGTTATACCAGCATCCTTATATTTTTTAAAAATACTTTCAGGAGTAGCGCCATAGATGATAATGGTTGATGGTTGGAGCTGATTAATTACAAAAGAAAGTCCTTCTTCAAAAATTAAGCGATCCTTCTTTATTTTAATACATCCATATGAACCAATGGAAATTATTCCATGCTTTGGTATTCCAGCACAGGATACAAGGAAAGTTCTTCGATCGCCATAGCGTACATTTGGAATAACATTAATTCCGTTTTCCTGAAACCAATGTCCTAACGCCTTACCTCGATATGTATTCCAATACTGCATTACGAGGGGCATATCCCTATACAAGCTAAAATCTGGAGAAATAACGCCACTAAATTTTTTTAGTATTGGAAGATAAGTTTTGGGAGAATTCCATACACGTTCAAAGTTCACATCGTCTTCATAAAAATGGACATAGCAATTATAATCATGGCTCTTAATTGCTTTAGAAAACGGAATAAGTTTTTTTGGAATTTCAGATATTGGATTGATGACTGGAATCTCTAATTCCGAGTCAAAAGTTGCGTTGTTTACAAGGAATGCTCGAAACACATCATGGCATCCTACACGTATACTATTTGTTTTCATAGTATGCCTCCTATTAAATTGTAAGAATTTTTGAATTGTATTTTCTACGTGGATGTGGCATACTAAACTTACTTATTTCGTTTGGATCCACATCCAAATGTGATCGCCTTACTATCTGCTGGAACAGGTTGTAAGGCTTTTTAATTGCATTCATATATATCATCACCACCTTTTATAATTTAGTTCTATATTCTGCGATTCCTTTAGAGACATGATAGGTCTCCATTAAAGTGTATTTATCCATGCCTATTGAATCTGAATAAGGAATCATAGTTTCTCCGCAAAGTGACTTTGCTTGCCATTCTGCAGAACAATATAGTGGAATAGCATCATCAAAACATCTTTCCAGTATTGGTTTAAATCCTACAGAGTTTAGGAATACGTGACAAATTTCATGCATTATGAAACCCAAATAAGCTCCAATCTTTTTTTCATAGGCTCCATAATAAACATAAGCTTTAATCTTAATGGTAAATCCACCCTCAGAGTTTTCACAACATTGTGCGACCGTATTATAATCCCAAGCATCATCTTCAACTATTTCGTAGTAACAATGTTTAAAGACATCTGGAAGCTTATCTAAAACATCAAGTACTGGGAATGGTCCATGAATAGGAACATCAAAAAGTTTTCTAAGAATAAAAGAGAACTGTCGTATTTTTTCTCGGCTTATTGGTTGTGTTACGTAATCCATCAATTATCTCCTTCCAGGATAGATATAATTCTTTTTGCAGTGTCTTCATCCATGTCTTTAAATGAACGTGCAAATGCCAAAGCAGCTTGCCTTTGTTTCAAATCAGAATTAGTAAGATCACATTTTACCTGAGTCTTAGAAGCTGCAATTGCTTTTTCTAGTTCAGATTTTCCAGAAAGATCTAAATTATACAGAGTGCTTATTTTTTCAAACCAGTCTTCCGGAACATTTTTTTTACCGTTTTCCACTGCCGATAAAAAAGGAACTTTGACTTTGAGTTTTAAAGCCATGTCTCCCATTTTTTCATGGTTTTTGATACGCAATATGCGTACAAAATCCCCGAATTGTGTGATAGCCATAATAATCCTCCTTTTTGTGACCCCTAGCAAGCAAACCATAGCATACATTAACCACAATGTCAATTAAATTAACCTAAAATTAGTTAACAAATATTAATGACTGAGATTATATAATTAATATGGTATAGTTTTTATGCAGAAAACGTCGAGCCAAGCCCTACGTAGGAAGGTGTAACGACTGGACACGGAGCACCCATGTGGTTGAAGGCACAGTCTGAACTTACAGGCAACTGTAAGAGCTATGCAGAAATGACATAGCCACGCTTAGGCGGAGTAACAAGTTGAATAAGTAATATGAAAAATATGAAAATTGCCTTGGTGTTAA
>JAUNOA010000078.1 GCA_030531245.1 Lachnospiraceae bacterium
CAGTAACTAATTATTTCATTGCCTGAGTTTTCGAAAAGTGCTATCATTAATCTATTCGAACTCGAATGGAAGCATTCGAAAACTCGTGCCATGGTTATTGCGCCAACAATGACCATGGTGCTTTTATTATTAACCCTCAATGCCTGCTCACCTCCTTTAATCTTTTTTCTATTTCATCTTTAGGCAACCTTCTTTCCGGATGTTTTAAGAATGCCTCCAGACAAATCCGATATTTATTTCTGCTAATTGACTTGCGTGCAAGAAGTTCATCCATAATCCCGATACTACCCAATACTGTTACACCTTCGGCCAATGCTGCCTTCCGTAATGCACCATCCCCAGTCAGTAATTCTATATTTCTGTTCATCGCTATTGCAAGCGCAATCCTGTCATATCCAGAGAGCTTTCCGTACTTTTGTGACAAATTATCCGCGATTATGAACTCTTCTAACTCCAACTCAACAGTTTGAAGTCCGCTTTTCTTTAATTTTTTGATTAAACTTGGCGGAGAAATGATTTCTTTTCTCAGTGCTTCTTTGTACATTATGAAAGTATATGGAAGAAGAAAAGGAAGCTCGATGCTTGAAATGGCATCAAAGTCCAGCCAAATGTTTGTATCACTACTAATATATCTCAACCAAGTACCTCCATCTGTCCACAATGTTCAAAGACCTCATCGTACGACATCTGAAGCAATTCAACGCCTTTCTGTATACTTATGCCTTCTTCGTTTATAGCTCTGTATACAAGCTGCTCAAATAGCCGCGGATATTCTTTTATCCTTACTCGGTTTGGTTCGTGTTTTCTCCATGCTGCCTGATTGGCTTTTATATTAAATTCTGTCTCCAGCGATTCTGACATTATTCCCGCCTGAACCGCTCTTTTAACAAGTAAATACATTGAAACCCCGTATTCGCGGCACACCATCGATAAATCTTTAGTAAGGCGAGTCCTTTTTATTCCTAATTCGCGTTGCAGGTCTCCGTCAGTGATAAGGAAACTGCCGGCAACTGCAGTTGCATACTTTTCATTCAATTTGTCATCCGTATGGCCTGCCCAATTAAACATAAGGTGTACAAGTTCATGAGCAACCGTTGTTCTTAATCGTTCCTGTCGAATATTTTTATTAACCACAATATATGGGTATTCATTAACCATACCATTCATTCCTGCAAAGTGATCGTTCTCTATATCTAATAACATAATGATGAATCCATTATTCTCTAGAATTCCTATTAAATCATCTACTGGTCCTGATACAGGAAGCCCCATCCATTTCCGAAGCGAGATTGCATCCTCCTGTCTATTATTAGAAATTTTTAAACAGTCAACCTTGGGTGGAATGGGGAGTTGATTCCCACCTAGAAAATCGACTGCATCAAAAAATCTGGAACAGTATTCTTCTACTGATTCTCTAATATACTCTTGCTGGGCTTTTGTAAGCTGCGTGGTCTTTCTGAACTCCTTGTGTTCAAATTCGAGCCCACTATTGCGAGATGCTATAAAATCAACAACATGAACCCCAAGAACGGATGCAAGCTTATTTATAGTTTGCATGTCCGGAGTACGGATTCCACTCTCATAATTGGTTATAGCCATTGATGTAATACCACAAGCTGCTGCCAAATCCTTCTTTGACATATTCTGTTTAAGACGATAGTATTTTAAATTTTTACTGAACATAATTATCTACCACCTTTCTCTGTTTATTTTATCAAAAAATTTCTCAAAAGTAAACAGCATCTGTATATATGATATTTATAAGAGTCTATCACATTATATGCGGCCTTTAATAATCAAAGATGCCTGCACATTTGTCTACAAAATATGCAGAGAAAACGAGCAGTAGAGGAGTGGTGTTTCCCTCCTCTACTATATCTGAGTTGCCATATCTAATGTGCTCAACCAATTTCTCTTCTGTTTTATCTTTGTAGTCTACACAATGCTAATAAACTCCGTCACTTATCAGAACGGCAAGCGCGATTTCGGACCATTTGATGCTTTCTTTTTAAAGACTGACAGATATGCTCATCTCGACCGCCCCCGGGCCGCAGCTTATCCTGCTGTTCCCAAAGAGCTGCTCTATGATAAGCCCACAGGGATCATCTTAGGTAAGGATAAAGGTAAGTATGTCTGTAATGACCTGACTGCCGGAGGATCACACAACACTTTTATTATCGGAGAAACCGGATGCGGTAAATCTGTGCTGGCGATATCGACTCTTCTTAGCAATCTTAAGAGTAAAACCTTCACGGTTTTCGCACTTGATATAAAAGGTGAGCTCCATGAGAAAGGATCTAAAACAGATGATACAAAATCTGTCATCATTGATCCATCAAACAAGCTCTCGTATGGGTACGATCCTTTCTATATGCTGAGAGAGTCCTTCACTGAACAGGAGCTTATTGATGCATCAAATAATATCTCATACTCTTTGATAACATGATACCTATAAATCCAAAGGCCCAGAATCCCTTCTGGGAGAACTCAGCAAGGGATCTGTTGCTAGCTTGTATGCTCCACTACTACAAAGATGGCAGCAGATCTCTTATCTCGATAGCTGACGAGATCACTTCAAAGCCTATAAATGACATAATAAATGATATCGCCAGCAGTTCAGGTGATGATACCCCGGAACATAAGATCATCAGCCGTTATGTCGGTATGGCCGACGAGACACTGTCCGGCATCAATGCGCAGATGTCATCTTCACTATCACTATTCATTACAGATAGTGACATACGTTACATGTTACGGGATAACCCCAACAAAGCGAATCCAAGTATGTTATCTAATGGATTCAGCGTTTATCTTTCTATCGCTGAGCATAAGCTATCGGAGTATTCAAGGCTTCTGCATCTAATCATTAACCAGACCATCTCAGAGATGGAGCAGCGTTCAGAAGACTCTTTTCCAACACTTATCCTTATAGATGAGCTCGCAAGGATATTGTCTTCTGGGAGAATTTATAAGCTCGAGAACTCCCTTGAAACTCTTAGAAGCCGCAAGGCTACTGTCATGCTCATTAGTCAAAGCCTGGATGCTATTCAGCGTGCCTATCAAAAGCCGGAAGTCGAGGGAATGCTTCAGAACTGCCCATACAAGATCATCTTGTCCAGTTCAAGCAAAGATACCACTGATTCTGTAATCAGATGGGCAGGAAAATTCAAGTGTGACAGATACAGCCACGGAAGGAGCGGTCACGGATACAGCCGTAACATCTCTTACGAGGATAAACCCCGAGTAGAATCAAGTGACCTTATTACTCTTCCATCCAAAGATGAAGTCATCATCATCACACCTTACGGTTATAACCGTGTCAAAAAAGTAAAGTACTATAATGACTCAACATTATCAAAAATCTCAAAGGAGGTACAACAGTCATGGAAACACTAAAACTTGAAGCAAAATCAATTCAAGAACTCTACGATATCCTTTCCAAGGTGGGTAAGGATGTAATAATAGACGTAAAAATCGTTACAAAGGAGGGAGGACATGCCACTGCAAATAGATCGGAATAAAGATTTCAAACTACCTCGTGTAGAGGTACGATTAGTTGACTACGGATCCCTGTCATCCGAAGAAGCTATAAGATCACCGGAGGATGACTGCATACTGTCTTATCTACATGGAAAATTTTTCACTACGGACTTAAAAACTGCAAAAGAGTTTGCCTACTCACTGTTGATTGTCAACCAAAATTGACCCACTTTTACGTTGAAATCTGACCCACCC
>JAUNOA010000079.1 GCA_030531245.1 Lachnospiraceae bacterium
TCCTCTGTAATCTGTCGCGTGAAATGATATCCAGCCCGGTACATGGCTCATCAAATATTATAAAATCCGGATTTCCGGCAAGCGCACACGCTATGCTTACTCTCTTTGCAAGACCCCCTGAAAGCTGCACAACCTTTTTATGTCTGTGCGGCTCAAGTCCCAGCGGAAGTCTCTGCGGAACCGGAGTATTTACCATCTTATAGAAAAACTTAAGATTATCCTCAACAGTCATATCTTCAAAAAGTCCCAGACCCTGCGGTACATACCCGAATCTCTTCGGCATATGGAGTTTTCCGCTTTTGGGTTTGATTACTCCCGCCAGCATGGAAAGTACGGTTGATTTTCCGGTTCCGTTAGGTCCGACAAAAACCATAGCTTCTCCGGCATCAACTTCGAAACTTAAATCTTCAATTACATCTGTCCTGCTTTTAGGATATGCATAATACAGATTTTCCGCTTTAAGCATACAGTCACCTCATACACTGTTTCAAAATCCATTTCGACCTACCTATTATATCATAAAAGGATGGTCAATCGACCATCCTTAAGTAAATATTCTGTTAACTATTTCCCCTGTTTTTTCTCAGATCTGCGAAAAACTGTTTCATCATCAGGGAGCAGCTCTCCTCCATTACTCCTGTAACAACCTCAAGCTGATGATTAAACCCGTCTTCATGAAACATATCGATAACCGATCCGGCACATCCGGCTTTGGGATTCATGCATCCGATGACAACCTTTGGAATACGCGCCTGCACTATAGCACCTGCGCACATGGGACAGGGTTCCAAAGTAACATACAACGTACATTCCTCCAGCCTCCAGTCGCCTATGACCCTGCATGCCTTTCGTATAGCATTGATTTCCGCATGTGCAAGTGTACTGTGATCGGTAACTCTGCGGTTGTAAGCTCTGGCGATTACTTTTCCGTTAAAAACAATCACACAGCCAATAGGCACTTCATTTATCATAAACGCCTTCTTTGCCTGCAATATCGCCTGCTTCATGTATTTTTCGTCAACAGACTGCATTATTTAATAAACTCTGCAAGAGGAGCAATAACCAGTCCGTCCACATCCTTGAGTATCTCGTAAAGGTCTTTTGCGATTACCTTGCATCCGCCGTCATTATCAGACTCAATATTAAGAGGCATGATCGGATCGTGAAGTGACTTGCGAAGAAGCAGCCATCCGTTTCCATGCGTTTCGTCAGCATTTACACGGATTCCCTCGAAGTTATCCGGTGCTACTGTCCATCCTTCAACCTTTGCAATACCTTCTTCAAGTGCCTTAAGAGCTGCATCCTGAACTGCAGGAACATCACCTTCAACCGCAAAACGAATCTCAACCGCTTCCTTCGGCTCCTTGAGAGCAGCAATCATCTCCTTAAGATCATTTCCTTTTCCGATTTCAATCAGAAGCTTAACCATAAGGTATGCTCCGTCATCAAGGAAGTAATTCTCCTTAAGTGCTCCGTGTCCGGATGTTTCCATTGCAAGCTCACAATCTATGCCTTCACTGTTGAGCTTGATTGCTTCATTGATAACATTCTTATACCCACGCTTAAATCTCTTATGAACTCCTCCGAGTTCTCCGATAAACTGTGCCAGACCTGTACTTGTAATAGAGTCCGTAACGATCTCGCATCCCGGATGTTCCCTGATAAGTATAGCTGACATCATAGCGATAAGTGCGTTTCTTGTAAGCTCTGTTCCATCAGAAAGAACTGCACCTGCACGATCCACATCCGTATCGAAAATAATACCTAAATCTGCTTTGCTTGCAAGAGTCGCACTTACTATGGCTTTTGCCGCATCCGCATTTTCCGGGTTCGGAATATGGTTAGGGAAGCTGCCGTCAGGCTCAAGGAACTGTGACCCTGTTGTATCTGCACCAAGCTTCTTCAGAACCTTCGACTCGAAGAAACCGCCCGCTCCGTTGCCGGCATCAACGATTATATGGAAACCTTTGAGAGGATGCTCATAATCTTCAGCATTTACACTCTTTTTGATTACATCGCAAAGATGATCCGCATACACACTGATGAAATCTTCTTTCGAATTTTCAGGAGTTTCCTTTGCCGGTTTCTCCATGGATGTCTCGGCTATCTCAACCAGTTTCGCGATATCAGTTTTCTCAAGTCCTCCGTTTCTCGTAAAGAACTTCATTCCGTTTCTCTGCTGCGGAAGATGACTTGCCGTAATCATAATAGCTCCGTCAAACGGATCGTCTGTAAGTACGGTACTCATGAACATTGCCGGAGTTGAAGCCATGTCGAAATCGGTACACGGAACACCTTCCATATTAAGTCCGTCGATTGCCCACTTAACGATCTGCGGCCCTGTAAGACGCGAGTCACGTCCTATTGCAACACGGATATTCTCACCTTTTGTTTCCTTAAGCCAGACCGCAAAAGCCCTTGCCAGTGCCTTGACTGCATCTTCAGTAAGGTTCACCGCCTCACCTGCATTATTCTCCATGGCAACACCACGGATATCGCTGCCGTTCTGTAACTTTGAATACTTCATACCAGATTTCCTCCAAAGAATTTTATTATGTTGAATATAAAAGATTGAACCATTAATCCGATCAGTGCTCCGGCAAAAAATCCCGTCAGATGATTGATCCATCCTATGACGAACCAGTTGGAAATTTTATCTCCCAGTTTTCTGACCAATGATATTATTCCCCATGCTATGGCCGACATTATGATAAATGTCAAAAGCCTGCTGTCCGCTATAAGATCCATCCTGTCAGTAAGCATTATGCCTGTTATCAATGACAGAATCACTGCGACAACCGGGGAAATCAGTCCGTATAAGCCTTTTACCGCTCCGAAAACCGCAAACCCTATAATAATAATCAGGGCAATCAGGGGCTGTATTTCCGAAATGTCTATTATGGCGTATACCATGTCGTTATCTCTACTACTTTTTTATTTTCTACACATACCGTACCTGCTCCCGGACTGAGTCTTGCATATGTGCTGGCTGCAAGATAATCCACTACATTCTTTGCCCCGCTTACGACAACCTCTTTGCATCCGTCATCGAGATTTGAAGTGTCCTTAAGGACTACATCATCTGCTATTTCAATCGTTGTCTTTCCGTGATTAAAGAATGAGGGATAATCGTCAAGTCCTCTGTAATAATATGTGCCGCCCTCGCCCGGATGAAGGATACAGCCGCCGTTTTCTTCCGCTCCGCCGTTTATGTATATTTCTCCGTCTTTTTCCTCAACGGTATTTACCACAACTACCATATCACCGCCGATAGTCACTGTATCACCGGGATTCAGAGTGTGGACATCAACGACATCAAAGAGTTCTTTCGTGTATACTTCGCAGTCCATTGTATATTTTCCGTCAGCCTCTTTGATTCCGTCTTCTTCAACCAGTACCGGATAAATTCCATCCTCTATGTTATTTACATCGACCTCATAGGGAAGCGGCACAACCGCCTTGGACGGAACCATAGTTCCCGTTGCAAACATGACCTGATCCAGCACTTCAGCCATAGCCATCTGGCTCATATCATTGTTATATGTCAGTGAATAATATGTATCTCCTACCTTCCAGGTAT
>JAUNOA010000038.1:0-1432 GCA_030531245.1 Lachnospiraceae bacterium
ACATAATACAGAGAGGTAAATATATGAAAAAAGAAATGAAAAACAGAATGGCTGCGGCAGCCGTGATGCTGCTGAGCCTTGTTGTGGCGGCAGGTACGCTTACGGCCTGTTCATCTCCTCAGGGAGGCGCGGGAGGTATTGGACTGAAAAAGGCAGAAATATATGAGATGGCTGTAGCCGAGACCGCCGCATCATCTGAAGCACCGGCCATGAATTATATGTATGACGAGATGGCGGTGGCAGAAGAAGCCGCATATGGTCTGGATGAGGGCGCTTATATGGCCGGAGGTGAGACCACAACGGTACAGAATCCGAACCGTAAGCTTATCAAAAACGTATATCTGGATATCGAGACCAAGGAGTTCGACGGGCTGACCAATGCTCTGGGCAGACAGGTCAGCGAGATGGGAGGATATATCGAGTGCTCCAATATCTCATATCCGAGTTCCTTTGACGACTATTTGGGCAGACGCAGCATGAATTTCTCAGCAAGGATACCTGCTGAGAGGCTTGATGAGTTTGTGCAGCATGTTGAAAACTCCGGGAATGTTACATATAAAAGCGAGAATGTTACCGATGTTACGCTGCAGTATACCGACATTGAAAGCAAAAAGAAAAGCCTGCAACTGGAACAGGAAAAACTCAATGAGCTGATGCAGAAGGCGGAAACGGTCGAGGATACCATAGCAATCGAGGCCAGACAATCAGAAGTGAGATATCAGCTGGAGTCAATAGAATCACAGCTGAGAACCTATGATAATCAGGTTGAGTATTCGACAGTCAATGTAAATGTCAATGAAGTCGTGGATTATACACCCGTAAAGGAGTATACGGTTTGGGAGCGTATTTCCGAAGGATTCAATGCAAGCATCAGGGCAATCGGGGAGTTCTTTAAGAATCTTTTTGTGGGAATCATCGCATATTCACCGATAATCCTTCTTGCGGGAGCAATCATTGCCGTAATAGTTCTGATTATCAGGAAGCTTGTTAAGAAAAACAAAAAGCAAAAAGAAGACATCAAAGAAGATATCAAAGAGGAACCTGATAATACCGAAGAATCAGACAAAACCGAAAAACCGGAAAAAACCGAATAATAACAGGAAAGGTCGATAGTTATGGAAAAAGTACGTTGGGGAGTTATAGGCTGCGGAGGAATAGCACGTCTCAGGACCATACCGGGAATGCTGCGCTGTGATAATGCGGAGCTTATATCAGTTATGGATCTGAATATGGAAGTTGCTCAGGCAGTCAAAGAACAGTTCGGAGCAAAGAGGGCATATGACAACGCGGCAGAGCTTTTGAAAGATGACGATATAGATGCGGTATACATAGCGACACCGGTTTTTACCCATGCACCTCTGACAAGACAGGCAGCGGATGCAGGAAAGCATATTCTCTGTGAAAAACCACTGGGACTTAATGCAGAGGAGGC
>JAUNOA010000038.1:1532-12893 GCA_030531245.1 Lachnospiraceae bacterium
GCACAGTTTGTTGTATTCACTCATTTTAATATCCCGGATACGGCAGGAAAATGGACTATCAATTTCTACGGAACAAAGGGGAGAATCCTGGGGGACAAGATCATCGGACAGATCGATGAAGGAAGCCTGTGGGAGCTGGCTCTGGTTGAAGGCCGGGATGATATGTTCATGGAGCCTGTTGAGGGCAACAGAATAGGAAAAGAAATCGTATCGACAGTTGATAATATTTACCGTATGTATACGATAAATCTTACGAAGTTCTCAAATGCGATACTGAACGGGTCAGAGGACTATATCGACCCGATGGAGTGTGTAAAGGATCAGAGAGTTATAGATGCTGCTTATGAATCAAGCAGCACGGGCAGGACGATATATCTTTAATATTGTGTACAGCGGTTTACGAAGGCGGCATATGGTCTATATGAAGCGTTCGAATTTCTTTAAGGCAAGGTCGATAAAGGCCTGGGCGAAACTGCTTAAGTAGCGGTCGGTGTTGTAGCCGATCGCTATTGTATTTCCGGGGCTCGTGAAAGGCAGTAAAGTAACATAATGCCTGAGACCGGACTCCTGATTGCCGGAAATCAGATACGGACTGTGGAGATAAAGGTCCGGGATGACGGCAAATCCTATACCTTCCGCAGCGAGTGCAAAGGATGTCTGGATGTTTCCTGTTTCGAGACTGATTTCAGGATGTATTCCTGCTTTAAGGAATTCCGCGTCGGTGATCGTCCGGATACGGTCCCCTTTTTTCAGCAGTACAAAAGGCATATCATTGAAAATCGAAAGGTCCGGATTTTCTCTGTATTGCTCACAGATTTTTGTGTAGTCATTGCCGAAATGGGATTTAAGAAGTGAATTGGAAGCTACTATGAAGAGCTTTTCCTTCATAAGGTCAATGCTTTTTGCGGATTCCAGAAGGAAGGGTTTGAAGCCGATCATAACATCTACGGAACCTTTTTCCAGACGCTCCTCAAGAAGACGTGTATTGTCTTCAACAACCGTCAGAGATACCTGGGGATACTGTTTTGAAAACTCGGGTATAAGCAGGGGCAGGATAGCCTGACCGCGGGTATGGGACACGCCGATTTTCAGCTCGCCGCGGTTGTTGGAAGTGATATCATTGATGATGTTTTCCGTCTGCTTATTGATATCAAGTATACGTGAAGCAGATTCCTGCAGTATTTTTCCGGCATATGTAAGTTCAAAGCCGTGTTTGCGGTTGAACAGTTCTGCTCCGATTTCCTGTTCAAGACGGGAAATCTGGTTGGAGAGAGCCTGCTGAGAGATGTTCAGCTGTTCGGCAGCGCGGGTGATATTCTGTTCTTTGGCAACGGCCAGAAAATATTCCAGATTCTGAAAAGTCATAATGATCTCCGAAATTATTCAAGGTTATTATGTTTATTTATAGGGTTCACAGTGCATTCATAATATGTAGCTATCTTATCCGACATTTGGACAATCCAACCGTATATATCTCTGGGCCATCCGGCCGGAAACATATGAGATTTGATGGCCATGAACTGCCGGTCGTTGATGTTGAAGACTTTTCTGGCATTTTTGGCGGCATTTTTTCCGTGGTGGTATACATACTGGCGGTGTATACGTTCACCGAGAGTCCAGCTTTTTTTGTTCTGCCTGGTAAGTCTCCAGTCGAAATCACAGAAATCGTGGAGCAGAGCCGCACGGACGATTTCCGAGGTCATCTTTTGAGGATATCCTCTGTGTCTGCATATGATGAGAGCCGCCTTGGCAGCCCGAATGAGATGGCAGTATACGTTGGATGTGTGATGATGAACTCTGTTTTTAAGAGCCTGAAATTCGGGATGATCCAGGATGTCTTTGCAGATTTCATATAATTCGTCAGGCACCGAAGCGGATTCAACAGAACTGAAATCCAGTCTGTTCAAGTGTTTGCGTCTCATTACGGACATGTTGAATACCTCTTTAGATTTCATAAAATTCATTTCTATTGTATCAAAAAATCATTTCGCATTTTACTTTTTTTGGCTTTTTATGTGATAAAATATAAAACTATGAATACTACACGCAAAGAAATCATAATACATTCGCTGAAAACAGTGCTCGGACTGGAACTGTTTGCATTTGCAGTTTACCTGATGATACAGGTGGATATAGGCCTGCAGCCGTGGGATATCTTCACGCAGGGAATTGCCGATAAGATAGGGACTCTTTACGGGAATGTTCAGACAGTTATTTCTGTTATTTTGGTGCTGATCGACGTTTTCATACTCAAGGAAAAGATCGGAATCGGAACGTTGCTGGACGCGGCACTGGTCGGAAAATCCGTAGATCTGTTCAACTGGATCGGCATCATCCCGAAGATGGAGGGCATGCTGGTTCTGCGGATATTAATTTTTATAGCGGGACTATTTCTGGCAGGGATCGGTCAGTACATATATATTACTCAGGGACTTTCCACGGGACCGAGGGATTCGTTCCAGATCGGACTGACCAAAAAACTTAAGAAGTTTTCGGTAGGAACAGTAAATATTTTTATTATGGTTACGGTTGCGGTGCTTGGCGTGCTTCTCGGAGGACCCTTTGGAATAGGAACATTCATCGGTGCGATTGGCATGGGAACAGTACAGAACATAGTTTTCGGTATCGCCGGATTTGACCCGAAGATACTTACACATCAGGATGTGATAACCTCAGTCAGAATACTGCTAGGGAAGGAGAAATGAAATGATCAGAAAAGCAGAGGAATGTAAAACAGTGACTCGTACAGCTATGAGAGAAGGACCCGGAAGCGTGAAGATTACGGATCTTGCGACAAAAGAGGAAATGCTTAACAACGCACGTATGCATAGTTTTGTCGAACTTCAGCCGGATTGCGGAATCGGATACCACGAGCATACGGATGAGACCGAGATATATTATATTATTGACGGAGAATTACTCTACAATGATAACGGAACAGAAGTGACGATTCACGCAGGGGATGTTACAATCTGCCCTCCGGGAGAGGGACATTCAGTCACAAATATAACAGCGGTTCCGGCACATTTGATTGCAACGATTATATTAAAGTAATACGGAAACATATATGTCTCAGAAAATAACAGTCATAACAGGAACCAATGCCTCCGGAAAGAGCGGACTGGGTATAGAACTGGCGAAAAAGTATTCGGCAGAGATTATTTCGGCTGATTCGCGTCAGGTATATGAAGGTCTGGATCTGGGGTCCGGTAAAGTCACAAAAGAGGAAATGCAGGGCGTTGTCCACCATTTGCTTGATGTAGCAAAACCAAACGACTTTTTCTCGCTGGTTGATTTCCAGCAGCAGGCATATAAAGCTATTGATGATATTCTTGCAAGAGGAAAGAAGGCTTTTCTGGTAGGAGGCACAGGGCTGTATATCAATTCAATTGTTGACGGATATAACATCAGACTGCAGAATCCGGATATGGAACTTCGCAGTAAGCTCAATGCCAGGTCAAAAGATGAATTGATAGAAATCATCAGGAAGCATAATCCGAAGGCGCTGGAGGGTCTGGACCTGAACAATACACAGAGACTTGAGCGGACGGCGGAGAGGGCGCTGTGCGGGGATACGCAGGAGAGGATAAATACTCCCAGGTACGAGACTCTGGTGCTGGGTGTCACGTGGCCCAGAGAGGTTCTTTATGAAAGAATACGGGAGAGACTGGACCGGCGTCTTGATCAGGGAATGATAGACGAGGTCAGAAATCTGAGATCGGCAGGTGCGACAGATGAGTTTCTTTATGGGCTTGGGCTGGAGTACAGATATATTCTCATGTATTTAAGAGGAGAGTTTGAAAGTTTCGAGGCGTTTTATAATAAGCTGTTCATGGAGATAAGACATCTGGCAAAAGGACAGATGACCTGGTTCAGAAAGCGGACAGACATCAACTGGATTGATATGACGGGGAATCCGTTTGATGAAGCTTCGGAAATGATAGAGAGCTTCTATGAAAAAGAGTGACGGTATGAATTCAGAGGGGTTTTGAAGGGGCGTTGATGCATCATGAAAGAGTTTCTGGCAAAGCTGAATAAAAAGGACGGAATACTTATAATCAATATGTTTTATATCTTTTTTGTCATGGGTATTTACGTCCTGATGATAGGTTCCATACTGCCGATGATGAAAGAGGAATACAATCTTTCCTATGAGGTCAGCGGTTTTATCCTGTCAGTCCATAACCTCGGCAATATGATCGCAGGACTTCTGGCTGGAGTCATAACGATGGTGATCAGTATTAAACGGTCATTTATTCTTTCCACGGCCATTGCGGCCATAGGTTTTATCGCAACGCTTCTGACCGGTAACCCGATCATACTGCTTACGTCATTTGCACTGACAGGAATCGGACGAGGAGTAGGCAATAACTATGCAAACCTGACGGTAAGCACCATAGGCGGCGGAAAATCTGCCCCGAACAATATGCTTCACAGCTGTTTTGCTATAGGAGCGGTGCTTTCCCCGTTTATTGTACTTATGCTGACGAAGAATTCTCCCGGCAGATGGAAAATCGTTGTGATAATCGTGGCAGTGCTTCTGGTCATCTCGATACTGCTTTCTATACCGATGGATATGTCCGCTATAGAATATGATAAAGGCGATCGTAAGGCAGACAGAAGCTTCCGGTTCGTTAAAGACAAAAGATTCCTGCTTCCTACTATATGCATGTTTTTTTACCAGTGTGTAGAAGCAACGCTCATGGGATGGATGGTAACATATTTTGTTGAAAGCGGATTTGTATCCCAGAGCTTTTCACAGACATTCAGCTCCATACTGTGGATCGCGATTCTGGCAGGAAGGTTAATCTGTGTCGCCGTAGCGAACAGACTTCACTCGCCCCAGCTGGTCAAGGTACTCAGTCTGGGAATGCTTGCTTTTTCCGTACTACTGCTTTTTACAAATACATTTGCGCTGGCAATCATAGCAACAATCGGACTGGGACTTAGCGCATCAGGCATGTTCGGAACAATCATGGCCTGCGCAGGAGATGTTTTCCCGCAGTATACATTTGCAATGAGTGCGTTTATTGCAGTGGCCGGTGCCGGAGCATCAGCCTGGCCGGCAGTAGTGGGACTGATAGCCGGAGCAATGGGAATGAGAGCCGGTATGGGTTCTATTCTTATTCCGGGAGTTCTGCTGGTGATAGCAGCATTTATCAATTATTCATATTTTGCCAAAAGAAAAGCCATAAAGAAAGAAACAGTATGACAGTGGCAGTATTTATCATTGCCTGGTTATGCACACTGGCAGGCGACTTCTTCCTGTCGGTCACCCAGACTCATCTCACACTGGGCATAGCACTATTCTGCATAGTTCAGACTATGTATATGCTTTATCTGAAGCCAACTCCGAGGGAGCTGGCTTTTCGTGTTATAATATTTGTATCAATGACTGGCATATTGGCGCTGATTGGTATGTTTTCGATGCAGAATGTCCTGGCCGTATTTGATATTGTTATGCTTGGAGCAAATGCAGTAAAGGCGTGGAAAGAAAAAGAAGATAAAATGCTGTTTGCCGTTGGTTTGTCTTTGTTTTTCTGCTGCGATATATGTGTGGGACTCAGGTCAATCCTCCCATATAGCTGCTCGTCGCTGATGCTGGTGCTCATATGGTCGTTTTATCTGCCGTCACAGGTGCTGATTTTTATATACGGCATCAGGACTATGAAATCCGGAAAGGGTAAATGATATGAACTGTATCCTGATAATTATTATATTACTGGTTCTTGCAGTGATATTAATCACTGTTTACTCGTATTATGAATGTTTTCGTTCGCCGGCCCCGACACAGGGAAATCTGTACAGGATTCCGAACAGTGAGCAGTATGATCCCTACAGACAGAGAATAACGAAGCTTATAACTGATTTTTCACAGGTGGAATATATTCCGATAGGGACGGTATCCTATGACGGACTGAAGCTTTACGGCAGATTTTATAAGGGTCGTGAAGATATGCCTTTTGTAATAGGCTTTCACGGGTATCGAAGCATGGCGGTTCACGATTATTGCGGGGAGGGACCTCACCTTATAGAGCAGGGTTATAATCTCATTTTACCGGATCAGAGAGCATGCGGAGATTCAGAAGGGCATGTGATATCTTTCGGAATAAACGAGCGTTATGACTGTCTCGCCTGGATAAATTATGTAAAAGAGAACTTCGGCAGTGACAGAAAGATATTTCTGAGCGGTATTTCCATGGGAGCGGCCACGGTACTTATGGCAGCGGGATTCGATCTCCCGGATAATGTAGTGGGTATCATGGCAGATTGCGGGTTTACCTCTCCGAAAGATATCCTGAAAAAAGTTGCTGATGACAGAAAGAAACCGTCCTGGATAATGTATCCGTTTATCAGACTGGCAGCCAAAGTTTTCGGACATTTCAATCTGGAAGCATGCAGTGCAGTCGATACAGTTAAAAAGACCAGGGTTCCCATACTGATCGCACACGGAGAGGATGACAGATTTGTTCCTCATTATATGAGTACGGAATTACAGGAGGCAAATCCTCTGATGATAAAGAGGGAAAGCTATCCGGGAGCCGCTCATGCCATCAGTTTTATGACTGACGAAGAGCGTTATAAAAAAATGACAGAGGATTTCATGAGGGAATGTCAGAAATAAACAAGTCCGGTAGATACAGTCAGAATCTGGATATACCGATATCATTATCGGAAATGACTGAGAAAACCGCATGATTTCATATAGGCAGTAAAAGTAAATTGTGATACAATTCAATAGAAAAAAGTCCAGAAACAGGAGGAAAGACAAAATGGCACTTTCACCACTTCAGAAAGCAAGATATGAATATTCACCTAAACTTCCGGGAATGCTCAGAAACGGTATCGCAGATATCTGCGTAAAAGAGGGAGCACCGACTCAGAGCGTAGCAGATCAGGATAGAATCAAGGCACTTTTCCCGAATACATACGGCAAGAAGGAAGTAACTTTTGAGAAAGGCAAAAACACCGCAGCGCCTAAAAAGCAGGTTGTCGGCGTAATCCTTTCAGGCGGACAGGCACCCGGCGGACATAATGTTATCTGCGGACTGTACGATGCAGTTAAAGCAACAGACAAAGACAATGTTCTCCTCGGATTCAAGGGCGGTCCAAGCGGACTTATCGAAGATGACTACATAGAATTTGATGATGCATTCATCGATGCATACAGAAATACAGGCGGATTTGATATCATCGGTTCGGGAAGAACAAAGCTGGAGACGGAAGAGCAGTTTGAGATAGTAACAAAGGTAGCTGAAAAGCACGGACTTACGGCAATTGTTATCATCGGCGGAGATGATTCCAATACAAATGCAGCCGTACTTGCAGAGTATATGGCAGCACACAACACAGGCGTTCAGGTTATCGGATGCCCGAAGACTATCGACGGTGACCTTAAGAACGAAGATATCGAAATCTCATTCGGATTTGATACAGCTACAAAGACATACTCGGAGCTTATCGGAAATATTGAGAGAGATGCCAATTCAGCCAAGAAATACTGGCATTTCGTAAAGGTTATGGGTCGTTCCGCTTCTCACGTTGCACTTGAATGCGCGCTTGAGACCCAGCCGAACATCTGCCTGATCGGTGAGGAGGTAGCGGCTAAGAAGATGTCGCTTTCACAGATTGCAGATCAGATAGCGGATTCGGTTGCAAAGAGAGCGGCAAACGGAGACAACTTCGGTGTTGCTATCATTCCGGAAGGTATTGTTGAGTTCGTTCCTGAATTCTCAATGCTTATCGGTGAAATCAATGAACTCCTTGCAGGTGAAAATACTGCTAAATTCAATGCTCTTTCAACATGGGAAGATAAGTATGCATTTATCAAAGCCGGACTTACGGATGAAGCTATGTCGGTATTCGAGGTTCTTCCTCAGGGCATCCAGCAGCAGCTTTTCCTCGAGAGAGATCCTCACGGCAACGTTCAGGTAAGCCTTATCGAATCAGAGAAGCTTTTCTCGGCCATGGTCAAAGAGAAACTGGCAAAGATGAAAGAAGCAGGAACATATAAGGGTAAATTCAGTGCTCAGCATCATTTCTTCGGATATGAGGGCAGATGTGCATTCCCTTCAAACTTTGACGCAGATTACTGCTATTCTCTCGGATACAATGCATTCATGCTGATTCAGTACGGTTATACAGGTTATCTGTCAAAGGTTTCCAACCTTTCAAAACCGGCTGAGGAGTGGATTGCAGGCGGTATGCCGATTTCCAAGATGTTCAATATGGAGAGAAGAAACGGTAAGGACAAACCTGTTATCAGAAAAGCTCTTGTTGAACTCGACGGCAAGCCGTTCAAGTATTTCGAGGAGCGCAGAGCAGCATGGGCTGTTGAGACGGCCTATACTTATCCGGGTGCTATCCAGTACTACGGACCGTCAGAAGTATGCGATATCACAACAAAGACTCTTGCACTCGAAAAAGGCTGATAAATCATGGCGATAAAGCTGGTTGCTGCCGACATGGACGGCACACTCATACATAATAACCAGGTTCTTACATCACGGACAGAAAAAGCTGTCCGTGATATTTGTGATAAGGGAATCAAGTTTATTCTCAATACAGGAAGATCCAATTCGGAAAGCGAGCTATATTATGATCAGCTTCCGATGGATTATTCGATATTTGCCAACGGAACGTATATTCTTAACCTGAAGACAGGAGAATGTCCTTATTATCTGCCGATTACACCGGAAGATGCAAAAATAATATATGACATCTATGCACAGTTTGATTGTCTTATATTCATTCAGGGAGACCACTGGGTCTATACGACAGAAGGTGCGCAGGAAGAATGCAGACGTTTTCCGGAATATATCAAAGGGCTGGCGACCATAGATCTGCCCTACAGATACGAACCGGATCTCAGGAAGTTCCTCGAAAAAAGGACAGAGCCGGTAGAGAAGTTTCATGTTTCATTTATAAATCATGATCAGGCGACGGAAGCGTATGCGATCCTGAAAGATCTGCCGTTTGCTGTTGTCTGGTGCGGGCATTACTGCGTTGAGGTTTCCAATCCCGGAGCGGATAAAGGACTGGCACTTAAGTGGCTGGGAGAAAAGCTTGGAATCAAACGTGAAGAAATAATGGCCATAGGGGATTCCGGAAATGACAGGTCGATGATAGAGTACGCCGGAATAGGTGTTGCTATGGGGAATTCTCCGGAAAGCATAAAAGAAATTGCCGATTATGTCGTTCCGTCAAATGATGAAGACGGTGCTGCATGGGCACTGGAAGAACTGCTGCTGAAAAAACAATGACAGCCTGGTGATTGAACAGATGGGATATACAGATAAGACAAAAATCTGCATAGCAAGAACAGACATTATTGATGAATGTCTGTTTAATGCTTTTTATGAGAAAGTGTCGGAAGAACGCAGGGTCAGGACAGATGCCTACCGGTTCGACAAAGACAGGAGGCTGTCTCTCGGAGCAGAGATTCTTCTGACAGAGACTCTTCGCAGATATGGTTTTGATCCGAAAGACGGGTTCCGGCTGGGAAAGGGAGAAAACGGCAAGCCTTATCTGGACGGACAGGACGACATTTATTTTAACCTGTCACATTCGGGCGATTATGTAATGTGCGCCGTTTCGGACAGGGATATCGGGTGTGATATACAGAAAACCGAAAGGATGAATCTTAAAACGGCAGAGAGGTTTTTCCTGAAACAGGAATATGAAACCATCACCGGTCAGGAATCCGATGAGAAAATAAGAGACATGTTTTTCAGGTACTGGGTTCTGAAGGAATGTTTCCTTAAGGTGACGGGAAGAGGATTGGCTATGCCGCTGAATTCATTTGAAATAATAACCGGTGACGAAGTTTCGATAGTGCAGAATTATGACAACAGGAACTATTATTTCAGAGAGTTTTCATTGGACGGCTATAAAGCAGCGGTATGTACTGCCGACAGAATATGCGATGCTGATATAGAAGAAATAGATTTGAGGAATGCAAGGATATGAGTACTGTAAACAAACCTGTATCAGAGGATGGAAAACCCCTGGAAATAGAAAGAAAGTATCTGATAGATTATCCCGACATCCGGTGGATCGAAGAATATCCTGATGCAAAAAAGGCAGAGATCACACAGGTTTATTTTGATACGGATGAAGAAAAGCGGCTGCGGGTACGCAAGCTGGAGACCGGCGGAAAGAAGTATTATTATCTTACAAAGAAAAAGAAGATATCCAATCTGGTGCGTATAGAGGAAGAATGGGAAATAAGCGAAGAAGAATATGACAACTTGCCGCAAAAAGCGGTAGGAAAGCGTCGGATGATCTCAAAAACGAGGTATGCGCTTCCGTATAACGGGCGTGTTGTGGAAATAGATATTTTTCCGTTCTGGAAAGACCGGGCAATAGCGGAAGTTGAACTTGAAAGCGAAGATGAAGAAGTCCGGCTTCCCGGGGAAATCAAGATCATACGTGAAGTAACGGAAGAACCGGAGTATACAAATTATCAGATGGCATACGATGTTGATTAAATAAGATAACGAAAGACCGTATTCAGGTAGATTTCACAGAAAATTCAGACTCTTTCCGCGTTTATAGGGTATAATATGTCTGAAAGAAGGGGTACAATCTGATTTTTTGATATACGGAGGTGTACTTATTATGGTATCAGTGGCAATCAGTGTATTTGTTATCGTCTGCATGTGGATGATATATGAGAAACTGGATCTGGACGGATGGAAATGCCTTATTCCTTTTTACAACAGCTATGTTCTCTGTAAGAGGATCTATAAAGTATCGGCATTTGTTGTCTGCCTTGCAGCAAGCATTATAATATTTGCCGCAACGGCCTGGCTTACAGTGCTTGCTATCGGAGGTTTGATTCGTACATACGGTATTTCGGAGTTTATGGGAGGTCTTACAGTAGCCAATATCCTGATTCCGGTAATACTTATCACAATCTGTGTAATTATTCTGCTGGTTTACACCGTTATAATATATGTGAAGCTTGCGCAGGCATTCGGTAAGAGCGGAGCATTTGTAATAGGACTTATTTTCATTACACCGGTATTTCTCGGAATTCTTGCACTGGATTCGGGAATTAAGGCAGTTGAGCCCGAAGAAACCGTAATTCCGGAAGATGAGGTTTCGGTACAGCCGGCCGAAGAAGTACGACAGGAGGTCCCGGAAACGGAGGTATTTACGGAGCCGACAGCCGGTGAAGGAAATAAGATCTGCCCGTATTGCAAGGCAGAGATCGCAGCGGAATCAAAAAAATGTCCGTACTGCAGGTCCGAACTTGACTGACAGTGGATGGATGAAGGCATAAAGGAAAAAGGAATAAGCGGAAGCGCTCTTAAAACAGTGGCGATTGTGAGCATGGTGATTGATCACATTGCGGTG
>JAUNOA010000038.1:12993-17184 GCA_030531245.1 Lachnospiraceae bacterium
AAGCGCTCTTAAAACAGTGGCGATTGTGAGCATGGTGATTGATCACATTGCGGTGGCTTTTCTGGACGGAACAGCTACGCAAGAGCCGTTTTTAAGGGTGCTTTCTTTTATTATGCACGCAGCGGGCAGACTGGCATTTCCTCTGTTTCTGTTTCTGATGATTGAAGGAATCAGGCACACGGGAAATATGATAAAATATCTGAGCCGGATGGCTGTTTTTGCCGTTATTTCGGAGGTGCCGTTTGACCTGTGCTTTTTCGGTAAGATATGGTACCCGGAAAAGCAGAACACGCTGTTTACACTGACCGTCTGTCTGGCGGTTCTGATACTTATAAAAAGACTGTATGAAACGGATAGGATGACCGTCGGGTGGAAAACGGTTTTATCTGTTCCTGTTATAACAGCCGGATGTGTATTGGCGGAGGTTTTGCATTTCGACTATGGGGCTTTGGCTGTGGCGGCAGCGGTACTTATGTATGCCTTCAGCAATAAAAATATTGCAGGATACTGTGCAGGAACGGCAGTATTAATGTTGGGAGATCTGTCGGAGGCATTTGCATTTCTGACAGTTCCGCTTGTTGCTTTATATAACGGACAGCGCGGACGGGGACATAAATATTTCTTCTATGTCTTCTATCCGGCGCATATCATGATATTATGGCTGATTAAGCTGATGCTTAGAGCTTAGGGTTGGTATATCACATGGGTGATGGTACAATATACAGAGAAATAATAACGGAGGAATTCGGGCATGAAGAACGACTCCGGACGGATATACGGTAAACGGCAACGGAGAGTGGACGGTTAACGGTGTACCGCAGACTGCTTGATTTCAGGAGAAATGTATGATGGAGAAACTGGTTTTTAAAACGCCTTGCGGGTTTGACGGTAATGCATTCGGATGTGCAAGCTTCGGTTTTGCAGATGCTCCGGATCCCACGGAAAAAGGTGAAAGGGTATTTAAATACGAGGTTGCGGGGAAGATATTCACCGGAAGGCTGGAAGATCTGCTCAATGACATACCGGAGGGGTCCGAAAACGGTAACCGGCAGGCAGGAATCGTTCTGTTCGGAAACTGCGGCGGCGAGAATGGTTTTATTAGAGAACTGAGCAAAAAGGTAAAATGCCCGCTTGTCGGCGGGGCAGCGGCTTGCGATCCGGTATCGGGAGCAAGCGGCCTGGTATACGGCGGGAGTCAGGCAGCAGTCTTTATGATTGATGATCCCACAGTAACAGTCAGTGCCGAGGGCAGGAACATACACGGAAATCTTCTCGGGGAGCACAGGATAGGATTCACGAATCCCAGAGTTCTCGACACTATTGACGGAGAAGATGCGCTCAAATGGTATACAGCCATGAGGGCAGAGTATGGTTTTCCGGATACGGATTTTGAGCATATGACCTTTTCCGACAGCAGCAATGTCAATGCACACATGTCGGTTGTAGACGGCAGACTGGTTTCAGGCAGAGATCTGTGTGAAAATATGATTCTCAGATATGTTAAACCAGGAGATGTCTATCCGCAGATGAAAGCATTTTATGATGATCCGGATGCGATAGTATTCGGCTGCGCAGGGCTTAAAGGAATACTTGAGGAAAACCTCATGACACCGGGGACAGGCCTTTTTATGTTCGGAGAGGTTGTGACGATCAATGGTATAAGCGAGTTCGGCAACCTGATGCTGTCCAAACTGGTTATGAAAAAAGCGTAAAAAGATACTTTGGTTTATGAAAAATATAAGAGATAAAGGAAGGCACGAAGAAAGGGACCGAATATGGAACTTATTGAGAGTTTTCAGGTAAACCACCTGATTCTGGAACCGGGGCTTTACGTATCACGCAAAGACCGGAAAAACGGGGTGACAGTTACGACATTTGATATGAGAATGACGGCACCGAACCGTGAACCGGTTATGGATATGCCGGCAATTCATACCATAGAACATCTCGGAGCAACATATCTGCGCAACAGCGGAAAAAAGGACGATATCGTATATTTCGGACCGATGGGATGCCGTACAGGATGTTATCTTGTAATGTTCGGAGATCTGGTATCCGAGGATGTTTTTGATACCGTGATTGAAATGTGCGATTTTATCATCGGGTTCGTAGGGGAGATACCGGGAGCAAGGCCGGAAGAATGCGGTAATTATTCCGAGCAGAATCTGAATATGGCCAAATACTATATCGCAAAATACAGGAAAGATCTGACAGAGAAAAGGAATTTAAAATATGCAAAGTAAGAAAACGTTTGATAAAAAGCCGATTATACTTATGGGAGCGCTTAACTCTGAATGCGGGTTAATAACCGATGCGCTGACAGATAGGGAATCTTTTATTTACGGAGACTGTAAATTTACGGAGGGGTACCTGGATGGTTATCCGGTTGTGACCGTAATGTCACTTATGGGCCAGGTAAATGCCGCATTTGCCACGACTCTTGTGATCGGGATTTACAATCCGAAATGTATCATTTTCAACGGGACTGCCGGAGCTCATGATCCTCAGCTTCATCAGGGAGATATCATTCTGGGAGAGAATATAGTTACAACAAGAGGATACTTTACTCCGCAAAAAGCAGAAGGTGAAGGACTGGGAGGCCCGGATGAATTCGAGTATTTCGGATGTGAGATGATTATTGAGGGTGAGGACAAGTCAGTAAAATATTTTCAAAGTGACGAAAATCTTTTGAAAATTGCCGAAAAAATACCCTGTCATACCGGAAAACTGAGAAGAGGAACGGTACTGAGCGGAGATTTCTGGAACAGGGAGATCGACAGACTGAAATTCTACAGATCCAGTTTCGGGTCGGACTGCGAGGAAATGGAAGGTTTTCCGATTGCGCAGATATGTGCAAAACTGGACTGCCCGTTCCTGCTGATCAGAATCATCAGTAACAGTGAGTATTATCCCGAGGAGCTTTTTGACGAGATATTCGGAGTGAAGTGCCAGGAATACACGATTGAAGTGATGAGAGAAATGATAAGGGAAACGGTGTGACAGAGGATAATACATGAAAGAAGGACTTGGAAAATGAGAAAAATACCTGTAATAATGGTTTTAGCTATACTTATAACAGGGATTCTGGCCGGCTGCGCATCAAAAAATAATGCTGCAGCGGCACAGGAAGAAACAATAAAGGTTGTTGAAGAGACGGCAGCAGAGCCTTCGGAGGAGACTTCGGAGACCATCGAAGCAGCAGAGCCGGTTCAGGAGGAAACGGAAGAAGAATCTGCTGCAGCTGAAACAGCAACAGAAGAGATACAGGAAAGAGGAGATGTGCTGTTTGATGAAAAGGAGAAGGCTTATGCCGATATCATAGATTTGCATAAAAAAGCCATTGCGGAAAAATGGGACGCAGAACAGTACTCCGAGCACGATATCAGCTACCTTTTCAGAGACTGTAAATCAGAGGATGAGGTTGGATTTGAACTTATGTATTTTGATGATTCCGAATATCCGATGCTGCTTATGGGAACACTGCTAGGTGATGATTTTGCCGACACGATGATAATGGATGCATATTATCTGCATGAGGACGGAAATATGGATCATGTTCTGTCGAGCGGAGAAAGATCCCGTTATTACTGGATGCCGGACGAAGCAGGTCCCCAACTGATTGCATATGAAGGATCTTCAAGTGCATTTGAATCATATTATTACTATTATATAGTTGATAACGGGAAATTAAAGTGTGTTCAGGGAATAGTATACGATTACAATGCGGACGCTGAAAACCCATATTATCAGGTCTACGAGGACAACTTCAGTATCGAAGGGGGAGAACCCGTAAGCGAAGAATACGCGTCTGAAATTACGGAAACATATGCATCTCAGTATAAAAAGATCCCTTACAGGCCGATTTCGGAAGGATATGATTTTATCAACTAACCGCGGTATACGGTCACGGATGGCATATAAGGGCTAAACTATTCAGGCTATTTATAGAAAAAGAAAATAAGTAAAGACTGAAATTTGACAGAATACTCAAATCTGATATAATATTACGTACCCTTAAGGGTAGAGACATTAATAGAAGTAGGTAAATTACGGAGATTCCGTAAACACTGTGCAGTCAGCACGGGGCCGCTTCTATTTGTTGTTACTTAAAACAGCGCTTTATCGGCAAAAATGGGCTTTATAAACAGCAAAATGTGTTGATTCAGTAGTCAGGAGAAACAATATGCGGAG
>JAUNOA010000080.1 GCA_030531245.1 Lachnospiraceae bacterium
TGGATTCAATATCTTTTTCTTCACAGATATGACACACTCTGAGAGGTTCTGCGATAATATCAAAAACCGTCATACGCGGATTCAGGGCTGACAGCGGATCCTGAAAAATCATCTGCATATCGGTGTAGTATCTGTCATACGCTTCGTCGGTCAGTTCTTCCCCGTTAAAGTATATCTTACCGTCTGTAGATGGAATCATGTGTATAAGAGTTTTTCCAAGCGTACTCTTACCGCAGCCTGATTCACCGACAAGTCCGACAGTCTCTCCCTCATGCACCTCAAGGGAAACATCATCGACAATCTTTTTTTCCTTTTTCTTAAAAAGGCCGTCAGAGTCGTAATAATACTTTTTTACATGTTCTGCTTTCAGTAGAACCTTATCAGTCATTTACGGCCTCCGTTTCCTGAGTATTTCCGCCGTCGATTGCAGACGGTTTTTCATCATTTTCATATACAGAAGCAGGTACAAAATTCATCCAGCACCATGCTTTGTGAGTTTCGCTAAGTTCAATCACAGGCGGGAACTCTTCTGTGCATATTTTCATGGCATTTTTGCAGCGCGGACAGAATGCGCATTCATCTGTAAATGCCGAACGATTCGCCGGAACTCCGTCGATAGGAATCAGCCGTTTACCCGGAACAGCACCCGGAATGGCACATAGCAATCCTCTGGTATACTCATGCGCTGAAGACTTGAATATCTCCCGCACTGTCCCGGTTTCACATATACGCCCTCCGTAAAGCACCACAACATTGTCACACAGATTTGCAACGATCCCCAGGTCGTGTGTGATCATGATGGTGGTCATGTTGTGTTCTTTTGTAAGTTTTTGTATAAGTTCCAGTATCTGAGCCTGAACTGTCACATCAAGTGCTGTTGTCGGCTCATCCGCAATCAATATATCCGGATTTCCGGCAAGTGCCATTGCTATGACTATACGCTGTCTGCGTCCTCCGGAAAGCTCGTGAGGATACTGACGAAGTCGTCTCGCTCCGTCACTGATTCCCACTTCATTAAGCAGTCCAATGATATATTCATCCGCATTTTTGATGTCCGGTCTGTGCAGTCTTATTACCTCGCGGATCTGATCTCCTATCGTAAACACGGGATTAAGAGTAGTCATGGGATCCTGAAATATCATAGCGATCTTTCCCCCGCGTATCCGGCGCATTTCCTCGTCTGAATATTCGAGCATGTTATCGCCATTCATCAGGATACGCCCGCTCGTCCGTCCGTCAGGTCCGAGAAGTCTCATAACCGAAAGCATGGTAACGCTCTTACCGCTGCCGGATTCACCTACGACTCCGAGTATCTTCCCGCGTTCCGCCCCGAATGTGATTCCGTTCAGAACCGGATCTATTCTGTCTTCTATTCTGTTATAAAAGCCTGTATGCAGGTCTTCTATGTATAATGCATAATCCTTCATCATCCGTCCTCCTTACTTCTTCTGTTTCGGATCGAATGCATCACGAAGTGCATCACCGAGGAGATTAAAGCTCAGGACGATCAAGGCTATCATCAGTGCCGGGAATATCAGTTTGAACGGATAAAGCTGCATGCTGCTGCGTGCAGTATTTGCCAGCGCGCCCAGACTTGGCATGGGTGCCTGAACACCCAGACCCACAAAACTCAGATAGCTTTCCGTAAAAATCGCCGAAGGAATCTGCATCGTCGCGGAAATAAGAATTATACTTATGCAGTTTGGCAGTATGTATTTTAGAATCATTCTGGATGTCGGCGTCTTGATCATCTCAGCTGCTTTGATGTAATCCTGTTCCCTGATGCTGAGGATCTGACCTCTTACCAGACGAGCCATGCTGACCCAGTAAAGAAGTGCGAACACTATGAAAAGACTGACCATATTTGATCCGAGGCTGCTTATCACTCCCGTTCCGTTTTTAGGAAATACCGAACCGATAACCATGCTCAGAAGAATTACAAGAAGCATATCCGGAAGTGAGTATATGATGTCAACAACTCTCATCATTATCATGTCGACTTTTCCGCCTGCAAGTCCTGATATCGATCCGTAAACCGAACCGATAACCAGTACGATGATGCTTGCGAACAATCCTACAAACAATGATATCCTGCTTCCGGCCATAACACGTGCAAAATAATCCCTGCACAACTCATCGGTTCCGAAAATGTGAGGGAATATTCTGGCTCCGTCTGCCATCGCCGCAAGTTCTCTTTCAGAGTATGTGAACGGAAAAAGGTTTTTCGCCGTTATGTCTCTTACCCCGTCGATTGTCAGGATTTCATCATATTTGTACGGGCAGAACAGAATCGAAGTAAAAATCAGAACAAGAACAAATACAAGAATTCCCAGTGCTATCATGCCAAGCGGATTCTTGCGGAATTTTCTGATTGCGTCTCTGAAATAAGTGGAATGCGGAGCAATCTTCTCGGTATTCTGTTTTTCATCTCCTGTCAGCTTGCGGAATTTCGAGAGATCGACCTGTGTGCTGAGGAGGTTCTTTTTCGGATAATTTGTATTGTCCATAGCAGCCTCCCTACAGCTTGATTCTCGGGTCTACTGCCTTATAAAGCAGATCGCTGAGAAGTGTTATAAAGATGATTATCGCAGCAAGGAAGATAGTTGTACCCATAATCAGTGTATAGTCACGGTTAGTGATTCCGTTTACAAACTGATATCCGAGCCCTCCTATCGTAAATACTGTTTCAATTACTACACTGCCGGTGAGAATCCCGGCAATCATCGGTCCTATATATGTAATGATAGGAATGGAGGCATTCTTAAAACCGTGTTTGAAAATGACAAGCCATTCCTCAAGTCCTTTGGCTCTTGCTGTCCGTATGTAGTTCTGACCCAGCACATCGAGCATGCTTGACTTGGTATAACGTACTATATTGGCCATAGGAAAAACTGCAAGCGATATGACCGGAAGTATATAATTCGGATTCTCCGGAGACCACACGCTCACCCACTTCAGCTGCAGGCAGAACACAAGCATAAGCACCGATGCTATGACAAAACTCGGCACTGAAACAATAACCGAGGTAACTGCCACAATCAGGCGATCCGGCCATCTGTTGACATACGCCGCCGCGATACATCCCAGAATAAGCCCGGTAACAATTGCCGCAGCAGCTGCCATCAATCCTATTTTTGCGGATACCTTAAATGAATTCAAAATCGTTTCCGTGACGCTTCGTCCCGTCTTTATGGATACTCCGAAATCACCCTTCAACAGATTACCGACATAGATAAAAAACTGTTCTGTAAGCGGCTTATCCAGGTTGTAACGTTCCATAAGCACTGCCTTGACTGCAGGGCTAGGTGCTTTTTCCGCATCAAACGGTCCTCCCGGTATCGCATTCATCGCGAAGAAAGTGATGGCGATGATACAGAACATCGTCACCACTGCAAGCAATATTCTTTTTAAGACATATTTCAGCATACTGTGTACTCTTTAGAATCAGACTCCCGGATACATATTGTTCAGATAACTTCTATATTACTGATCAGGAACTCGTCTCCGGTAATCAGATAGGTATCATCACTTCCGCAATACGGA
>JAUNOA010000081.1 GCA_030531245.1 Lachnospiraceae bacterium
TCATCCCAATGAGAGGCATGTGCATCAAAATATTCTATTATGGCTTCACGATTCACTGAGGTCTTAAAGCTTCTTCCAGCCTCCGCCCTGCGGATTGACTTTCAGAACAAGACATGATCCGGCACCAAGTGCGTTCTCCATACGTGCCTTGAATGTATCAAGCATATCATCCGGAACAAATGCCAGAATCGTTCCTGCAAATCCTCCGCCGTTTACTCTTGCCGCACCACGTCCCTCTAAAAACTGCCATGCCAGCTGGAGTGCCAGTGCCATCTCCTGATGATCTGTCTGACCGTTAATGATGACATTCTGCAGCAGTCTCCATGATGACCTTCCGGATTCACTCGCATACTTAAGGAAAGTATCGAAGTCACCTTTATTCAGAGCTTCTGACTGTATCTTTACTCTCTTGTTTTCATTAAAAACATGGATTGCGCGCAGAGCAGCTCTGTCTCCGACCGTCTTTCGGACTTCCGCTATACGGCTGTAAAACTCTTCTTCATCCACATCACGCAGAAATTCTTTTCCGAAGACTCTGCATACTGCTTTCAGTTCCTGCGTGATAGCCGCATACTCTCCGTCCAGATGAGCATGGTTTGCTCCGGAATCAATCACACATACCGAATGCCCTGACCTTGAAAAATCAAATGCCAGCTTTTCCACAACCGGTTTTGAAGGATCTTCAAAATCTATTCCAATGAAGTTTCCTACGGAACATGCTGTCTGATCCATCAGTCCGCATGGCTTCCCGTAGAAATTATTTTCTGACCACTGTCCTATCTGAGCTATTTCTACCGGCGTACATTTATCATCAAAAAACAGGTGATTGAAAATATTGCCGATCATTACCTCAAAAGATGCCGATGAACTCATGCCGCTGCCCTTTAGCACCTCCGACCTGACATAAATATCAAATCCCTGAAGCAATGCTCCCCTTTTGGCAAACTGATATGCTATTCCGGCAACCAGCGCATCCGATGTTCCCTTGTCTTTTTCATAGGACTCCAGACATCCGAGATCTATAGTGCATCCCGTATGTCCCTCCGATACCATATTGATTTCGGATTTGCCGTTAAGTGCGATCCATCCGCGTGTTTCAAGATTAATCGCAGCTGCCATAACACATCCGTGCTGATGATCTGTATGATTTCCGCTGACTTCTATCCTTCCCGGGGCCGTAAACAAATACTCCGGATCTCTGCCGAAAGTACTTCTGAAATCTGACATATATCTACCTCCTGAAAATCCTGAAAAGCAGTGCAATAATAACTACCGGCAGCAGTATGGGCCAGAATACCCTGATGAATCCCACTCCTGCCTTAATGATAAGTGCAATGACACCGACCACCACAGCAACAATCAAAATAATCTTTATGACCGATTTTGCGGAGCTTCCGGCCTTCTGCATCTTTTCTTCTCTTTTTGCTTTGTTTTCCTCGTCCTGCTTCTGCTCCTCGAAGGATTTGCCCTTATACTCTCTTCCCTGGGCAAATGTAGTAGGATCTCCGTCCGGCGTATCATAAGCCGTATAAGTCTTTGTACCCTCTGCAAAGATATCCTTGTACCCTTCGGCCTGAAGAATAGAATTTGCAATAAGCCTCGGTTCACCGAGTTCCTCTATCACCTCTGCTTCGGTTCGCCCTTTTGTGATCTCAACGCTTATATATTCTTCATAGAAAACCCTGTTGTCTTCAATCAGCTTATCCGACCCGCTCATTGAAAGAGCTGCAGCAAGCCCGTTCAGGAATTCCTGCTTCGTCATACGTACTCCTCAAATTCTTTCTTTATTTTCTTATAATCCGGTATATATGTCTGAACCATATCCCAAAACTCCCGGGAATGATTCATATACCTCAAATGAGATAATTCGTGGACCACCAGATAATCAACCAGTCTCTCCGGCATCACAAATATCTTCCAGGAAAATGACAGGTTTCCCCGGGCCGAACAGCTTCCCCATCTGCTGCTCACATCCCTGATAGTAATACGATTATATGTAACTCCGAGTTTCTGTGCCCAGTATGCGACCTTTGCTCTGAATACAAGGCCTCCTGTTCCTGCAATCCATGCCGTTGTGTACTGCCTGATCTCATCCCAGTTCCTTGCGTCATGCTTTTCTTTTCGCGCCAGCATTTTCTTTCTGCTTTTCAGAATCCAGTCATAACGATCCTTCACGAATTCTTCCGCCGCCGCATAGGTGACCCATACCGGTATACGGACTTCGACAGACCCGTCACCGGTAATTACTATACCCATAGTCTTTCTTCGTCCGCTTTTAATAATTCTGTATTCTATCTCTTCTTCGCCCGTCATTTTCATATCTTATGAATGAAAAGTCCGCTTCTGAGCTTCGGCTCAAACCATGTGGATTTAGGAGGCATGAGTCTGCCCTCGTCGGCTACGGCAAGCAGTTCATCCATCTGTGTTGGAAACATGGAAAATGCTACCTCATATCCGCCGGAATTGACCATCAGTTCAAGTTCTTTATCTCCTCTGATTCCGCCGACAAATGCTATTCTTGAATCTCTCTTCGGATCTTTTATACCGAGAAGCGGATCCAGTACCAGTGTCTGAAGCCTGCTGACATCAAGTCCGTCTACCGGATCATCACTTCTGAACTCGGGTTTCAGTACCAGATAATGCCAGCTTCCCTGCAGGCACATACCTACATGGTTCTTGGCCATCGTACGTGTTTCCTCAAAATCATAGTATTTGCCGATTGCCTCTTTGAACTGGTTTATGGTCATCCCGTTCAGATCCCTTACCGCACGATTGTATGGCAGTATCCTGAGCTCCTCGTCTGCAAAAAGTACGCTGAGGAAAAAATCGCTCTCAGGATTCGGCTCGGCCTGACAGGGCGCCTCGTTTATCTGCTCACGTTTTTCAAATCCGACCTTTACCGCACTCGCGGCACGATGATGACCGTCGGCAATATAGATTTCGTTGATCTTATCAAATGCAGATTCTATCTGCTTTGTATATTCTTCATTAACCTTCCAGACACGATGAGTTATACCATCGTCACTGATGAAATCATATATCGGCATACTTTCCTTTATCCTGCCGATGATGGCGTTCAGCATATCGTTCTTTCTGTAGGCCAGGAAAATAGGGCCCGTCTGTGCGCCTACAGTCCTGATATGATTTATACGGTCCTGCTCCTTGGCAGCCAGTGTATTCTCGTGCTTTTTGATGATTCCGTCCGCATAATCATCTATAGAACAGCAGGCTACTATGCCTGTCTGTTTTCTTCCGTCCATCGTAAGCTCATAGACATAATATGCGTCATCATTGTCTTTAATGAATATTCCTTCCTGAATCTCTCTGGCCAGCATATCTCTGGCAGTCTCATATGCCTGCTCGCTGTACATATCAAAATCATCGTCAAACTGAGTCTCCGGTCTGTCGATATTCAGGAATAAAAGAGGTTTGTCCTCAACTGCTTCTTTTGCTTCACTTCTGCTATATACGTCATAAGGGAGCGCAGCGACTTCTGCTGCAGCTCCCTTATCAGGTCTTATACATTTGAATGGTTTTA
>JAUNOA010000082.1 GCA_030531245.1 Lachnospiraceae bacterium
TGGATTCAATATCTTTTTCTTCACAGATATGACACACTCTGAGAGGTTCTGCGATTATGTCAAAAACCGTCATACGCGGATTAAGTGCCGACAGCGGATCCTGAAAGATCATCTGCATTTCCGTATAATATCTGTCATATGCCTCGTCAGTCAGTTCTTCTGCGTTAAAATATATTTTGCCTTCCGTAGGCGGAATAATGTGTATAAGCATCCTGCCCAATGTACTTTTTCCGCAGCCCGATTCACCTACAAGCCCGACAGTCTCTCCTTCGTGTATCTCAAGTGAAACATCATCCACAATTTTTTTATTTATCTTTTTAAACATTCCTGCAGAGTCAGTAAAATACTTCTTAACATGCTCTGCTTTAAGCAAAACTTTATCAGTCATTTACTGCCTCCGTTTCCGATGCATTACCTGTTATTACGTCATTCATTATTCCGGGTCTGCCGGAGGCGGTATCCGGGATATAATTCATCCAGCACCATGCCTTATGAGTCTCAGTCAGTTCAATAACCGGAGGAAATTCCTCCGCACAAATCTGCATTGCATTTCTGCATCGCGGACAAAAAGCGCACTCATTTGTGAAAGCCGAACGGTTTGCCGGAACTCCCGGGATCGGTTCGAGTTTTTTGCTCCTGTTTGCTCCCGGAACTGCTGCAATAAGTCCTCTGGTATATTCATGCGCAGATTCCTTGAATATCTCGCGTGTCGTTCCTGACTCACATATGCGGCCCCCGTAAAGCACAACAACATTGTCACACAGATTGGCGACTATTCCGAGATCATGTGTAATCATTATGGTGGTCATGTTGTGTTCTTTAGTAAGCTTTTTTATCAGCTCCAGTATCTGGGCCTGCACCGTTACATCAAGTGCCGTAGTGGGTTCATCCGCAATCAGGATATCAGGTGAACCGGCAAGAGCCATAGCTATAACTATACGTTGCCTGCGTCCTCCCGACAACTCATGCGGATACTGATGAAGTCGTCTTGCTCCGTCGCTGATTCCTACTTCATCAAGCAGTTTGATTATATATTCATCTGCATTTTTTATGTCGGGTCTATGCAGCCTTATCACTTCACGAATCTGATCGCCTATGGTAAATACAGGATTCAGCGTGGTCATAGGATCCTGGAAAACCATGGCGATTTTTCCTCCGCGGATTCTTCTCATCTCCTCGTCCGAATATTCAAGCAGATTATGACCATCCATCAATATGCGTCCGCTTGTTCTTCCGTTCGGACCTAAAAGCCGCATAACAGAAAGCATGGTAACACTCTTGCCGCTTCCGGATTCTCCGACAACACCAAGGATCTTTCCCCTCTCCGCTCCGAAGGTGATTCCGTTCAGAACCGGATTTATCTTATTTTCTATTCTGTTATAGAAACCGGTGTGAAGGTCTTCTATATATAAAGCGTAATCTTTCATCAGACCTCCTTACTGTTTCTGTTTTGGATCAAACGCATCCCTGAGCGCATCTCCGAGAAGATTGAAGCTCAATACTATAAGCGCGATCATAAGAGCCGGAAATATAAGTTTATACGGATAAAGCTGCATGCTGCTGCGCGCTGCATTGGCAAGTGCACCGAGGCTCGGCATAGGTGCCTGTACTCCCAGCCCCACAAAGCTCAGATAGCTCTCCGTGAAAATCGCCGATGGAATCTGCATCGTTGCCGAAATAAGTATGATGCTGATACAGTTTGGAATAATATATTTCGTAATCATCCTTGATGTAGGAGTCTTGATCATCCCGGCGGCTTTTATATAATCCTGCTCTCTGATACTGAGGATCTGTCCACGTACAAGTCGTGCCATACTTACCCAGTAAAGAAGCGCGAAAACAATAAACAGGCTGACCATATTCGAACCCAGACTGCTTATCAGCCCTGTTCCGTTTTTGGGAAATACAGAACCGATTACCATACTCAGGAGAATTACAAGCAGCATATCCGGAAGAGAATAAATGATATCTACAACTCTCATCATTATCATGTCAACTTTCCCTCCGGCAAGTCCTGATATCGACCCATAGAGTGAACCTATGACAAGAACGATAATACTTGCGAACAGACCGACGAAAAGAGAGATTCTGCTTCCTGCCATAACACGTGAGAAATAATCCCGGCACAGCTCATCCGTCCCGAAAATATGCGGGAATACTTTTGCTCCGTCTGCAATGGCGGCGAGTTCCCTTTCCGAGTAGGTGAATGGAGCGAGATTTTTCGCCGTGATATCTCTTACTCCGTTGATAGTAAGGATCTCATCGTATTTATACGGGCAGAACAGCATCGAAGCAAATATAAGGATCAGCACAAATACAAGAATCCCCAGGGCTGTCATTCCTATCGGATTCCTGCGGAATTTTCTGATTGCATCTCTGAAATAAGTGGAATGCGGAGCAATCTTCCCGGTATTCTGTTTTTCATCCCCTGTCAGCTTACGAAATTTCGATAGATCTACCTGTGTGCTGAGGAGGTTTTTTTTCGGATAATCTGTATTGTCCATAGCAGCCTCCCTACAGCTTGATTCTCGGATCCACTGCTTTATACAAAAGATCACTGAGAAGCGTTATAAATATGATTATAGCGGCAAGAAAGATAGTTGTACCCATAATCAATGTATAGTCACGGTTAGTTATTCCGTTTACAAACTGATATCCGAGTCCGCCTATCGTAAATACTGTTTCAATTACTACACTGCCGGTTAGAATCCCGGCAATCATCGGTCCTATATATGTTATGATTGGAATTGAGGCATTCTTAAATCCGTGTTTGAAAATGACCAGCCATTCCTCCAGCCCTTTAGCTCTTGCAGTACGTATATAATTCTGTCCGAGAGCATCCAGCATGCTTGATTTGGTATAACGCACTATATTGGCCATGGGGAATACTGCGAGCGATATGACCGGCAATATATAATTGGGATTATCCGGAGACCACGCGCTTACCCATTTCAGCTTCAGACAGAAAACAAGCATCAATACCGATGCTATGACAAAACTCGGTACTGACACAATTATTGATGTTGCTGTAATAATAAGTCTGTCAGGCCATCTGTTTACATATGCTGCCGCCAGACATCCCAGTAAAAGTCCGGTAATTACTGCCGCTGCCGCTGCCATCAGTCCTATTTTTGCAGAAACCTGAAATGAACTCAGAATGGTTTCTGTAACACTTCGTCCGGTTTTTATCGATATTCCGAAATCCCCCTTAAGAAGATTACCGACATAGATTACAAACTGTTCGGTAAGCGGCTTATCCAGATTGTAACGTTCCATAAGTACAGCTTTGATTGCCGGACTTGGCGCTTTTTCTGCATCAAAAGGTCCTCCCGGTATTGCATTCATTGCAAAAAAAGTTATTGCGATGATGCAGAACATCGTCACAACTGCCAGCATTATTCTCTTCAGAACATATTTCAGCATTTCCTGTACTTTTTATCCTTATACTATTGATTTATATTTTCATATCACTTCAATATTACCGATCAGGAACTCGTCTCCGGTAATCAGATAGGTATCATCACTTCCGCAATACGGA
>JAUNOA010000006.1 GCA_030531245.1 Lachnospiraceae bacterium
TTATTAGTCGTTCCGATTTCTCTTGCCGAGACGGCTTTCATCTTTGTATCCCCCCTTGTATTTATCTGAAATAATTATACTACAAGTTCCATTCTTTTCATAATCTGATTTTGATAACACTCATCAAGTTCTACAAAATAACCGCTCCATCCCCAGACTCTTACTATCAGGTTTTTATGATTCTCCGGATGAAGCTTTGCATCCCTGAGCGTCTCCAGGTTTACAGCGTTTATCTGCATCTGATGACCTCCAAGATCGATAAATGTCTTTACAAATGCTGCAGTCTTTTCTATTGCTTCTTCATTTCTGAACATTGTATCCGACAGCTCTATCGTAAGAGGCCCGCCGTTTGCGACTCTTTCCAGATTAGGTTTTGCAAATGATTTGATGATGGAAAACGGTCCGTCAAGTCTGGTAAAGATACTCGGGCTGTAGTTTGCTGCAAACTGCTCTCCCTTTCTCCTTCCGTCCGGAGTTGCCTGTTCATTTTCAGACTGCCAGATATAATACATGGCAGATCCTGTACCTGCACGGTAGATTCCGCCCATATCGTTTTTATGTCCTTCCAGAGCATCAGCAAACCAGTCCAGGAGCTTAACCGCTATATCATCTGTCCTGTCATCATCATTACCGAACTTAGGTCCCTCGTAGCGCAGTTCATTTACAAGCTCGTCACGTCCCTCAAAATCATTTCTTAGTGCATCGAGCATATCTCCCTTTGAAACCGTTTTATCCTCAAAGACATATTTTCTGATGCTTGCAAGGGAATCCACCGCCGTCGCGATCCCCGTACCGTGAAATCCGTAATTGTTATATTTGCATCCTTTTGATGCGTCGCGTCCGTTTTCGACGCATCCGTTCATTAGAAGTGACATAAGAGGTGCCGGTTCCATATAGACATTTTTTGCAGTATCACGCAGTCTGTCGGACTCCTTATATATCTCGGATTTCACATCCTCCATCAGTTCATCAAAGGAATCAAACTGCTCAAGCTTATTTATAGAAGCAACGGCACATTTCGGAAAACTCATACCGTTGACATTTACGATATCTGTACCATAACCGGGTATGATGAATTCCCAGCATGCCGCAACTGTATAATTGTATATATCCTCCTCGTCATATCCCCATCTGCGAAGTGCCTTTAACACTACATCATCATTGGAATACTGAGGAAAACCGATTCCGACCCTTGTAAGTTCGGTACCTCTTATATACTCTGATAAAGGTGTATTTTTATTTACCCTCAGATTGATCTTCGGATCGATGAGTTTTAGTTCCAGCGATGCCTGAAGACAAAGATCACTGAGATCATTAAAGCTTTCGCTGCCATCCTTATTGAGTCCTCCGAGCATCATACTCTGTCCGTTATCTCCCTGCTGCATGCCGGTATATAAATCGCTGTCCTTATTAAGTGAAATAAAGAACTCCTCTATCAGCTCCAGCGCAGTTTCACGGGTCAGTCTGCCGCTCTCAATATCATTCTTATAATATGGATACATATACTGATCGAATCGTCCCAGACCGTTGTGATAATTGAAGCTGCACCACAGACAGTAATGAATGACTCTCAGAAGCTGAAGTGCCTCCTGCAAAGTCTGCGGAGCATCACGCGTCACTTTATGCAGTACAAAAGCAGCTTCATGGTTTCCCGCTCTGTCAGCCTCATCGGCATACCTTTCCATAAAGTTCTGTATCATCTCGAGTGTTGCACAAAGCGCATGCTCATATTGCGCTTCTTCAGGTTTACCTGCTTTTTCAAACTCAAGACCCAGTCTGTCAAGTTCAGCTTTCTTTTCTGTAAGCCCGCATTCCAGAAGATTCATATAATTCGGACAGATATTGCACAGTTTCCCCTGTTCATGTATATAATGCCTTGATCCGATTTCTTTGAACTCTTCTTCTGTAAATATCTCCGGCAGCGTAACCACCGTACGCATCATAATTATTTTCTCGTCGGGAAATACTACCGGTTTTTCCTCTGCAAGCACATCTCCAAGTCTGTAGACGCTTCTGTCCAGATCATCAAGGCCCATCTCCTTGTATCTGACAGCATATCGATACTTATCACCTTCCGGCTGTCTGTACTGATGATGTGCTTTGTCCTTTATATAAAAATCAAGCATCCTCTGTATTCTGTCTGTCATATTCTCTCCTGTTATCTTTATACTAAAATCCGTATCAGCATACGGTATTGCACGATTTATAACTGATACAAAGGTTGGAACAAATATACAGCTTTGAGCGAGCCTTGGGAGACGTCGGTGCTTAGCGAACAGGCACTTGTGAGCTTAGCATCCGCTACGTCGGACATTGAGGCGCGAGCCGTCGAGTGAAAAGCTGTATATTTGTGACAAACGGTATACGGAGATTTGTCCGGACAATACCGCTTGTTGATGATATATTTTATTCACAGTACCCTCACAGGGATGCTGTATTTTTCAAATTCAATAATCGATGTATCAACAGGACTCTCAATATTAAATCCCGGATCAAAACTCTGCCCGACCATCTGATACTTGGCTCCTGCCGTCTGATGATATGGCATAAGCTCAACCCTCACCAGATCATCTGCATCTTTCAACAGCTTCGCAACAGCAGCTTTATTCTCCTGCGTATCGGTTACTCCGGGAATAAGCGGAACTCTGATTATAAAGGGTTTTCCGCTTTTCTTCAGAATCTCCAGATTATTAAGGATCATCCTGTTGCTTCTGCCTGTCCAGTACTCATGCTGTGTCTCATCGATCAGCTTAAGATCCAGCATGACAAAATCAATCCGTTCAAGTACGCGCGTAAATACTGACGCGGTACAGTAACCGCAGGTTTCAATAGCTCGATGTATGCCTTCAAGCTTTTTCAGAAGTTCTATTACAAACTCTGCCTGAGCGGTCGGTTCGCCCCCGGATAAAGTGACTCCACCTCCGTTCATGTCAAAAACTGATTTATCTTTCAGAAGCTTCTCTGCCAGTTCATCCGCAGTATATTTTCTGCCGGCTATCCTTCTCAGATGCAGCGGACATACTCTTATGCACTTACCGCACGCAATGCATTCTTCCTCATGTTCACATTTATCTCTGCATTTATTACAGTGCAGACACCCGTTTTCACTGACCATTAACTGCGGTTCAAAAGAAAGTCCTTCCGGATTATGACACCACCTGCATCTGAGCGGGCAGCCTTTCAGAAAGACCGTTGTTCTCAGACCCGGTCCGTCAAAAACTGCCATTTGCTTGATGTCAAAAACTGTTCCGGTCATAATAATTCCTAAAGCATATCTCTTGGGATATGATTTATTAATATACGTCCGGCAGTCCTGTCGTTTCGGGCTGCCTGCTGTTAATATACCGCATTTCGCTTGCGATATGCCCACGCCGAGCGCGGTCGCTTTAGCGACATAGTACCTTTCGCGCGAGTGCGCATCCCGCGGAGCGTTTGTGTAACAGAAAATGCAGAGCAATTTACTGTTATACAAAAACCGAGGGGCCGGAAGGTCCCTCGGCTGAAAAACTGATTACTTCCAAGGATTCTCCGTTGGATATCTGACTCCTGCCGGCTGATTGTAACCGATTTCGCACGGACATACTCCAATGTACTTAAATACCTCGAAGAGTGCCTTGCCGTGATGACCGAAAGCAACTGCTCCGTGATGTGGGAATCCCTTCTGGATAAGCACGTGTCTGTAGAAACGATCCATCTCAGGGATAGCAAATACACCGATTCCCCCGAATGAACGTGTAGCTACCGGCAGTACCTCTCCCTGTGCTATGTAAGCACGAAGGATATTGTCTGCTGTTGACTGAAGTCTGAAGAATGTGATTTCACCCGGCTGGATATCACCTTCAAGAGTTCCGTTTGTTACCTCTATCGGAAGCGCACGGGCCATAATCATCTGATACTTCATCTCACAGAATGACAGCTTTTTGGATGACGTATTGCCGCAGTGGAATCCCATAAAGGTTTCGTTCTGACAGTAATCGAATTTGCCTTCGATATCTTCCTTATACTGTGCCTTCGGAACTGTATTGTTGATATCAAGAAGCGTTACGATATCATCGGAAACGCATGTTCCGATATACTCGCTCAGGCATCCGTAGATATCAACCTCACATGATACCGGAATACCCTGTGAAGTAAGACGTGAGTTTACATAGCATGGAACGAAGCCGAACTGTGTCTGGAATGCCGGCCAGCATTTTCCTGCGATAGCAACGTACTTACGATAACCCTTATGCTCATTAATCCAATCTTTTAAAGTAAGTTCATACTGAGCAAGCTTCTCAAGAACCTCCGGTTTCTTGTTTCCGGCGCCAAGCTCTGCTGCCATTTCTGCAGCAATCTCAGGAATCCTTGCATCTCCTGCATGCTTATTGAATGCCTCGAACAGATCCAGCTCTGAATTCTCTTCGATCTCGATTCCGAGGTTGAAAAGCTGTTTGATAGGTGCATTGCATGCCAGGAAATTAAGCGGACGAGGTCCGAAGCTTATGATCTTGAGGTCTGAAAGACCGATGACTGCTCTTGCAATCGGAAGAAAGTCATGGATCATATCAGCGCAATCCTCAGCATCTCCTACCGGATACTCCGGGATATAAGCCTTTACATTACGAAGCTGTAAATTGTAGCTTGCATTGAGCATACCGCAGAACGCATCACCACGTCCCTGAACAAGATCTTTCTCCTCTGCTGCTGCGCAGAACATCTTAGGTCCGTCGAAATGTTTTGCAAGAAGTGTCTCGGCTATCTCAGGTCCGAAGTTTCCGAGATATACGCAGAGTGCGTTACATCCTGCCTTCTTGATATCTTCAAGAGCCTGAACCATGTGAATCTCGCTCTCAACGATGCAAATCGGACACTCATAGATGTCTTCTGCATCATATTTCTTTGCATATGCATCAACCAGTGCTTTGCGGCGATTAACTGAAAGTGACTCCGGGAAACAGTCGCGGCTTACAGCTACGATACCAACTTTTACTTTTGGAATGTTATTCATTTTGTGCCTCCATAAAAACTTAAAGTAATACTAAATTTAAAGAGCCCGGCAATAGGTCCGGGCCCGGATTTATATATTATTATCTCTTATTGATATACTTACGGACATCAATAGCTACTGCGACGATGATGATGATACCACGGATAACGTACTGCAGGTACGCATTGACTCCGAGGAAGTACAGACCGTAGTTGATAGCCTGAAGAATGATGGTACCGATTACTACGCCCTGTACAGTACCTATACCACCGTTGAAGGATACACCACCGATTACACAGCTGGCGATGGCATCCTGCTCATAGTTGATACCTGTTGAAGTACCTACTGACTGAACACGTGCACCCTCGAGGAATGAACCGATACCATACATGATACCTGCATAGATATATACGCTCATGATAGTCTTTGTAACACTGATACCGGAAACCTCAGCAGCCTCGGTATTGCCGCCGACAGCAAACATATTCTTACCGAATGTCGTCTTGTTCCACATTACCCATGTAAATGCCGCAAGAACAAGATAAACAATTATAAGCCACGGGATACGAACATTACCGATCTTTATTGCGCTTGTAGCAAGATTCAGGTATTTCTGATCCAGCGATGAAAGAGCCTGTGTTGAACCTGAAGGCTGATTCTCAATATAGATACAGCAAAGACCGTAAGCAATCAGTGAAGAACCGAGTGTTACGATGAACGGATGCATGTGAAGCTTGGCAACGCCGAATCCGTTGAATGCCGAGAACAGTGTTGCAATCAGGATACAGATAAGCAACGCTACAACAACCGAAAGTCCCGTTACCTGCGTAATCTGCGGATAATATCTTGAAGGGAATGTCGGTGACTGAAGCAAGGAAGCTGCAACAGCTGCTGTCAGTCCGAGTATACGTCCTACGGAAAGATCGGTACCTGCCAGAACGATAAGTCCGGCAACACCCAGTGCCAGGATACCCTTTGTTGAAGCCTGTTTCAGAATGTTGATAATATTTGCAACCGACAGGAACTTCGGGTTGATGCAAACGATAACAACCAGAATAACAAGTAAGATGAAATACAGTGCATATTTAAGCAAGAATTCACCGATATTTATTTTTTTCTTCTCCATAACTAACTCCTTTATACGTATTTAGCCTGAAGGGCCATGATTGTCTCCTGCTCGCCCTGAACTCCTCCGAAATCCTTTCCTCTCTCTACGATACCTGCAAGCTGTCCGTTACTCATTACAAGTATACGGTCACAGATACCGATCAGTTCGGGCATCTCGGATGAGATGAAGCAAACTCCCTTACCCTGACGGGCAAGGTCAAGCATAAGCTCATAAATCTCGTATTTGGCACCTACATCGATACCTCTTGTAGGCTCATCGAGAAGCAGAATATCAGGATTTGTGAGAAGCCAGCGGCTGAAGATGACCTTCTGCTGGTTTCCGCCTGAAAGATTCTTAATAAGAGTCTTCTGTGAAGGAGTCTTAGTTTTCAGTTTATCTATATAGTCCGCTGTATCTTTCTGCATTTCTTTGTCCGAAAGCAGTAAACCATGTCTGTAATTCTTCAGATTTGCAATAACGGAGTTGAACATGATATTTCCGTATGGGAAAATACCTGTCGCACGTCTCTCCTCAGTAACCATCGCAAACCCGTTTTTGATGGATTCCTTGGGTGATCTGTTCTGAACTTCACTTCCGTTTACGATAATCTTTCCTTCAGCTTTTTCCATCGAACCGAAGATCGTGCTCAGAAGCTCTGTTCTTCTTGATCCTACCAGTCCGGCAATACCGAGAACCTCACCCTTTCGCAGTTCAAACGAAACATTGTGACAGGTCGGCTCGTATTTGCCGGTGAGATTTTCAACCTTCATCATGATCTCATCACCCGGAGTATTTGTCTTTGCCGGGAAACGGTTGGACATATCTCTGTTTACCATTCGTTTGATGATAACGTCGGTTGTGAGTTCTGACGTCGGATCTGTTGATTCCCATTTACCGTCCCGCATGATGGTTACCTCATCGGATATCCTCATGATCTCATCCATCTTGTGAGAGATATAAATGATGCCGACACCCTGAGATGTAAGCTTCTTCATGATTCTGAACAGATGCTCAACTTCATCCTGGGTAAGTGATGATGTTGGCTCATCAAGCACAAGGATTTTGGCATCGTATGAAACTGCCTTTGCAATCTCAAGCATCTGTCTCTGTGATACAGTGTATGTACCGATGTTTTTTGTAACATCGACTTTGATTTCAAGGTCATTCATTATAGCTTCGGTATCAGCCTTCATCTTCTTGGCGTTAACCAGAGGACCGTTCATCGGGAAACGTCCCATCCATATGTTCTCCATAACGCTGCGATACAGAACCTGATTCAGCTCCTGATGAACCATGGCAACACCGTGGTCAAGAGCATTTCTGGGGTTCACGAAGTTCACTTCTTCACCATTCATTCTGATGGTTCCGGAGTCTTTCTTATAAATACCGAAGAGACACTTCATAAGTGTTGATTTTCCGGCACCGTTCTCACCCATAAGGGCATGAACAGTTCCCGGTCTCAGCTTCAGCTGAGCATGATCGAGTGCCTTAACACCCGGGAACTGCTTGTCGATGTCGATCATCTCAAGCAAATATTTGTTATCGTCCAAATTTTCCACCCGATCCTTTTCTTTTTTTAATCAGCAGGTGCCCTGTATTTCAAGGGCACCCGAAAAAATCAAATGTTAATTAAATCACTCTTTTGTGATCTTAGCGTATGGAATACGAACTGAGAATCCGTCGTCTGCCATCTTATAATCTGTTCCGTCAAGCCAGTCTTTGCCAAGAGCTCCGTTGATTGCCATGTAGATATTGCACTTGCCCATAGCATCGCCGTCCTGCTTAACTGTACCGTAAAGCTTGCCAGCGTTGATGTATTCAATAGCTGTATCTGTTGCGTCAACACCGATAACTACGATCTCGTCGCCGCCGTCGCCAAGGTTGTAACCCTGCTCGTTAAGAGCTGCGATAACACCGATAGCCATATCATCGTTGTTACAGAAGATAACGTCGATATTCTCTGCGCCGATAGCTGCAAGCTGTGCAACCATCATTTCCTGTGCCTTACCTGTATCCCAGTTAGCTACCTGGTTCTCAGCAAGTCTCTCAAGCGGAACGCCCTGCTCGATTGCTGTTGACTCTGAATATTCTGTACGTGCAATAGCCTCAGCATTGTTTACTTCGCCTTCGAACTCAAGGAATGTAACCTTGCCGTCGCCGTTTCTGTCAACCTTCTCAGGATTTGCCTTGTAGAGGTCAGCAAGGATTTCGCCCTGCATGATACCAGCTTCTTCTGGCTTTGTTCCGATAAAGATTGAATTGTTGTTTGTTACGAGTGATGAATCGTTCGGCTCTTTGTTGTAGAAGAAGAACGGAACACCGTACTGTGCACCAAGGTCTGCAAGATACTGTCCTGCTGATGTGTCACAAAGGTTGATGATGATGAGATCCTTGCCTGCTGCGAACATAACGTCTGCCTGGTTGTTCTGAGTTGCCTGATCATCGTTGCCGTCCTGCATTTCAAGGTTAACCTTTACTCCGAGTTCTGCACCGAGTTCCTCGGCATACTTCTCCATTGCTACACGAACTGATGAACCGTATGTATCTGAATACTTCCATACAAGAACACCGATGTTTACTTCTGACTTGCCCTCAGCAACTGCTTCCTGTGCTGCTTCTTTAACTGCTTCTGCTGCTTCCTGAACTGCAGGAGCTGCTTCTTCTGCAACCTTGGAAACTGTCTCAGCAGCCTGCTGTACGTCTACGGTTGAACCGCCACATGCTGCAAGAGAAAGAACCATAAGAGCTGCCATTGTAATAGCTACAAATTTCTTCATTCTTTTTTCCTCCATAAAATTTTATATCCCGAATTACACATTTACGTAAGTCAGGAAAATTTACAACTTATAGTATCTCACAAACCGTAAGATTTGTCCATAAAATGCTGACACTTAGCATTATATTCTTACACTCTAAATGTGCTTGACTATGTACCGCTTTTAAGAGTATAAATACTTATAAATATAAATCTTGTTAAATGAAACAGGTGTTTTCATTATGGCGGAAAGGAATAATTATGATCATCAGCAACTTTAATAACAGTTATGCTACCGAGTTCACACTTTCAAATGACAGCGGTATGACAGTTGTCCTGACCGATATCGGTGCGGATATCGTAAAAATCATCGTTCCGGACAAAGACGGCAATCCCGTTGATGTGGCACTCGGTTATGACGAGCCGGAGCATTATGTAACCAATAAAACAACTTTTGGTGCTATCGTCGGCAGATATGCCAACAGAATCGGCGGTGCACAGTTCACTCTTAACGGGGTTACTTATAAACTGGATGTGAATGATAACGACAACTGCCTTCACGGCGGATTTAACAAATGGTATTCCAGAACGTGGTTCCCGACCGCAAATGAGGCAGACAACAGCGTCACTTTCCGGCTGTTCTCTCCGGACGGTGATCAGGGTATGCCGGGAAATGCGACGATTTCAGTAACATATAAACTTACAGATGATAATGCTCTGAGCATCCGCTATGAGGCAGTTTCGGACAAGGATACATATTTCAATCTTACAAACCACAACTACTTCAATCTCAGCGGTGAGGGAACAGAAACAATGACTGATCACACCATGTGGATCGATGCCGACAAAGCAACCGCAATCGACTCACAGCTTATCCCTACAGGCGAGATTGTCAATATCAAGGGTACCGCTCTTGATTTCACGACAGAAAAGGTGATATCAAAAGACATTGATGCTGATGAAGAGGCTATAAAACTCGGAGGAGGATTTGACCATAACTTTATCCTCAACAATCCGAGTCTCAGCAAGCCTTTTGCCCGGGTATCCAGTCCCAGGACAGGCATCGTAATGGAAGTCTTCACGGATCTTCCTGCAGTTCAGTTCTACAGCGGAAACTTCATGGGTTCAGATCCGAACGGCAAGGGCGGCAAGGCTTATGCATACCGCAGCGGATTTGCTCTTGAGACACAGTATTATCCCGATACACCTAACCATCCGGATTTCCCCGGGAGTCTTTTCAGGGCGGGTGAGAAACTGGAATCAACAACTGTTTACAAATTTTCGGTAAATTAATCTAAGGAGGCTATGTAGATGGCAAGCAAAATGACATTTGCGATTTTCGTAACTAACAGAGGTTTTATGCCCGGCGAGCTCATTCACGGAGCACGCGAAGACATGAAGAAGGCAATCAAAAAAGCCGGCTATGATTACATCATCATGGATGAGAAACTCACACGTTTCGGCGGTATCGAGACACGTGACGAAGGTATCCTCTACGCGCAGTGGCTTAAAAAAAATGAGGGCAAATATGACGGTGTCATCCTCTGCTGTCCTATCTTTGCTGATGAAAACGGAGCCGCATGGGCGCTTAAAGACTGCAAAAAACCCATTCTCATTCAGGCATATCCTGATGAGATCGGCAAGATGGATTTCAAATACAGACGTGATGCATACTGCGGTAAGTTCTCTGTAACAGATGTTTTCGATCAGTACGGAATCCCTTATTCACTCACAAAGTCATGGGTAGTTGATCCCAAGACAAAAGAATTTGCTCAGGATCTGCATGATTTCGCAGCAACCTGCCGCGTTGTCAACAAGCTGCGTGACTGCAACATTGGTGCTATCGGTGCAAGAACCACAGCATTCAAGACGGTCCGTTTTGATGAGGTCACATGCCAGAAATACGGAATCAATATCGAGTCTTTTGATCTGTCGGAGCTTGTTTTTGAAGTAGGAAAGCTTAAAGATACAGATAAGAATGTAACGGCAAAGGTAAAGAAGCTCGCCGCTTATACCAATTTTTCAAATGTTCCAAAGAAGAATCAGCTCACTCTTGCAAAGATCGGTGTAGTAATCGACAAATATATCGAGGATTATCATCTTGACGCTATCAGCCTCCGCTGCTGGAATGAGATGGAGACGATACTCCGTGTTTGTCCGTGCGTTCTCCTGTCAGAGCTTAATGACCGCGGCATCCCGGCTTCATGTGAGATGGATATTGAGTCATGCATTGCAATGTTTGCTATGAAGCTTGCATCGGATGCTCCTACCGCATGTCTTGACTGGAACAACAACTACGGAACAGATCCTGACAAGGTAGTTCTCTTCCACTGCGGACCTGTTGCACAGTCACTTATGGCCGGCAAGGGAACTGTACTTGAGCATAAGATGTTCGCCAAAGGCGATCCGGGATCAGGCTGGGGTACAAACGAAGGCCGTATAGACGCATTCCCATGCACTATCTCAAACTGCAAGATCAGAGACGGCAAGATCAATCTGTATGTGTCTGAAGCCGAGATGACAGCTGATGAGATTGAAGACGGTTACTTCGGTGTTGCAGGCGTTTGCGAGATTCCTGACCTCCAGTGCAAACTCGAAAAGCTTGCCCGCGGCGGATTCAAACATCACACAACAATCGGAAAGGGACATATGAAGAAAGTCCTTGAGGATGCATTCAAGTATTATCTCGGGTACAATGTAGTCGATATTGACTGACAATGATGCAGACGTGGTGATGCTCACTGGTCACACAAAAGGCGACGGCACAATAAAGTGTCCTCGCCTTTTTTATATCCTGAAATTGTTTTATTCGGTTTATTTCAACTTGAAGCAGCGATTATCATTTCTTCATAAGATCTCTGATTTCCATAAGAAGTTTCACTTCCTCACTCGGTTCAGCCGGTGCGGCAGCTGCCTCTTCCGCTTCTTTCTTCTTAAGAGACTCTGCAGCCTTCTGTGCCGAATTGATTCCCTTAAGAATCAGGAACAGAACAATTGCCGTAGCAAAGAATGTGATAATTGCAGAAATAACAGCACCGATTCCGAATGAAGCATCACCTACTGTTATTGCAAGACCCGCAAAATCAATACCACCGCAGATCACGCCAAGCAGCGGAGTTATCAGGTTCTCTACGATAGCTGTAACGATAGCCGTAAAAGCTCCGCCTAAAATGATGCCGACTGCCATTGAAAGTGCATTACCCTTGTTGATAAAATCCTTAAACTCATTCCATAAACCCTTCATAACTCTTCTCCTTTTCTTTTCGGTCACCGGTCCGATGCACCGTGTGATTTCGTCTTATAACATTTAAAATCATAAGACCTGATTCTCAATCATAACCGGCCGATCATTGTATATCGCCATTCTGATATCTTACTCAAGCCTCATTTTTATATTCAGATTCTGACCATCCAGACTGACATCCGCCATCGCTCCTGAAACAAGAGGCATCATAGGCGGCAGATGTCCCAGATCGGCATCCAGAACAATCGGCACATCGTACTTATCCAGAATTCCTGTCACAGCATTCAAATGATTCATCCCCATAAGATCCTCATCAAAATGCAGTGGTCTGCCGATTATAAATCCCTTCACATTTGCAAACCATCCGGCTTCATCAAGCTGCCACAGGGCTCTCCTTATGCTCATAGGATTCAGGTCACAGGATTCAATGAACCATACGATTCCGTCGTTTGCATATTTACGTGCAAATGCGGCCGTACCGTCATACTTTGTTCCGCACAGAATCTGAAGAATGTCCAGGCATCCCCCTATCAGTCTTCCGCTGAACTGCGCATTGCCGCTGTTCCCGGACAATACTCCGTCTTTAAATAACTTTATGCAGGACGGTTCCGTATCGTTTATAGGCTCACACGGATCCGGTTCCTCTCCCTCCGGATACTCCTTCGGAGCTTTCTCCCAGGTCGGATAACTGTTTACTGACAGTTTTCTTCCAGTCAGCAGATCATATGCATCTTTCATGAATGCATGCCACGGCTTCTTACCGAACTGAGATGCACACGGTCCGTAGATAGCTGCAGTATCGCACAGCACCGGCAATGTGTATGTAAGATTAGTATTATCCGAAAATCCCATGAACCACTTAGGTTCACTCATTGCTATTCTTTCAAAATCAACAAACGTAAGATCCTCGCACATAGTCTCACCGCCGCCGCAGGAGATTATCACATCGCTTCTGTCATTTATGAAGAAATCATTGATCTCGTCCGCGCATTTTTCGGGAGTATTGCTCTTACCGATTCCGGACATCTCATAGCAGTTCGGTCCCAAAATATTTTCATAACCGAGCTCCTCAAAACCCTTCAGGGCCTGTGCAAAACATTTTCCGTAATGCTCATCCGCACATCCGAACGATGGGGCTATGTATCCTATTCTTCCTTTTTCTTTTAAAAATTCAGGATATCTCATACTTTATCTCCGTCTTTCTTTATAAGTATTTTAACTGCCTCCACAGCAATTCTGACTGCAAGATCCGTATCATGAGCTACAGGATTTGAAAGTCCGAGCGCGGCTCTCTCCTGATTTGCCATGACCAGAAAACAGGCTCCGCATCTGACTCTGCGATATGCCGCTGTCGTGAAAAGAGCGGCCGTCTCCATCTCTGAGGCTTTACATCCCATCCTGACCCATGCGTCCCATTTGTTATTAAGTTCATATCCTCCGGGCATCTTTTCCGGTGAATGCTGACCGTAAAACGAGTCCTTTGACTGGACCACTCCCACATGATATACGGCACCCAGTGCTGCGGCACTCTCAACCAGAGAAGTCAGACAATCGTAATCAGAAACCGCAGGATATTCGATCGGAGCTATCTCTTTACTGGTTCCCTCCATACGGATTGCGCCCGTTGCCACAACGATATCCCCGCCGATGATTTCCGTCTGCATACCTCCGCAGGTCCCTACTCTTATAAATGTATCCGCACCGCAGTTGGCCAGCTCCTCCATGGCAATGCTTGCCGAAGGACCTCCGATACCTGTAGAAGTTACGCTTACCTTCTCACCGCAGAGATATCCTGTGTATGTCTTAAACTCACGATTGTATGATATAAGCTGTGCAGCATCAAAATACGAAGCAATCTTCTCACATCTCCCGGGGTCTCCCGGAAGTATGACATATCTTCCTACATCTCCTTTGCCGCACTGGATATGATATTCTTTTCCTTCCGTTTCCGAATAATTTGGTACCGGCATATTACTCTTCTTTCTCATATTTCATAAAATGCCTCGCCGGCACAAACACACGGCAAGGCATTTTCATAACAGGATTCGTCTGCTGGATTACCTCTCAACAGCCTTCTCGATCGTAGCTTTAGCTTTTGACATCTGAATTGACAGAACGATCATTGAGATACCGAAGCTGAGCATAGCTGCTGCTGCTATGATATCGATTGAAAGAGCTGCAATAAGCGGACGTCCTACAAGAAGGATTCCGAGGATAACCGTGATGATTGCAAAAGCAAGTGACCATCCCCATCCTTTAACTCCCTGATCTTTCAGTGAGAATGCACCGAAGATTCCGTTGACACCCTCAAAGATAAATGCGAATGTGAACATGTAAATAAGTACCAGATCAGAAAGAAGCGGATTACATGCTACAAAGATACCAAGTAAAAGAATAAGAATGCATCCTACAAGGTTCCATCCCCACGCCGGAATCTCTTTACGTCTTGCGATGGTGCTTACGATTCCGAGTATACCGATTGTGATAAAGTTGATAACTCCGATGATTCTTACCATATTGAATCCTGTACCCGGATTTGCAATAAGTATAAATGCAAGGATAACCGAGATGATTCCGAGAATAAGAACAAGCCACCACTGTTTAAGAACTTCTGTTAATCTTTTTGCCATAGTATAAATCCCTCCACAAAATAACTGATTTTTAAAATAATATACTATATTCTACCATATCCCGACGTAATAGTCGATTGTTTGGATCAGTTTTTGAATGAATGAATCGGAGCAGGTATTCTTCCTCCACGGTTTACAAAATCAGCACAGGAATATGTATTGACCGGCATAATAGGCGCATATCCTAGCAGACCTCCGAAATTAACCGTTTCGCCTACATTCTTGCCCTCTACCGGTATCAGTCTGACCGCAGTAGTCTTCTGATTGATCATACCTATCGCAGCCTCATCGGCTATGATTCCGGCTATGGTTTCTTCTGTCGTATCACCCGGAATGGCTATCATATCCAGTCCGACGGAGCATACACAGGTCATAGCTTCAAGTTTTTCTATGGTAAGTGCTCCCATAGCGGCGGCCTCTATCATTCCTCTGTCCTCGCTGACAGGAATAAATGCTCCGGAAAGTCCGCCTACATAAGAGCTTGCCATGACTCCGCCTTTCTTAACCTGATCATTGAGTATCGCAAGTGCCGCAGTGGTTCCCGGTGCTCCGACTCTTTCAAGTCCCATCCCTTCCAGTATCTGTGCCACGGAATCACCGACTGCAGGTGTGGGTGCCAGCGACAGATCGACGATTCCGAAAGGAACTCCCAACCTCTTCGCCGCCTCCTGAGCAACAAGCTGGCCTACCCTTGTAACTTTGAATGCAGTCTTCTTGACTGTCTGGCACAGCACTTCAAAGTTTTCTCCGTGTACATTCTCTACCGCTGCCTTAACCACTCCGGGGCCGCTGACTCCGACATTGATAACTGCATCACCTTCCGTCACGCCATGAAAAGCTCCTGCCATAAACGGATTATCGTCCGGCGCATTGCAGAACACTACCAGCTTGGCACACCCGAACGAATCTTTATCCGCGGTATTGCGGGCCGTCTGCTTAATAATCTTTCCCATCAGGCGCACCGCATCCATATCAATACCGGTCCTTGTAGAACCCACATTTACTGACGAACATACAATATCTGTCTCCGCGAGAGCTTCCGGTATGGATTCTATCAGCATCCTTTCGGCTGATGTAATTCCTTTTGTGACAAGTGCGGAATATCCGCCCAGGAAATTTACTCCGACCTCTTTTGCCGATCTGTCCAGTGTCTTTGCTATCTGCACAAAATCGGAAGTCGATCTGCAGCATCCTGCCCCGACGAGCGAAACCGGCGTCACTGATATCCTCTTGTTAACGATAGGGATTCCGAAATCCTTGGATATCGCCTCTCCCGTAGCAACCAGAGTGCCTGCGGTCCTTACAATTTTTTCTGATATTTTATTACAGGTCTTTGAGACATCATCAGAAGCACAGTCAAGAAGGCTTATTCCCATCGTGATTGTTCTTACATCCAGAAGATCCTGTTCGATCATCCGGTTAGTCTCAAGAACTTCATTCAAACTCGGCATGATTTACTCCTTAGATTCTGTGCATTTCTGTGAATATTTCTTCTTTCTGGGCAAGTATTCTCAGTCCCATGCCATCTCCCAGATTTTTCAGTTCGTCCGCAATCACATCAAACTGCCTGTCAGACTTTTCCATATCGGCTATGACCATCATATTGAACATGTCCGATACTATGGTTTGAGTAATATCAAGGATATTTATCTGATTTTCCGACAGATATGTGCATACCCTCGCGATTATCCCGACTCTGTCTTTTCCTACAACTGTTATAATGATCTTTTTCATATTCTCTCCCCGGGAAAACTATTTTGTCAAAGCACTCAGTACCAGTCCTATGAACACACTGTACACATAGATGATACCCAGAATCGCTATAACTCTCTTCTTGTTTTTTTCTGTCCTGAACAGAACCAGAGTACCTATACCCGATCCTGCACACAGTCCTGCAAACATCGAAGCAAACGGCAGCTGTCCCGCCGCGTACATCTGAGTCAGCAAAACCGATGAGGCACAGTTCGGTATCATTCCGATAAGCGGCGTGATGAGAAACTGCAATACACCCGTGGACTCTATAAACCCTGCCAGTCTGTCACTTCCGATGTATCCTACTGCCAGATTGATTATCAGCAATATAACAAATATCGAAACCATGATGATACCGGTATGCCTCAGAGTAGCAACTATCAGACTCTCGTGTTCATCGTGATCATGACAGTCAACTTTGGTGGAATTTTCTATATATCCGCCCTTCAGCTCCTTCGGCAGTATTTTCATCAGTACGAAATCTGTCAGAAATCCGGCAAGCAAAGCCAATATCAGTTTCAGTATCAGCAGAGGCAGCAGAGTCCTCCATCCACCGGGAGCTGCTATCAGAAGCGGTACGGCTTCATCCGAGGTGGAAACAAAAACCGCAACCAGAGTTCCCGCAGTAATTACATTGCCCGAATATAGATTTGCCGCCATGCCGGAAAAACCGCACTGTGGAACAAGGCCCAGAAACGCGCCAGGCACAAATCCGAATCTTCCTCCGCCTGCCAAAGCCTTCTCGATCTTTTCCGACCGGGTTCTCTCAATATATTCAATCACAAAGTATGCTGCCAGCAGAAATGGCAGCATTTTTAAGCAATCCAGTAATGTATCAGATAATACCTCAAAAAACATATTTTATATTTTACTTAAAAAGCAGAATTTTTTCAAGCAAAGACAGAAGTCCTGACATCGCCGACAGGCTTACCCTCAAAAATCACGTTTTTTACTCTGAATGCATCGTCAGTAAACACAAGATTCGCTTTCTTCCCCGGGGCAATGCTTCCGACCTGCTCATCAAGGCCGAGAGCCACAGCGGAATTTGTCGACGCACATTTGAAAGCAATGCGTATATCGGCTCCGGTCGCTTTCATGAAATTCGCGGCACAATCGGCCACGGTCAGCCTGCTGCCAAACAGATTACCTGTTTTTCCGATATTAATATCCCTGCAGCTGCGCAGATCATTTTCCGGATACTCCTCCGGGTCCTCATCCGCACGTCTGTGATATGTACAGTCCGAAACCAGTATGATGTGATCCTCTCCCGCACACCTGAGTGCCAGACGCTGGCTTGACTGTGTCACATGGATTCCCCTCACATCCGAGATGATCTCATAATACATATCAGGAATTCCCAGAACCACATACGATACACCGTCCTGCGGATCGCCCGTCATATCTGATGCATGTATTCCCTTATAATTCCCTGTCGCATCAAAAAGATGCGTGACTATCTTAAGTCCCTTTGAGGCTGAACGGTAAATGCTCGCCGGATCCGCCATGGTATGTCCGATATCCATCACAGCACCGTACCTGTTAATGATATCTTCAACATTTTCAGCATACGGCATTTCCGGCGCATACGTGCAGTGAAGGACATGTCCGCAGGCTGCTTCAAAAAGGCCGGAAAATACTGCATCGGAATACTTCCAGGCATACTTTTTCCCTGCTCCCATACGATAATTGATATACGGTCCCTCCAGATGTATGCCCGCTATGGTATTGTGCCCTTCTTTTATCGCCTGATTGCACTGCTCTATGACCGACATACATCTCTCATACCTGAGCGAATATGACGGAGACGGAGTTATGGATGTGACTCCATGCTTCAGATGAGCATCCGCGACAGCTCTTGTATTGTCAGTGATGTCGAATCCCTCGCCATACTGATGATATCCGTGAACATGTTCGTCAATAAGACCCGGACCGGCAAAAAGTCCACCTGCATCAATGATATCAGCATCTTCCGGTATGCTTATATCTCCGGTCGATACTATCCTGTCTGCGTTCAGGAGTATAGATCCTTCTCTTATCCGGTCGGTATATACTATTTTTGCATTGATTATCGCTTTCATATTTTTCCGGGGCTGAACTTATCCTTTTCCGTGTTCGTCGGTTATGCCTCTTCGCTTATATCCTTAGTGCTAATCAGTATAGCATACTTTGCGCTATCTTCGAGGTGATTAGCTTTGTTCCTGCACCTATTTATGGTATGGTTCGTTGTTCAGGATTCTGTAGCCGCGGTAAATCTGTTCAAGCAGAATCATCCTCATGAGCTGATGCGGAAATGTCATTCTTGAAAAACTGATACTGTCATCCGCTCTCCTGATGACTGCGTCGGACAGACCCAGGGAGCCTCCGATGACAAACACCAGGTTCCCTTTGGACTTGATCTGAACCCTTGCAAGATAATCCGAGAACTCTTCCGAGGAATATGTCTTCCCGTTTATAGCAAGTGCACATACATAGTCAGTATCTCTGATTTTTGACAGTATCCTCTCACCTTCTGTATTGATTATCCTGATATTCTCATTCCCGGAAGCATTTTCCGGTGTCTTTTCATCCTGGACCTCAACTATCTTCATCTTTATATATCTGCCGAGTCTCTTGGAATACTCATCTATCCCTTCACGCATAAAAGCTTCCTTGACTTTTCCGACACACAAAACCGTAATATTCATATTTCACCTTTATCCTGCCTTCTGATAATCAGTTCTTAACGGGTTAATTATACAACAACGCAGATGATATTACATCATGCTGCGCCATCCGTATGTATCGACGGAAGTAATGTATCCCGACATTTGGCCATACTCATACAGACTATAGTAGGCGCGCAGTTTGGGCCGGAAGAATGCGCATCGTCATTTGCCTATACTCTGCATACTATAGCATGTGTGCGGTAATACAGATATGTGATATACTGTATATATGAGACTTGATCATTATCTTAGTGCTGCAGGTCTCGGATCCCGCAGCGATGTCAAAAAGTTAATATCAAAAGGGCTTATCAGTGTGGATGGAACAACAGTCAAGGATTCCGGATATAAAGTCGATGAGTTATTGTCCCGCATCACATACAACGGGGCCACTGTTTCTTATGCAAAAAATGTCTATTTCATGCTCAATAAGCCCAAGGGAGTAATCTCTGCCAGCCGTGCGGATTTACGCAATCAGGATGAAACCTGCGTGGTGGATCTCATCTCAGAAGAAAAACACAGGGGAATGTTCCCGATAGGCCGCCTCGACAAAGACACCGAGGGACTTTTGATCATCTCGGATGACGGCATACTGGCCCACAACCTGCTCTCTCCAAAAAAACATGTCGACAAGACCTATTATGCCGAACTTAAGTCAGAACTCAGTCTGTCCGACAAAGAGCATATCGAATCCGGCATCGATATCGGTGATGACACTCCGACCCTTCCTGCAAAAATCGAAACAATAAATAAGACCTCCGTGTATATCACCATACACGAAGGCCGTTATCATGAAATAAAAAGAATGTTTGAAGCAGTCGGCAACGAAGTCACCTTCCTGAAAAGAATTTCAATGGGTCCTCTGAAGCTTGACCCGACACTCAATCCGGGTGAATACCGAAGACTCACCGATGAGGAGCTGTCCCTGCTTATATAAGCACTATCCTGATATCAGTTATCATTAAAATTCATCAGACCTGCGCCACGTTTACCGCCTGTTCTCTGCTGCATGCTCCGTCAGATATCACAGGCACAGATATCCTCATAGGTCTCTCTCCTGACAGCCACATAACTGTCGCCATCACGGAGCATAACTATTGCCGGTCTGCATACCCTGTTGTAATTGGATGCCATTGAATAGTTATATGCTCCCGTAGTACACACTGCCGCTATATCGCCTTTTACAGTGTTTCCCGGCAGCATGATATCCGGCTGGACTATATCTCCGCTCTCGCAGCATCTGCCGACCAGCGAACACTTCATATCCTTAACTTCATTCATGCGGTTTGCGATATAGCAGGTATAACGCGATTTATAAAGAGCATATCTGGGATTGTCCGTCATGCCTCCGTCGACAGAAACATAATTCCTGTATCCTGTTATATGCTTGACGCTTCCGACGGTATATAAAGTCATGCCGGCATCCGCCACTATACTCCTGCCGGGTTCCATATGTATTACCGGAGGTTTGATTCCCTCTTCCTCACAGGTCCTGTAAACGGTTTCCGAGATACTTTTTATCTTTTCTTCTATATCCAGCGTACTGTCATTAATCGTATACGGAACACCGAATCCTCCTCCTAGATCCAGTTCCTGCGCCTCATAACCGAACTTGCGGCTCATCGATGCGCAGAATCCCAGCATAACTACAGCGGCTCTTTCAAATACATCCTCGGCAAACACCTGTGAACCTACATGACAGTGGAAACCTTTCAGCCTGACATTCTTAAGCGTAAGTGCAAACTCCACTATCTCATCTGCCTGACCGGTCTCGATTGCTGTTCCGAACTTGGAATCAATCATACCTGTTACTACTTCTTCATACGTATGCGGATCTATGCCGGGTGTAAGTCTCAAGAGAACATTCTGAAATATTCCGCGGCTTTCAGCCTGTTTCTGTATCTCAATAAGCTCAGACTTATGATCGGCAACGAAATATCCTACACCATGGTCCATAGCAAAACCGATTTCGTCATCAGTCTTATTGTTGCTGTGAAAATACGCCTTTTTCAGATCAAATCCCGCCTGCGCAGCTGTATATATCTCTCCGCCCGAAACCACATCGATTCCCATGCAGGTTTCTGTCATGATGCGATAAATCTGTTTAAACGAATTTGCCTTGCTGGCGTACAATGGGAATGAGCCTTCCGGAAAATACTTTCTGAACGCCTCCACATAGATCCTGCATTTCTCTCTGATCTTACACTCGTCCAGAAGCATCAAAGGAGTCCCGTATTTCTCAGCCAGCCTGACCGTATTCTGTCCGGCAAATGTAAGAACACCCTCATTGTCTACACCAATATTGTCACATATAAATGCCATATAACTTCCCGCCTGTCTGCAATTTTTAACCACAGAGGAAACTTTGTCAGCACGAGTTCACTTACTTAAGCTCTACTGTTCCGTCCTCTTTAACCGTAATCATCATATCATCTTTTACCGAATTCAGAAATTCCTCACCCAGAGAATCAATTACGGGCATGGAAACATTATCAAGCCATACGTCTGCAAGTATGGCACCTGCTGCCGCAAGTGAATCGATTGGCTCGGAAAACAGCATACAGGCCGGCTGTCTGTTCATGGAAGCGGCCCCATACAATACAAGACCTCCCGTCGTGGAACCGATAGTTCTCGGAAGACACAGAGCCTTACCCGCCATCTGCTTTCCGTACAAATCAGGATTGTTCTGATCTCCACATGTAGCTTTCTTATCCCCGAACTGCAATGCCTTCTGGAATGATGCCAGAGTATTGAGCCCGCCGTGAGATACAAGTGCCGGTGCGGTAACATTACCCTTTGAAACCACTCTGCCTTTAAAAGTCATCATATCAGCGTCCTCCTTTCGTCAGCTGTTCCAGAATCTCATCATCGGTATAGAATCTTGCCGAAGTATAAGTACGAAGCTTGTTGGATGATGTGATAACCGGCATCTTCTCGCTCATAGGATTGTTCATGTACATAAGCGGACAGATATATGAAAGTATAACTCCGGCATTGATAAGCTTTGCATAATAATCAGTCTTCTTAAACTCTGCGATTACTCCGGGTGCTGCGGTAAATACCGTAGGAATGAGCACTTTGCTGTTTCCGGCCTTTTTAAGTCCATCATCAATTTTTACAGTCCAGCTCTTAAGCTGCTCGAGACTCATGTGCGGACAGCCCATGAAACAAAGCTTCGGTTTTGCATCCTTGTTTTTCCAGATTACAGGATAACTGTCATATACTCTCTTGATTTCTGCGTCATCGATGACATAAACCTGCGCATCCTCATTGATCAGGGCTCTTCCCTGTTCTACAGCTTCCGGTGTGATACCTTCCACGTGATACAGACCAACAGCTCCGTTTGATGCTGTTGCGGCGCCGAAATCCTTGAGATAGGTCTTGGCATTGTCGTCCAGCTTTCCGCCCAGCCACTTATCCAGACCTACGATATACGGAACATCTTCCATGACTTTCATTCCCACCGCTGATCCGAGGAGCTGTGCCTCCGGGATCTTTGTGGTCTTTATCTCAACTATCCATTTGGCTTTTCTTCCCTCGTCAGTCAGAAATCCGAATTTCGGTACATAACCTACGATGGAACCCATAATATCAATGATACCCGAGTTTCTGTTGCACCTTGCACCCAAAACCGAGTTTGCGTAAACTACAGCGGATGATTCCGACCAGGACAGCACATCACCCTTTTTCGGTGTATTGCCTACCTCATCCATATAGCAGGTACAGGTAAATGCATCCTTATCCATAAGTCCAAGCTTTTCAAGCTGCTTCTCGTACTCTTCCTGTCTGGTGTACATGAAATTATTGAATACGAAATTCTGAATAAAATTCGACGGAACATTTTTATCCATAGGCCTCGGATCCGCCGAGAATTTCTGTTGTGATACAGCCCCTGCTTCTATGAGTTTGTCCAGCAGGTCATACACAGGTTTAAGCGCTTTGAGACCAAATGAAGTAACCAGATGATTGTACTCACCTGTTATCTTTTCCATTGAATCAGCCCCGAACAGTTCCCCGTAGCGAACCATAGTCTCCATGACTTTGGCCAGGGTCTCGCCTTTCTTCCCGTCCAGAATCGCCTGTTGTTCTTCTGTAAGTTTCATAATCTACTCCCTTCCTAGGATTATTAAAATGAAATGATATAATCTTTTGACACTCTGATCATCAGATCTTCATAGCCACTTCGTAAGCTCTCCAGATTACGGAGCGCAGATTGCCTACACGGTTACAGTCTCCCACAAGATGGACTTTGCCGCCTTCCTGTGCCAGAGGTGCAGGTATATAACCGATGGAAGAAATGATGGAATCGCATTCCACGTCAAATGTCTGTTTGGTGGTCAGATTCTCACAATGGGCAACATTACCTTCAACGCTCCTGATACTTGACTCCAGATATACCGGAACTTTGTTAAGTGCAAAATACTCTCTCAGATAAGAACTGTTTGCCAGACATACACCGTGCTGTTTTACCAGATCGTCAAATCTTTCAACTATGCTGACTTTCTTTCCCTGCAGACAGAGCTCATATGCGATCTCACTTCCCGTAAGTCCTCCTCCGATCACAAGTACTCTGTCACCGACCGGAGCACCATTCAGGAATTCGCAGGCTTCTATGATATTCTCTCCTCCGGGGATATTGTTCAGCCGCCTCGGTGTTGAACCGGTTGCAACGATAATCTCACTGTCTCCGAACTGACCGATATCTTCAATCTTCTGACCGAGTTTAACTTCTATACCCAGCTCCTGCATCTGTCTTCTGTACCATGCCAGCAGATCTCGTAATTTTCCTTTGTAGCTTTCGGCACTTGCCGGGATAAATGTGCCTCCAAGCTTATCACTCATCTCGTAGATAACCGGCTCATGTCCGCGCAGCTTAAGTACTCTTGCCGCCTCCATACCGCCGATACCGCCGCCGATGATGATGACCTTCTTCGGGCTGTCAGTCTTTTTGATAAAGTGCTTATCCGTCTGCATGGTCTCAGCATTTACTGCACAGCGTGCCAGATGCAGGCTGTCCGACAATGCCTGATCATTCGGCACACCTTTATAGTGACACATGTTGAAGCATCCGTTATGACAGAGGATACATGGACGTATATCCTCCTCTTTTTCGTTCTGCAGCTTCACGATCCACTCTCTGTCTGCGAGGAACTGTCTGGCAAATCCTGCTCCGTCAAGTTTTCCTGCTTCGATCGATTCTGCGGCAACCGCCGGATCCATACGTCCCGCACAAACAACCGGTATGTCACAGAACTGCTTGATATGCTCAACATCCTCAAGATTACAGTTCTCCGGCATGTAGATAGGCGGATGAGCCCAGTACCATGCATCATATGTTCCGTTGTCACAGTTGAGCATGTCATAACCGGCATCCTGCAGATACTTTACAGCAATCTCCGATTCCTTCAGGTCTCTTCCGACCTCCTTGTATTCTTCTCCCGGAAGCGCTCCCTCGCGGAAGCCCTTGGTCTTGGATATTACACTGTAACGCAGAGAAACAGGAAAATCCTTACCGCACTGCTTCTTGATCTCCTGTACAATCTCCACTGCAAAACGATATCTGTTTTCAAATGATCCTCCGTATTCATCCGTACGGCTGTTTACATAACCTAATGTAAACTGATCAAGCAGATATCCTTCATGAACAGCATGTACTTCCACACCGTCTACTCCGGCATCTTTAAGCTTCTTTGCTGTCTTGCCGAATGCTTCCACAAACTCATGTATTTCTTCTTTTGTGAGTGCACGTGACGGAACTTTATCCGACCAGCGGTTCGGTGTAGGACTGGCTGTCGCCGTGATTTTATCAAGATCCATAAACGGTTTGGAGAGCTTTCTGAGAACAGGACTCGTATAAAGTTTTTCCATCATTGCACTGATGGTAAATGATCTGCCGAAGCCCGCCGTAAGCTGCACAAAAAGCTTTGCTCCCGTCTTATGAAACTCCGGCATCCATGCTGCAAGATCCTGATACATCTTATCGTTTTTATAAAGCCACTGCCCGAACATCGGATTATAAACCGGCTGACATCCCGGAAGAACCAGTCCGCAATTGTTCCGGGCAACTTCAAGAATAAACTTTGCACCCTCCTTATCAAAATGGTTCTTCTCCATCCATCCGAGCAGGTTTGTTCCGCCCATGGAAGTCAGCACGAATCTGTTCTTTATCTCGCAGTTTCCGATCTTCCACGGAGTAAACAACGGTTCATACTTTTTGTCCATAACTGCACCCCTTTCATTTATTGTATTTTGTAAAACATTCTTTTTTTCTTATATCATTCATTCCCGTCAGTTCTTTTTCTCGCTGACAGTAATTTTGACCTCGTTATCTGCGGTAAACTCGACATTATCGGAATAATGCCTGATCAATGCCCTCTGGATCATGATTTCCGGGTCGTCAAAATCAAAAGTGATATGTCTCCACTGTGCAGTTATCACCGCCGTCTTGTTAGTTTCCGAATATGACACATCGATGATTATACGTGTACGCTCAGCGAAATCAGTCTTTAATTTCTTTATCAGTATGCCAAAGCACAGTTCCTCAAGAATCGCTTTGATTTTCTGTGAAACCTCGCCTGCAACGGCATTTTTAAGCGCAAACATATCGAATTGCGTATACATGGTGAGGAAATCATATTGCGGCGTATCGATCTCCATATGGAAATCTCTCAGGCGCAGGATAAACGCCTTGGTCTTTTCCCTCTGCGGGTTGTGGAAGATTTCTTCCGGAGTGCCCTCTTCGTACAGGCCTCCGTCTGCCAGAAAGAATACCCTGTTGGCAACTTTTTCGGCAAAACTCATATCATGGGTAACCAGCATCATGGTATGTCCCTGTTCGGCCAGACTCTTGATTACGGCATGTACCTCACCGACCATAGTCGGATCAAGTGCGGATGTAGGCTCATCAAAAAGTATAACCTCCGGATTCATAGCCACGGAACGGACTATGGCAACTCTCTGCTTCTGTCCGCCGGAAAGACTTTTGGGATAGGCAAATGCAAATGCTGACAGACCTACACTGTCAAGCAGTTCCATTCCCCGATCAAACGCCTCTTTAGGATCCATTTTCTTGATGGTTATAGCTCCTACACAGACATTTTCTATGACGGTCATATTGTTGAAGAGGTTAAAACTCTGAAATACCATACCGACCTTTTCACGCAGCTTCTCAAGCGGATATCCCGGAGCTGTGACATCTTCACCGTCTACCAGAATCTGCCCCGATGTAGGACTCTCCAGCATATTTATCATACGCAGCAGTGTCGACTTACCTGTACCCGAAGGACCGATGATGGAGATGACATCCCCTTTATTTACCGTAACGTTCAGATCTTCAATAGGAGTAACATTTTCATATTGTTTTTTCAGATGACGTATCTCTATCATTTCTCAAACCTCCTCATAATTTCTTCTTTTGATCTTGAAGCCGGAGTGATATGCAGGTTTATCCTGCTGATAAGCAATGTCAGCAGCCAGCACAGAATCAGATAAATGATTGCGGTTGACACAAGCGGGAAAAATGCCTCATATGTTCGCCCTCGTATAATATCCGATATACGTGTCAGGTCTTCTACCGCTATATAGCCTACAATGGAAGTACCCTGAACCAATGACACAACCAGTCCTTTGTAATTCGGTATGAACTGCTCCATCGCCTGAGGCAGTATGATCATCATAAATGTTCTTGTATCTGAAAATCCAAGTGAATATGCACCCTCAAGCTGACCGGAATCTATCGATTTGACAGCCGTTGAAAGTGCGGAATATACTCCCATGGCCATAAAGATTGAAAATGTAATTATAGAAACCCAGAAACCTGCTATTTGAGATTTTCCGAAAACAACATAGAACATCAGCATAAGAAGTACAACCGTAGGCAGACTGCTTACTACCCATGACAGTCCGTCGAAGAATGATGTAATCCAATTCGGTCCTTTCCGGCAGAGCAGATAAATCAGAAATCCCAGGACACTTCCGATGATAATGCTGGCAATAGAAATCAATAATGTAGTGCAGATACCTGAAAGAATCATCTTCCATCGCTGCTCCTCAATAAATGTCTTTCTGAAACCGTTTGCAATGCTGTCCAGGAAAGAAACCTTTTCAGCTTCGGCACGGACTACAACATATACATCCCCTGTGGCATATGCCCTCGGAAATGCAACGCTCTGTTTACGTTCTTCGGTCACACAGATATAATCTGACCCCAGATCGATTTTGCCGGAGGTTATAGCGGGAATAAGTGCACCGAAATCCATGGACTGGATTTCAGGTTCATATCCGTATTCCGTACAGTAACGCACAAACAGGTCAACTTCAAAGCCTGACGGTTCTCCGTTTTTTACAAAATTAAAAGGAGGTGCATCGAAAGGTGATGCATAGATAACCTTACCGTTTTCTCCGGTGATACCTGAATAATCAATTACCTTTGTTTCAAAATTATCCGTCCAGTCCTGTTCAAGTTCTTTCAGTTCACCTGATTCTTCCAGCTTCCCTATGAACTCATCAAACTCTGCGCACAGTTTCTGCCCCCGCGGTGTGTCCTTGGCAAAAGGCATGGAAAACTGTTCTTCATATACAGATTCTTCGATGTAGGTAATGCCGTCAGTTTCTGACATAAGTGCACTTATCCCCGAACTCTCGTAAAACATGCAGTCAATTTTATTCTCTTTAAGAGCGGCCACTTCATCGTTGAATCCGTTAAAATAGAATGGAGTACAGTCGGAAAATTTTTCCGCGTATATGACCTCATCCAGTGCTCCGGTTACCAAACCGAAACGCACATTGTGAATATCATCCAGAGAATCGATTCTGACTGCAGAATCACTGCTGCTCTTGCCGCATCCGGAAAGTACAAGCATCAGTAACATCAGAAATAATAATAAACCTGATTTTTTTCCTTCCTTAACATTCATTTTTTCACCTCTTATGATTTGTTATTAATTCTATTATGATATAAAAAACAAAAAACGGTTTTCCATCTATCGATACATTAACTTAACAGTAAAACGATTACAGTGTCAAAAGTCATTTCCCGCTACACACTTGCATGTAAGTGGGAATACAACTTTATAATACGCACCACATGGCGTGCGAAGTGTTGATTTAACATCACGAGATGCGGAATGTGGAAGAATCGGGAGAGTGCGTGGCACGTAACGACTCGTAATCGACTTTTGGCATCCACATCGTAATGTGTATAGAAACCGACTGTGAACTTATTATCCGCCATCTTATCTTACAATAATAAATTTTAACATATTAAAAGAAGTATTATCAACAGACTTTCGACGAATAAGGCACAAGCCCCGCTCGAACCAGTTCTCGCGGACTCGTTTGCCACCGAGTAAACAAGTAAAAATACCGCCGGTTGAATGCAAGCATTCATCGGCGGTATTTTTACTTGTTTGTTCCTGTGCCTTATTCGTCCCAGTTGTGGTATACATTCTGTACATCATCGTCTTCGTCGAGGAGGTCGATGATTCTGTTCATTTTCTTGATGTCGTCTTCGTCAGTAAGTTTTACATATGTCTGCGGAATCATGGTAACTTCTGCTTCTGCCATAGGGATACCGGCTTTTTCCAGAGCCTCACGCACTTCCGAAAATGCATCCGGGTCGGTTGTAATCTCATAGCAGTCATCTTCTTCCGAGAAATCCTCTGCACCTGCATCCAGCGCCTGCATCATGAGTTCATCCGCATCCATATCGCATTCTTCTTTGTCGACTATAATCTGACCTTTTTTGTCAAACATAAAAGATACACATCCCGGTGTTCCGATGTTTCCGTATCCCTTTGAGAAAGCTGCACGCACATTGGATGCCGTTCTGTTCTTATTGTCGGTAAGCGTCTCAACGATGATAGCTACGCCCGAAGGACCATATCCTTCATAAGTGTTCTGCTCATAGTTTACTGACCCCAGATCTCCTGCCGCCTTTTTGATTCCGCGATCAATAGTATCGTTAGGAACATTGTTGGCCTTGGCTTTTGCGATTACATCACGAAGCTTTGAGTTGTTGGCCGGATCCGGTCCGCCTTCCTTTACAGCAACGGCGATTTCACGTCCGATGACTGTGAAAATCTTACCCTTGGCTGCATCATTCTTCTCTTTTTTATGTTTGATATTGGCAAATTTGGAATGTCCTGACATATATTACCTCTTCCTTTTTTTCTAACTGATCAGACAGGAGATTATACTTCGTTTCCTGCTGTGTGATATTTATTTTATCATATCTGACCAGCAAGCTCAACATTCAAGTTCTTCAGCCATTTCTTCGTCCTGACTCTTGACATGCTCGCAAACAGCTTTATAAATTCATCCGACTGCTGAACCAGATATACCGCCCAGAGCGGCCAGTGCAGCCCGAGTCCGGTCAGTATTACTGCAGGAACCGATACAAGCCACATCGGCAGCAGATCGATAAGTGCGCATGCTTTCGTATCCCCTCCTGCTCTAAGTATACCGACAATCGTGATGTTGTTGTCGGCACGCCACAGCAGCGATATCGCAAGAACAGCCAATGTAGAAAGCATCATCTGTTTTGCTTCAACCGAGAAATTGTATATTTCTGCGGCCGGTCTCGCGGCCAGAGCCGTTATGATGCATATAACAATTCCGGCCATGAATCCGAGAACTATATAATACTTTGCATAAAGCTCTGCTCTATGCATATGACCTGCTCCAAGTTCGTTTCCGAGTATTACCGCACATGCGGTCGAAAGCCCCAGCAGCCCCACAACTTCGATATCACTGAAAATACTGACTACGGAAAATGCTGCCGCTGCCGCTTCACCCATCCTGCCGTATGTCAGGGCATGCAGGCTGTATCCGATTCCCCATAATGTATCATTGATACACACAGCCATCGATCTGTTCACGAACTGTGCCAGCATATTTTTTGTGAATCCGAAATAACACTTTATGTCGCACCACAACGGGGAGTCGATTATCCTGAGCATCACTATCATCATTACAGCTTCTGCAAATCTTGCAATGACGGTCGCATATGCAGCACCTGCAACTTCCAGTTCCGGGGCGCCCAACCTTCCGAATATCAGTATCCAGTTAAAAAATATATTTACAACGATTGCAATTGCAATGACACATACTCTTGGTTTTACTATATCCATTGAGCGCAGTCCCGTTGCAAGTGTTTCCGATAATGCCATGAATGGCCATGAAAAAGCGGTGATTCTAAGATATATCGCACCGACATTTATCAGTTCGGGTGAATCCGTGAAAATCATCATTGCCTTGTCGGGAAAGAAAAAACAAATCACGGAAAAAGTGAGCGCAAATCCTACAGACAGTACACCTCCGAGTCCTACTACTCTCCGGATGTTAGGTATATCATTATTTCCCCAATACTGTGAAGATAGAACCGACATACCGCTTGATACACCGAACACAGACAGACAGATGATAAAAAACACTTTGCTGGCCAGTCCGACTCCGCCCATCTCTATCTCACCGAGTCTGCCTATCATAACATTGTCGACAATATTGGTCAGCATCGCCAGCATCTGCTGAATGGTAACAGGCAGGACAATAAGCCAGGTCCGTCTTAAAAATTCTTTATCGGAAAACAGTGATTTGAAAAATTGTTTCATTTGCTACTTTTCGCTTTTATAGTTTAGTTTATATGATAATTTCATAAGAGACTCCGAAAGATGTACATTCTCAACTATGATATCTTCCGGAACGTCCAGATCAAGATGTGAGAAATTCCAGATTGCTTTTATTCCTCCGGCTACGAGTCTTTTTGCAACCTCGCCTGAATGTGTCTTGGGAATGCATATTGCGGCTATCTTGACATCATTCTCACCCAGGTATTCCTCAAGTCTTGAAAGCGGATAGACCGGTGCACCGTTTACCGAATAACCGGCGAGGTCCGGATTAATATCAAATAAAGCTTTGATAACAAATCCCCGCTTTCCGTAATTTGCATAATTTGCGATTGCCTGACCCAGATGTCCTGCACCTATTACTATCATATTCTGGGTAAGGCCTATACCGAGAATCTTGCCTATCTCATCATAAAGGTTTCTGACATTATAGCCATATCCCTGTTGTCCGAATCCGCCGAAATTATTCAGGTCCTGCCGGATCTGAGAAGCCGTAACTTTCATTCTTTCGCTGAGTTCTCTGGAAGATATCCTGTCGATTCCCTCCTCGAGGAGTTCCCCTAGATACCTGTAATATCTTGGAAGTCTGGTAATAACGGCGCCTGATACTTTTTCAGTCATAATCCCCCCTAATTGTTAAAAAATATACAAAATATTATAACATGCGGAGAAAAAATGTCAATCAAAGGGCATAATTACGATATATTTGTTAAATAATTATCAATTTTCTGTAATAATTCAGAATAATTATCAATATGGTTTATCTCATCCCTGAATGCGGATGACCCTTTCAGACCGTGAGTATACCATGCCAGATGCTTTCTCATCTCCAGCACGGCCTGATGCTCTCCGTTATAATCCGCCTGCATCCTGACATGTCTGAGCATAGTCTCTCTGAGTTCATCCCTGTCCGGTTTATATCCTGCAAACACCCATGGATTTCCCAGTGCTGCCCTTGCTATCATGACTCCGTCGCAGCCTGTTTCCCGGACCATTCTGTCAGCGGCTCCCGGGCTGTCCACGTCTCCGTTTCCGATAACCGGAATCTTAACCGCCTCTTTAACCTGACGTATGATATCCCAGTCCGCGATTCCGTGATAATACTGTTCTCTGGTCCTGCCGTGCACCATCACGCACGCGGCACCGGAAGCTTCCATTACTTTTGCAAATTCTACCGCATTTACTTCACGTTCACTGAAGCCTTTCCTGAATTTCACGGTCACGGGTTTTTTCATAACTTTAGTCATTGCCGAGATAATGCTGCCGGCAAGTTCGGGATTTTTCATAAGTGCCGATCCCTCACCGTTATTTACTACCTTCGGCACCGGACATCCCATGTTGAAGTTAATGGATGACCATGGTCCGTCCTCCACACGACGCCCTATCTCTGCACAGATATCCGGATCATTTCCGAAAAGCTGAAGGGCAATAGGTTTCTCGCACTCATCATAACGCAGCAGATCGGCAGTATTTTTATTGTTATACAGTATTGCTTTTGCGCTTACCATCTCGGATATGACCTCATCCGCACCCATCTGTCTGCATAACAAACGGAATGGCAGGTCCGTAATACCTGCCATTGGTCCGAGATACAGTTTTGTTCCGTTAACTGTCATTGAGTGTTAATCACCTTATAGTATAATTCAAGCTGCCTGAAGAGTTCTTCTTTTTCTTTCTGAATGCGGCTTATCTGTATGCCGCTTTCAATCTCGTCAAAATAGTAATCGCTGTCATCAACCTGAACCGTCAGCTTAAGCTCTCCTGCCTCATCAAATTCAACAAGCAAAGCCCCTCCTGCATTTTCTGTAAATGTTACACACATTATCTGCAGCTCCTGCCGGATGCTTTCCGGAAGTCTGGCGAAATCATTGTTGAAATAGTATTTCTGTTCATATGAATTTGCTCCGCAGAGCACTACTCTATCACTCATGTTCTGACCAGTTTTCTTGGATTGAGATATTCCAGATCCGTCATCTCCTGTTCTGATGTGATGACTGTCCGTATATCTTCTCCCAACGGGACATTACCCCTGAAAACCACGACTTTATTCAGTTCACCTTTGTCTATAAGCTCTATCGCTTTCTCACCGAAAACACTCGCTGCAACTCTGTCACGACAGGTAGGCGATCCGCCTCTCTGCAGATATCCCAGTATCGTAGCTCTTGTCTCAATTCCCGTAACCGTCTCGATCCTCTTTGCCAGTTCTTCGCTGTCTCCGACGCTTTCTGCATTTACGATGATGTGATGTCTCTTCCCCAGAGCGCGGTTCTCAATGATATGATCAACGATTACCTGCTCATTTCCGTCATAGGTTTCTCTGGCGAGAACATCCTCTGCTCCTCCTGCAAGTCCTACCCAGAGTGCAATATATCCCGCGCCTCGTCCCATAACTTCTATGATACTTACTCTTTCGTGTGATGCTGAAGTATCTCTTATCTTATCCAGTGCATCAAGTGCTGTGTTTACTGCCGTGTCAAACCCAATCGTGTACTCAGTGCATGCAACATCCATATCAATCGTTGCCGGGATACCGATTACAGGGATTCCTCTTGCCATTATGGATGCCGCGCCCTTCAGACTTCCGTCTCCTCCGATTGCAACAAGACAGTCTATACCGTGTTTCTTTAATATATATGCAGCCCTGTCCTGTCCTTCCGGAGTCATCATGCTTTTGGATCTGGCGGTTCCGAGAACAGTTCCTCCCCTGTGGATGATATCTGAAACACTCTTCGAATTAAGCTCCTCTATTTCCTCCTTAAGAAGTCCGTGATATCCTCTTCTGATTCCTTTTACAATATAACCATGTGTGATTGCCGTTCTTGTTACTGCCCTTACTGCAGCGTTCATACCCGGAGCGTCTCCTCCGCTGGTAAGGACACCTATAGTCTTAATCTCTCCGTTCATATGCTTCCTCTTATTTCCTGACCACATTCGACTCTCCGCAATGCTCGGACAAAATCTTTATGAGTTCATCGTCGGCATTGACTGTCATATTTCTTCCAAGCTTCTTCATCTGCTTGGTCGAAGCGATGTATATTATAACATTATCACTGCCGTCACTGCCACCGATAATATGCATAATTTCATCTTCGTCATTTTTCCAGTCCCCGATGGTTTCATACCTTATCCATACATCGTGCACAGGGCCGGATAATTCACGTACATTTTCGCATATCAGCTTGCCGGTTTCGTCATCTCCAATTGAACATCTTCCGGTTACATATACCTTCCGGTCCGTTTCAAGCCTGTCCCTGAACTTCATATAATCGTTTGGAAATACGATTACTTCCACACTTCCGCACAGATCCTCAACGGTAACAAATGCCATGACTTTTCCGTTCTTTGTCGACTTCACAGTCTTGTCGGTAATCATTCCCCCGATCGTATATTTCTGACCGTCCTGCACCGCTGCACTTCCTGTCTCATCATCCGGTACAAAATCCGTCGACCTGGCGGTGATTGTCTTTTCCCATACGGTTCTGTACTCCTCAAGCGGATGCCCGCTTAAATAGATTCCGAGTACCTCCTTTTCCGCCTGCAGAAGTTCCTGTTTATCGAACTCATCGATATTCGGAAGCTTCATACGAAAACTCTCTTTTGTCTTTTCATCTCCGAAATCAAACAGCGACATCTGTCCGTACTGCGAATCCTTGGCGGCTTTTGCCTTTGCGTCCATCATATCCGGTGCGATAATAATCTTCTGCCTGCGGTTTCCCGGAAGCGAATCCAGCGCACCCGCACGTATGAAGTTCTCCATCGTCCTCTTGTTGATTTCTTTATTGATCATACGTTCCACGAAATTGTCCATGGAATCAAACGGTCCGTTCTGCTTTCTCTCCGTGACGATGACATCTGCGACTGCAGTTCCTATTCCCTTTATTGCCGACAGTCCGAATCTGATTCCGTTCCCGGAAACGGAGAATCCCGCATATCCGTCATTGATATCCGGAGGAAGAATCTCTATACCCATCTGCTTGCAGGTCAGTATATAATTCGAGACTTTCCCTGTCACATCCATGACGGAAGTCATAAGCGCGGCCATAAATTCCTTCGGATAATAATACTTGAGGAATGCCGTCTGATAAGCGACATACGCATAACAGGCCGCATGTGATTTGTTGAACGCATATGAAGCAAAATCCGTCATATCATCGAATATTTTATTTGCGACTTTCTCGTCTATTCCGTTTCCTATACAGCCCTTTATGCCCTCATCAGGATTGCCGTATACGAAATTGCTGCGTTCTTTGGCCATGACCTCTGCCTTCTTCTTGCTCATTGCACGACGCACAAGATCAGCCCTTCCGAGCGAATATCCGGCAAGGTCCTGCACTATCTGCATAACCTGTTCCTGATATACAATGCAGCCGTAAGTCGGAGCAAGTATGTGCTCCAGCAGAGGCGTATCATATTCGATTTTTCCGTCTCCGCCGCGCTCGCTCATTTCTTTCCCACGGATATATTTGGGTATAAAATCCATAGGACCCGGACGATACAGTGCGATACCCGCGATAACATCTTCAAGATTGTGGGGCTTGAGTTCTTTCATAAAGCCAGTCATACCCGCAGACTCAAGCTGGAATACACCCTCGGTCCTGCCGGACCCTATCATGTCATAGACATTTCTGTCATCATAGTCTATCTGCAGCATATCCAGTTTGATGCCGTGACTCATATCTATCTGATCAATCGCGTCCTGTATGACCGTCAGCGTTCTCAGTCCGAGAAAATCCATCTTCAGAAGTCCGAGTTCTTCAAGCTGAGTCATATTGTACTGAGTAGTGATGGAACCGTCACCCGCTCTGGCCAGGGGCACATATTCATCTACCGGTTTTCTGGAAATGACAACTCCGGCCGCATGCATGGATGAATGTCTCGGAAGACCTTCCAGTCTCAGGCTTGTGTCGACAATCCTTTTAACTTCTTCATCGGAATCGTACGCTGCTTTAAGCTCACTGTTAGGTCTGTCAAGCGCATCCTGAAGAGTTATACCAAGTTCCTTCGGAATCATCTTTGCTATCGAATCACATTTTGCGTAGGGGATGTTAAGCGCACGTCCCACATCACGTACCACACCTTTGGCCTGAAGCGTACCGAATGTGATTATCTGAACGACTCTGTCAGTTCCGTATTTTCTGACTACATAATCTATTACATCCTGTCTGTGAGCAAAGCAGAAGTCAACATCGATATCGGGCATAGATACACGCTCAGGATTCAGGAATCTTTCAAAAAGAAGCTGATATCTTATCGGATCGATATCAGTAATTCCCATACAGTAGGATACTATGCTCCCCGCTGCCGAACCTCTGCCCGGTCCTACCGGTATACCATGACTCTTGGCATAATTTATATAATCCCAGACTATAAGAAAATAGTCGACATAGCCCATCTTCTTTATGACGCCAAGTTCGTATTCAAGTCTCTTATGCAGTGATTCACCCGCATCCGGATAACGTTTATTCAACCCGTCATAACAAAGACTCTGCAGATAATCAAATGCATCTTCAAATCCTTCCGGCACATCGTATTCGGGCAGCTTGGTTACTCCGAATTCGATTTCAACGTTACATCTTTCTGCAATCTTATGCGTGTTTTCTATTGCTACAGATGCATACGGAAAAAGTTCCTTCATCTCCTCTTCCGACTTGAGGTAGAACTGATCTCCTTCATATCTCATACGATCTTCGTCGTCAACCGTCTTCTGTGTCTGAATGCACAGGAGTATGTCATGTGCGGAAGCATCGCCGGCATTTACATAATGAATATCATTTGTTGCGACGAGTTCGATTCCGGTCTCCGAGCTCATTCTGACCAGATTCTGGTTTACCAGTTTCTGACCCGGAAGCCCATGATCCTGAAGCTCCAGGAAAAAATTGCCTTTTCCGAAAATGCTTTCATATTCCAGTGCTTTCTCCTTTGCAGCTTCATAGCTGTCTCTCATGATCATTTTCGGAATCTCGCCTGCAAGACACGCACTTAATGCGATGATTCCTTCGTGATATTCGCGAAGCACTTCTTTATCTACTCTCGGTCTGTAATAAAAGCCATCGGTATAGCCCTTTGATACTATCTTCTGAAGATTGAAATATCCTGTCTCATTTTCCGCCAGAAGCACCAGATGAAAATATCTGTCATCATTCTCACCGCGTCCGGACTCTCTGTCGAATCTCGATTCGGGTGCAACATAAACTTCACAGCCTATGACGGGTCTGATACCCATAGCACGGGCTTTTTTGTAAAACTCTATCACACCGAACATGGCTCCGTGGTCGGTTATGGCAAGCGAATCAAACCCCAGCTCTTTTGCCCGGGATAACATCTCCGCTATCTTGCCAGAACCGTCCAGAAGTGAGTATTCGGTATGAACATGTAAATGAGTGAATGCCATTTAATTAAGTCAAAAAACGCGGCAGTCAGCGCTGCCGCATCATGCAGAATTATTGTGTTAGGAATTGTTCAAGATTTGCAATAGCCTCTTCAGCATCATCGCCTTCAGCTGTAATTATAAGCTTCTGTCCGTTCTCGATAGGCATCGTCATGACGCCCATGATGCTTTTGGCGTTTACTCTCTTTGTTCCGCACTCGATGTGCATTGAACTTTTGAATTTTCCGGCTCTCTGAACCACCATTGCTGCTACTGACACTTCAGTATCCGGTACATAACTTACAATGATTTCCTTACTTAACATTGTCATTCTCCTCTTTCTCACGCAGCTGTCCGGCTATCTCCGAAAGCTTACGCAATCTATGATTGACTCCGCTTTTTCCTATAGGCGGATTCAGATACTGTCCCAGTTCCGTCAAAGCCGCATCGGGGTATTTAAGTCTGACTTCTGCCATCTCTGCAAGTCCCGACGGAAGTTCGTTCAATCCTGTCTTCTCTTTAATCAAAGCAATATCATCAAGCTGTTTTTTGGAAGCACTGACTGTTTTTCCGATATTCGCTGTCTCACAATTGATCCTTCTGTTCACGGAATTACGTACACTTTTCATAATGCGCACATTTTCAAGTTCCATATACGCTTTGGATGCTTCCATGATTCCGAGCATATCCACGATCTGATCGCTGCCTTTCAGATAGGTCACATAGGATCTTCCTCTGGTAACTATCTTGGCATCCATCCCCTCAAACCGGTTGATCAGGTCACGAATAAATTCTGCTTTTGCCCTGCTGGGACAGTTTATCTCAAAATGATATGATTTCTCCGGATCGGACATCGTCCCCGCTATCAGGAATATCTCCCGCAGAAAGGTCCTTTTACAGCATCTGCGTTCCAGAATTTTCTCATTTATTGTATATTCTTTTTTTATTAAAGTAAAGTATTTGTGAGCCTCGGCCGTGGCTGCGGTACAGTGATCCGTCTTCGGCCTGATTCCCGCAAGTTCTTCCTTCAGTCTTGATGCAAATGATGATGTCATAATATCTTTATTTCTCTTTCAAGGGTAACTCCGAATCTGTCCTCGACGGCTTTTATTACATCGCAGGTCAGCTGCCAGATATCTTCTGCCGATGCCCCTCCTGTATTTATCACAAATCCTGCATGTTTGGTCGAAACCTGAGCGCCTCCCACACTGTACCCCTGCATCCCTGCATCCTGAATCAGCTTGCCGGCAAAATATCCTGCCGGTCTTTTAAACGTCGATCCTGCACTCGGATACTCGAGCGGTTGTTTCTGCGCACGGCGGGCATTGAGTTCTTTCATCCTGGCTGTAATCTCATCCCTTTCGCCTTCTCTGAACTTCATGACCGCTGAAACAACCATAAGTCCTCTCTCTGGAATATTGCTGTATCTGTAATCAAGTTTAATATCTTCGGCGCTCTCATCATAAAACTGTCCGGACCGGTCCATCAGTCTCACTGAAACCAGCACATCCTTCATCTGTCCGTCATATGCTCCTGCATTCATAACACATGCCCCGCCGAGAGTACCGGGTATACCTGAAGCAAATTCAAATCCCGTAAGTCCGGCGTCTCTTGCTGCGGCCGCAATATACGCAAGCGATGCGCCGGCCGATGCCGTTATCGTCGTGCCGTCTGTTTTTATATCACTCATGCAGCGTCCGATTTCAATGATTACCCCGTTATATCCTCTGTCCCTGACCAGAAGATTGCTTCCGTTTCCGATTACATAAAAATCCGCTCCGGCTTCCGTGCAGGCTCTTACGACAGCAGAAAGTTCATCTTCATTTCCGGGAATCACATAGACTGCTGCAGGTCCTCCGACCTTGAATGTAGTATGCTTACTCATAGGCTCGTCACAAAGCACGCGCCCTTCACCGCATATTCCGTACAGTCTGTCTTTAAGTTCTTTATAAAGCTCCGTCAAAATGTGTTCCTTTGTTGATATTCTTCTGAACTCTGTTGTAAAGTTCCCGGGCTGCATTATAACCCATCTTCTTCTGTCGGTGGTTGACTGCCGCCGTCTCACAAATGATAGCAAGATTACGGCCCGGTCTGATCGGAAGCGTATGACCGGTAACCTTGTTGCCCATGAACTCGATGTAATTATCTTCCATACCCAGACGGTCATACTCCTTGGTACGGTCCCACTCCTCGATCTGGATGACCATATCGATCTGCTGTGAATCCTTGACGCACTCAACTCCGTAGAGAGCTTTTACGTCAATGATGCCTATACCTCTGAGCTCAATAAAATGTTTTGTAATGTTCGGTGCTCTTCCTACTATCGTAACATCCGAAACCTTGCTGAGCTCGACCACGTCGTCGGATACCAGACGATGTCCTCTCTTGATAAGTTCAAGAGCCGCCTCTGATTTTCCGATTCCGCTTTCACCCATGATGAGTACGCCTTCACCGAAGACATCCATCAGCACTCCGTGAACCGTGATGCAGGGTGCAAGTTTAACTTTAAGCCATCTTACGACTTCGTTGGAAATCTCTGTAGTTCCTCTGTCCGTCAGAAGACACGGTACTCCGTACTTGTTGCAGTACTTTACAAAAACCGGATCCGGCTGGTTATTGCTCGTAAATATAACGCATGGCGGAACATATGAAAGTATCTCATCAAAGTTGATTTCCTTGATTGGCTCCGGCATTCCCTTGATATACTCGATTTCAGCATTGCCGATGAGCTGAATTCTCTTGCTCTCAAAATGCTGAAAAAAACCTGTCAGCGGAAGCGCCGGTCTGTTCGTCTCGGGAACTGAAATATATATATCATCACAGCTCACGTCCGGATTGATGACTTCCAGTTCGTACTGGTCTATGAATTCTGTTAAGGCTACGCCTTTTTCGTCCTGCATGATCTACCTCTATCCGTAAATTTTATTGGATTCCTTTACAGGTTCCTGTGTAAGGTCTATACCCAGTTTCTTGAATGTTCTCTTGTCTGCCGATGACAGCATGACCGTACTGTGTGCCTGACAGCCCCTGAGCATATGAAGAGTATCAAGTGCTTTCTGGCATTGTATATCATGGGCTGCACACATCGAAAGTGCTATCAGTATTTCATCCGAATGCAACCTCGGGTTTTTACTTCCCAGATAAGCTGTCTTCAGTTTCTGTACTGGTTCTATTACCTCCGGGCTTATGAGATTTACCGAGTGGTCTATACCTGCCAGTTCTTTTACCGCATTCATCAGAACTGCTGCACTTGCTCCCATAAGAGGTGATGTCTTGCCCGCTATCAGCTTTCCGTTCGGAAGTTCTATAGCCGCTGCCGGGCATCCTTTCATCTCCGCCTCGATAAGTGCTTCTGCAACAACCTTTCTGTCGTTGACCGTTATCCTTGCCTGCTGCATGAGAAGTTCTATCTTGTCTACTTCCGAATGCTCGCATTCTCCCTCAGCCTGACGGTTCAGACTCTTATAGTATCTTCTGATGATTTCCTGACAGCTTGCCTCACGGCATACATCATCATCGGTGATACAGAATCCGCACATATTGACGCCCATATCTGTAGGTGACTTGTACGGTGACTGTCCGAAAATCGCCTCAAATGTCGCGTTCAATACCGGGAAAATCTCAACATCTCTGTTGTAGTTCACGGTTGTCTCTCCGTATGCCTCCAGATGGAAGGGATCTATCATGTTTACATCATTGAGATCCGCCGTTGCGGCCTCATAGGCAAGATTGATAGGATGCTTGAGCGGAACATTCCATATCGGAAATGTCTCGAACTTGGCATATCCTGCCTTGATACCTCTTTTATTCTCATGATAAAGCTGCGACAGGCATGTGGCCATCTTGCCTGAACCCGGTCCCGGGGCGGTAATTACCACAAGCGGTCTGCTGGTCTCGATATACTCGTTCTTTCCGAAGCCCTGATCGGATACTATGTGCATGATATTGTGCGGATAGCCTTCGATATTGTAATGACGGTAAACCTTGATACCGAAAGATTCCAGCTTCTGCCGGAACTGCTTTGAAGAAGCCTGATGATTATATCTGGTAATGACTACAGAGCCTACATAAAGCCCGTAATCACGGAATGACTGTATAAGACGCAGTACATCACGGTCATAAGTGATGCCCAGGTCCTCCCGGACTTTGTTTTTCTCTATATCATCGGCTGAAATGACTATTACCAGCTCTGCCTGATCGGCAAGCTGCAGAAGCATCTTCAGCTTACTGTCCGGTTCAAAACCAGGAAGTACCCTGGATGCATGCATATCGTCAAAAAGCTTACCTCCGAATTCCAGGTATAGCTTGTCTCCGAACTGTCCTATCCTCTCTTTGATACGCGCTGACTGTATATTAAGATATTTCTGATTATCAAAGCCGATTTTCATCTCCGCCTCCTGAAAAACACAATAATTCATTATGATTATATCATAATAACCCCCGGCGTGCGAGGGTTATTTAATCAAAGACTTGGACAGCATTTTACAAACATTACCAAGTGATATCAGCACATCTTTTATCGGATTATCGGCAAGTACTTCAAAAAAATGATTAAGCTCTGATTTTATTCCCGTTTCATTTTCGGGTTTCCGTTTTAAAACTTTTATGTATGTATGCACCCTGCTTCTCCTGCAAATCTTTTAATGATTTCAAGCAGAGGTCCGGTTTCATTAGAACAGATTATTTCGTCAAATTCAACTTCACAGTTTACCATCTTTTCCATATACAGCATATCTCCGAATTCAGTATCCGGTATAATCCCACAGAAGAAAAATCCCGATTTCTTTGCGGCATCGTACATATCTGCAATTCCGGGTGCCTTCAGGGAGATATGCATATGTACGACATCTGCACCGTGTTCGGCTATTTCCTTCTGATAGTTTTCAAACTCTTTTATACTTCCGGAACCTAAATCATAATATATAATACCTGCTGATTTCAGCAATTCTGAATATGTAATCATACTGCTGCTTTTTCCCGTGGCAGAATCTGTCCTGTCGATCAAAAGTTCCCGGTCATATCCGCAGTCTTTATATATATCCTCAAGTATGCATTTCAACTCTTTCGGCACATATACCGTCTTTCTCGTTTTTTTCAGTGGTAAAGTGAGCATACACAGACTGGTATATGCCTTCGGATCTGAAAATGAACTGACAAGTACATCCGGCGGATAGTGATTCAGGGTAAATCCGCAGGGTCTGAGTCCGCACTTATAAAATGTCTTTTGTGAATACGGATGGTCACATATAGCTTCTGTGTAAAGGGCAGTTTTTTTATTATCTTTTTTTGCTTCCTCTATGCAGGCTGATACCATTCTCTCCTGCATTGAGTTATGCCTGAATTTTTCCTTTACAGCACACATTCCAAGTTCATACACACCCGGTATATTCACCCATTCCCAGAGAGAAGTATGCCCTGCAAATTCGCCGTCTTTGGAAAAACTTCCTACTGAATAATACCTGCCGTTTTCAATAGCATTCATATACTGCTCCGGATGGTAAGCTATTTTATTCGGGTAGGTCTGCCCCCATACCGAATCCATGCACTCCGCATATCCCTGCATATCATCTTTTTTCAGAGTCCGAACTTCAAACAGAGGCTCAGGAACTGTATTTTTCGATAAATTCATCCCACTTTTTACTCCAGTTTTCTTTTAATTCTTTCTTATCCTTTTCATTTAAAAAACTGTAATCTATTGAATTCTGACAGATCTTCTTGACATCGGAAAGAGTCAGATCCCATGAAAGTATGGCAAGATAAAAATCATCCGTCATGACCTCATGGCACATTTCCAGCGGATCGTCCGAACCGATTACAACAGGTATTCCGTTCCGCATAAATTCGATTCCGGGATGAGACCTCAGGTCCGGGACATATCCGAACACATTATTGCTGACCGGACACAATTCCACGGTGATCTTTTCTTCGGCAAATCTGTCCGCCAGCTGAGGCAAACGGGAAAGACACAGGGCATGACCTATTCTGTCGGCACCTGTCAGATAGGCATCAATAACATTATCATTATCAACTTTCAGACTTTCACCGGCATGAAGCGTGATTTTCAGCTCCGGATTTATCTCTGTTACTGCATGTATGATATCGTAATACTGATCCAGATCGATACTGGTATCCTCTTCATTAATCAGGTCAATTCCGACTATAAACGGAGAAGGATTATCTGTATCCGAAGTATCCATAACCTCCTTTGACAGTTCTGCAGCACTGACAAGCCGTGCCTTAGTATCCTCGAGATCACTTGACAAACCCTTATTGTAGCTTGCAATCACACGTACTTTAAACTCCGGGTGCTCAAGTTTCGTCTCTGAATATGCATCCAGAAGTGCATTCAGTCTGCTCACTGTTTTTTCCTTTTGGGCTTTAAGATTCAATCTGGGCTCCACATACATTACTCCGTTATCACAGTATGCTTCGAATGCCCGTCTGTACATATTTTTTTTGCATTCATAATCCGAATTCTCATAACAGAAGTCATCAATATTGTTGTAATATTCCCAGCTTCCCTGTGAATCAGGCTTGTTCTGGAGCAAAAACCGACTTCGTAAATATTCCTCGTCTACAGTCCCGGAAATAATTCCTTGATTCAGATTCACATAACTTTCCGGAATTTCTCCTTCCTCAAACTTCTGAAACAACGGATCCTGTCCTGCTGTACTCTTCGTAAAATCAAACTCCGTGTTCACGTATATGTCGTCATAACTTTTCAGAAACTCCATATAATCCCATGATGTCGTCATGGCACCGGCATGAACATGAAGATCGGCTCCCTTGGGAATATCCTTGCAGAACCTGTACAGTTGGGTTTCCCATATCTTCTCATCAAGAATCACTGTGGCATCATATGCGCCCGTATAATCGGCTTTCAATCCGGCAAGCTTTTCATCAACCTTTTTTTCTTTATCCGTCAGAATACTTTCACCGCAATCTCCGGAAAGCAGTACCTCCTTGGCTTCATCATATGATAATCCTTCCAGATTAGTAAAATCCTCCGACTGAGCGATTTTATTTATCTTTGCCTCTGCAATGGCATTGGAGATAAGTATCACTGAACAAACTGCAATAAAAACCGCAGCCGCAATAATGAGCACCCGCTTATTCACTGTTTTAGCATTATCTTTTTCTGACATACATTTATCCTTTATTCAAAGCGTTCATGTATGTTTATTATATCATCTCACGAATAATCGTATAATGTTTTTCTGCTGATATACTTTTGAAAACTACAATGTTATAATTTTTCCATGGGCTTTAACATTCCGGAAGAACTGAAAAAACTGCCTAAGGACCCCGGTGTATACCTGATGCATAACAAAAAGGACGAGATCATATACATCGGAAAAGCCAAAAACCTGCACAATCGTGTACGGCAGTATTTTACCGACAGCTATGCCAAATCATCCAAGATACAGCAGATGGTAAACAGCGTGGCTTATTTCGAGTACATCATAACCGACTCGGAACTTGAAGCTCTGGTGCTTGAAAACAACCTGATCAAAGAAAACCGTCCGCGCTACAATACCATGCTGCGCGATGACAAGACCTATCCTTATATTAAAGTGACTCTAGGCGAAGATTATCCCAGAATCCTACTGACACGGCAGATGAAAAAAGACCGTTCGAAATACTACGGTCCGTTTTCCAGTGCCTATGCGGTACGCGATACCATCGATATGCTTCAGAAATCCTGTCATATCAGAAACTGCAGCAAGGTCCTGCCGCGTGATACAGGTACCGGCCGTCCGTGTCTGAATTACTACATCCATATGTGCGATGCTCCCTGCATGGGCAGTATTTCCAGTGAAGATTACATGGCAAATGTCAAGCGAGTTCTGGATTTCCTTGACGGTAATTTCGAACCGACCATTAACAGCCTCCAAGAACAGATGCAGACAGCATCGGAAAACCTGGACTACGAAACTGCGGCTCAGTACAGAGACCTGCTGAACTCGGTTCTTCATGTGGCGCAGCGCCAGAAAATCACATCTGCCGATGCGCAGGACAGAGATGTCATAGCTATGACCAAGGATGATAATGATGCCGTAATCCAGATTTTCTTCGTACGTGAGGGAAAACTAATAGGACGTGAACATCATTTCATCAGAGTTGCCGTCGATGATTCAAGAGGTGAAATACTTGAAAGCTTCATAAAACAGTTCTATGCCAATACTCCTATGCTGCCTCATGAGCTTATGCTGCAGTATGAAATACCTGATCAGGAACTAGTACAGGAATGGCTCTCCGAAAAACGCGGAAAGTCTTCCGTTCAGATAGTAACTCCCAAAAAAGGACAGAAAGAAAAACTGGTAGAACTCGCATACAAAAATGCCTGCATAGTCATGGAGCAGGATCGTGAACGCATCAAACGGGATCAGGCCAAAAGTCTCGGTGCCGTGCATGAAATAGAAAAACTTACCGGTCTTTCCGGAATACACCGAATGGAAGCATACGATATTTCAAATATCAGCGGTGTCGAAGCCGTAGGATCTATGGTAGTCTACGAGGACGGCAAACCAAAACGTCACGATTACAGGAAGTTCAGGATAAGAACCGTAAAGGGACCCGATGACTACTCTTCCATGTATGAAGTACTGACCAGAAGATTCACTCACGATGAAGAAAAAGGTGATTTGAGTTTCAATACCCGCCCTGATCTGATTATGATGGACGGAGGTAAGGGCCAGGTCGGAATCGCACTCAGGGTACTTGCAGAACTCGGACTTGATATACCTGTCTGCGGCATGGTCAAGGACGACAGTCACAGAACCCGGGGATTATACTTTAACGGAAAAGAACTGCCCATAGACACTCATAGTGAAGGTTTTAAGCTGACGACACGTATTCAGGATGAAGCCCACCGTTTCGCCATAGAGTATCATCGCAGCCTGCGCAGCAAGGATCAGGTAAAGTCCGTTCTGGATGATATACCTGGTATCGGACCCGCACGCCGTAAAGCTCTGATAAAAGCCTTCGGAGATATCGACAGGATACGGACTGCCGAACCGGATGAACTGGCTGCCGTCGACGGAATGAACACTGCCGCCGCCGAAGCCGTGTATAGATTTTTCAGATAAAATGTCGCACAAACGATTGAAAAATCGTGAGTGCGCAGTTCCTTTATTCTTAAAGATTCCATAATAATCGTAAGTATTTGTCCGTAAGTCGTATGAAATAAGAAAATGTGAGTTAATACTTTTTTGATATTATTATTCCATCCTAGACAGGAGGAACAATAATATGAACGCAGGAAAGGTACATACTTATCTGATCTCCAGAATTCTACTGGCATGCTTTGTATTGCAGTTATGCCTTCCGATCATTTCATATGCAGCAGTAGTAAGTACTGCTCTTCAGCCTGCAAGTACTATCATAACAGGTAATACTGCTACACCGGCCACGCCCGCAACTCCCGCTACACCGGCTACTGCATCAACTGCTTCAGAATCTGACCCCAAAATGAAAGAGGAAGAAAAAAAAGACCCTAAGCATCAGTCTGAAACTGATGATAAGAATACACAAGACGAAAACTCTGATAAGCAGAGCACTGAAGACAAGGATACCGGTGAGAAAAAAAATGATGACAACGTAAGCAAAAAAGAACATTCTGTCAAATACGTATCATCATCCCGCAGCCGTGTCACAGGCAGTTCCTCTGGCAGTTTGCCGGGAACGTCCCAGGAATACGGAAATGTCGTGGAAATTGTATCCGGGATACCCGATCAATCCGACAATGTAATGATACCCGTGCCTGCTGAAATGGTTCCGGAGACAACCGCTGCGGCTCAAGTGTCAGTTCAGGAATCTTCAGGAATATCTGCAGCATCCAAAAAGACAGAAACATCAAATTCGGAGAAAATAACCGCTATAGAAAAAGAAGCCGACAAAGCGGCGATTGAAGAGGAAACTCTTAAAGAAGGCAAAGTCAATATCATAAATCCAAAGCATGAAACTACCATAGATGACATCTTTGAAACAATTGAAGAATCAGCTGTCTTCGAGGAAGAAACCGACAGTTTTTTTACAGAGGCATCCAAACAAATCCTTATCATATCCGGATTATTTATTGTTGCAATCGGGCTTACAGGATTGGTGATATTTATAATCAACAGAAGGAAGTATTAGGGTTGTTTTCTATAGCAGAAATACTATAAGATAATCTTCTGATATGCTCTCCTGGGACTACCGTCAGTCATCCATACAGTACCGCAGTAAGTAAACCCGTTCTTATCCAGCTTGTGCCTCATCGGAGCGTTATCTTCATGTGTATCTATTCTTATGTTGTTTATATTAGTGAAAGCAAAAGCAAGTATCGCCTCCATGAGGCCACTGCAGGTTCCGTCTGAGGCAACTCTGTGTATAGCGGCATATGGAAGCTCATTATCCAACCAGTCTCCTTCGATTTTTCTATAGCACGGATCGTCTCCTTTAATGAATGCAAAGTAACCGCATACTCTGCAGTCATTTTCCGCAACATATCCGTTTCCTTTTTCAATATCTCCCTCAACAAAGTATCCGGGATAATTCATACCGTTCCACTGGCTGAAATTGCCTGAGGATCGCATAAATGCCCGGGCTGCATCCATCACGCTGAGTATCGGTTCCAGATCTTTTGTTTCTGCTTTTCTGATTTTCATATTTTCCTATTATATAATTAAAGACAAAGCCCGCCTCTGATTGAAGCAGACTTTGTCTTCAGCCTGACCGGCCGAAAACGGTCAGCTTTTATACCTCTTTAAACTCGTCGCTTCCTTTACTGTTGTCCGGAGCGACTTCCATAAACGGATCATACTTCATTTCCGGTCTGCCGGCATCTGCAGGTTTCTCCTGCTTTTCGGGCTCTTCGGATTTATCTGAAGCACTGTCGGAATCTTCGGATTTCGCCTCTTCCTCCGGAGCCTCCCATCCTTTGATCTTTCTCAGGATATCCATGAATTCCTTACCGGTAATAGTTTCTTTTTCGATAAGATAATCTGATATCTGATCAAGTGCATCTCTGTTCTCCCTGAGTGTATCAAGCGCTTTCTGATATGCTTCCTTGAGCATCTTCATGACTTCCTGATCAACTTCTGTTGCTGTGTCATCTCCGCAGTCCATTACCGCACGTCCCGACAGATACTGATTCTCTATCCTGGCCAGACCCATCAGTCCGAACTTATCGCTCATACCGTACTGAGTAATCATAGCTCTGGCTATTCCGGTTGCTCTCTCGATATCATTTGAAGCTCCCGTCGTGACCGTATCGAAAACTGTCTCTTCAGCCGCACGGCCTCCGAGCAGTCCGACTATCATAGTTTCCAGTTCTTTCTTGGATTTCAGATATGTCTCCTCTTCGGGAACAAGCATCGTATATCCCAGAGCACCCATGGTTCTCGGAACTATGGTAATCTTCTGTACCGGCTCCGAGTTCTTGTCAAGAGCTGCGATAAGTGCATGTCCGACTTCATGATAAGCAACTATACGTTTCTCTTTATCGTTAAGGACTCTGTCTTTCTTTTCTTTTCCTACAAGAACAACCTCTACTGCTTCGAGCAGATCGTTCTGGCAGACTGCCTTGCGGCCCTTCTTTACTGCGAGGATAGCACCCTCATTGATCATGTTGGCTAGATCCGAACCTACGGCTCCGCTGGTTGCAAGTCCTATTGCCTCAAGATCCACTGTATTATCCATGCTGACATCCTTGGCGTGAACCTTGAGGATGGCAACTCGTCCCTTGAGATCCGGTTTTTCCACGATGACTCTTCTGTCAAAACGTCCCGGACGAAGAAGCGCTGGATCCAGAATCTCTGGTCTGTTGGTAGCACCGATGACCAGAAGTCCCTTGGATGAATCAAAACCGTCCATCTCCGAAAGCAGCTGATTCAGGGTCTGCTCGCGCTCATCATTGCCTCCGCCGTATCTGGCGTCACGGCTTTTTCCAATGGCATCAATCTCATCGATGAAGATAATACACGGAGCATTCTGCTGTGCCTGTTTGAAAAGATCACGTACTCGCGATGCACCTACACCGACGAACATCTCAACGAAATCAGAACCTGTCAGTGAGAAGAACGGAACCCCTGCCTCACCTGCAACTGCCTTTGCCAGAAGTGTCTTTCCGGTTCCGGGAGGTCCTACAAGCAGTGCTCCCTTGGGAAGTCTGGCACCGATTTCAGTATATTTAGCCGGATTGTGCAGAAAGTCTACCAGTTCGACCAGACTCTCCTTCGCCTCATCTACACCGGCAACATCCGCAAATGTCACACCTGTCTTCTTCTGCATATAAACTTTGGCGTTTGACTTTCCGACACCCATGATGCCTCCGCCGCTGCCCATTTTCTTGGACATAAATCCGAAAAGGAATAAGAAGAACAGGATCGGAAGTCCGATGTTTACGATTGTGAGAATAAGATTGGCTGTATCCTGTCTCTCTCTTCTCATATCAACACCGGCTTTATACAGTCTGTCCACCAGGGTCGGATCATCATCCACTCTGATTGTATAGTACTCTGCCATGGGAGAGTAATTCTCCACATTTGATTTGGCCTTGATTGTTATCTGATCGTTTTCGATAATTACCGATTCGACTTTTTCATCCTCTACCATCTTCATGAATTCATTATAAGGAAGCTCCTGAGTATAACTGTTCAGGAGATTGCTCTTCATAAAACTCATGACGATGAAAGTAAGCAGGGCCGCCAATAACAGAGTTTTTATAACTTTACTGCTTTGATTGTTTCCACCATTCATATATTATCTGTTCCTGTAATTTAATTTATTTTTTTAATGGTTCAATCACAAATTTTATGTGATGGTTGATTACGGACATAGACTTTCCT
>JAUNOA010000039.1 GCA_030531245.1 Lachnospiraceae bacterium
GACGATCGTGACCGAGAAGAAGCGAACGAAGTGAGCGGATTCGAGGTTAGCATGCCTCGTGTTGCGTGAAAGCAAAGAGGCGATCGTGACCGACATGAAGCGAAGCGGAATGGAGGTGCAAGTATTTTATAATATATTCACGTATTTGACAAAGATAGAGAACAACCTCACATCAATCTCCAAGTGCAGAGATATTGACAACAGATAAAGACGGAATTATAATTTTATCATAATTCGGCAATATACATAAATGCCGAATTATAGTAAAATCGAGAAGGACATATAATATGCAGGAACAGATAGTAAACAGCATAAAGTTCTATCCGCTGGATACACTGAAGGCGTTGGGGTATTCACAGTATAAAATCAATCAGATGGTTGATGCCGGGAAGCTTGAGAAAATCAATAAAAAGACCTATGAGAATCTGGAATTTAACGGTGATGATTCAGATTTCTACTACGCTTATGCCTATGTACCGGATGGGGTTATATGCCTTATGAGTGCTGCAGTGTATTATAATCTGACTACATTCAGACCGGATTCAATTGATGTAGCGATACCGAGAAAGGCGAAAGTGTCAACCCTTCCGGAATGGCCAAACATTAAGCTGCATTATTATACAGATTACAGATATGAAAAAGGCGTGCAGGTTATTAATAACAACGGAAATAAATTTAGGATATATGATCCTGAAAAAACAGTTTGCGATATAGTATTTTACAGGGATAATGTAGGAATTGAAGAAACTAAGGAGATACTGAAAAACTATCTCGACAGCAGGAGGAGAGATCTAAATAAGCTGATTCGTTATGCTGAAAATCTGAAATGCGGAGATATTCTTAAAACCTACCTGGAGGTACTGGTATGACAAATGCAATATCCGTAAAGGCAAGATTAAATAACCTTTCAAAGCAGGAAGGAAAGACTATGCAGGATAACCTGGTATCATATGCGATGGAAAGATCCATTTACAGGTTATCAATCTCAAAATACTCAGAACATTTTGTACTTAAGGGTGGAATATTTCTATATGCTATATTTGGAAGAGCATTTCCAAGAGCAACAGTAGATATTGATCTGCTTGGACGGAAAGTACAGAATAATCCGGAGAAGATAACAGAAATTTTTAAGGAAGTGTTTTCGATAAATGCCGACGATGCTTTAACCTATGACATGAATTCAATGGTTGTAAAGAATATCACCGAATTCAAAAAATACCATGGAGTAAATGTGTACATAACGGCTCACCTTGATAGAACAAGGATTCCGGTATCTATCGACATTGGCTTTGGTGATGTAATATATCCGGATAGCATAGAAATGGATTTTCCTGTGCTGTTAAATATGGATGCACCGAAAGTGTATGCCTATTCCATTTACTCTGTAATTGCTGAAAAATTTGAAGCCATCGTATCGCTGGGATTAGCTAATAGCAGATATAAAGATTTCTATGACATTTATCAGATAGCTAAGCACTTTAATCTTGACGGAAAAGAATTGAAGGAAGCTATTATTGAAACATTTGAACATAGGGGAACTGGATTTGATGATATTATTGCATTCGAACCAGGGTTCTCGGATGATACAGTACGAATTCGAAGATGGAGAGCATTTACCGAAAAGAAGAAGGCAATCGAAAGATTGGATTTTTCGGTGGTGGTATCTCGGTTGAAAGATTTTCTGCAACCGATAGTGGTATCAATAAGAGAAGGTGATGTGTTTAAACTAGATTGGAATCATGAAACAGGCTACTGGGATAAGTTATAATCTAAGTTAAACCGTTTGAAAATGTGGATATTAAATTAAACCCAGGCAGAACTATTGGTGATGAAGCGACCAGTTCATAAGTAAACGTTAAGTAGTCGGTACCTACCTTAACCAGGCAACATTAAAGTTGACGCACTATCACCGTAGTGATACAATATCGGCGGGACAATAACGGAGGCCTTTATTATGAAAAAAGAGCTTACCATATTTCATGGTTCTGAAAAAATAATAGAAACACCGGTGTTCGGAGAAGGAAAAACAAATAACGACTTTGGCCTTGGCTTTTACTGTACGGAAAGTGAGGAACTGGCAAAGGAATGGGCGGTATCCTCTCTTCGGGATGGTTTTTCGAATCAGTATTCATTGAATACTGAATACATGAAAGTGCTTAATTTAAACAGTCCCGAATATACTGTTTTGAACTGGATAGCAGTACTGGTTGAGCATAGGACTTTTTCGATAAAGACTCCGGTCGCAAGAAAAGCAAAGAGATATCTGATAGAAAATTTCGGGGTCAACGTTAATGCATTTGATTTGATAATCGGTTATCGTGCGGATGATTCGTACTTTGATTATGCAGAATCATTTCTAAACAACGGAATTACTGTTGAGCAGTTGGCACAGGCGATGCGATTGGGAAAGCAGGGAGAACAGATTGTTATCAAATCACAGTTTGCATTTTCAAAGATTAAGTACGAAGGCTTTGCTGTAGCAGAAAAAGAAAAATATTATGTTATCCGTAAAAACAGAAATGACGAAGCAAACAGTTCTTATATGAAAATGCTTGAAAAAGAAAATGATGGTTTGTATATACAGGACATAGTAAGAGGCGGTATTAAAAATGATGATCCACGCATACAGGGAAAATTATCTAAGTAATGCACAGTCTGCACTGGGAGAAGCTTTTGATTATGCGATCAATACTTGTAAAATTCCAGGTGAGCAGTTTATAAATCTGTTTGTTGTCAGTTCGATAAGCAAAAAAATGGAAAATGCCGAACCGTCGGTAATTGCCGGGAAAAGCGGGGTCGAACTGGTTAAAGAAATAATGGCGGAAACGACAGGGAAGGAACCGACGGCTGAATCTTCGGAAAAGTTCAGCAGATCTGCGGAATATTGGATCGGATGGGTTGTTGCATATTATCAGTGGTGGTCCGGAAAAAAATACAGTACGATCTTTAAAGCATTAAGTTTTGATGATCTTCACAAAATGTATTTCACTCTCCATGAAGCAGATGTTTCAAAATTTGCAGATATAGCGGATGCAAGGATAAAGGAGATATTTCCGGAGACAAATCTGAAACGTATACGCACTTACTACGGATGCAGCCAGGCAGAGCTGGCAAAAATGTCGGGAGTCAGCCTGCGATCCATTCAAATGTATGAACAGCGAAATAAAGATATAAACAAAGCAAGTGCGGACACACTGTACCGGATTGCACGAACCCTGGGTTGTGAAATGGAAGATTTGATCCAGAAATAAACGGGGAATAAGACTATTGCCTCAAAAACCGTGCACTCACAGAATCGAAAATTATCTTCACTATTAGGAGGAGAAGTATTGGAAAAAGCAAGAAAGCGGTATGATTATCTGGACATCGCAAAAGCAATCACGATTTTTCTCGTCATCGTCGGGCATGCGTCACCAAATACTGAGGCACCTTTCTACAGGGTATGGTAAAATAAATCATAGGAGGCCTCTTATTATGGCAGCAAAAGAAAGGAAATCGGGAGGTAATCAGTTATGTTAAATTGTGTGTTGATCGGTGCCGGATATATTGCCGGGAATCATGTCGATGCTTTGCTGAAAAATAAGGATGTAAGGGTCGTTGGAGTTGTCTGCCGTACGGCTGAACACGCAACTCCTTTTATTGAAAAAGTTGGTGAAGGATGCAGACATTATCTGACGATTGAAGATGCATGTAATGAAAACAAAGTAGATTTCGTTGATATCTGTGTTCCTACAAATCTTCATGAAGAGTATACAATCAGGGCCGCAGAGCTGGGATGCCATGTTTTATGTGAGAAGCCGGTTACTTTTACGGTTGAATCCTTCGATAGAATGATTGCTGCCTGTGAGAAGGCAAATGTTAAATTTATGGCCGCTCAGGTTGTTCGATTCATGGGAGAACCTAATAAGATCCATGACTTTATCAAGAGCGGAAAACTCGGAAATGTTCACTTCTTCTATGAGAAGAGACTTTGCCAGCATCCAACATGGAGCACATGGCATCGTGATGTCAATGCATCAGGCGGTGGACTCTATGACCTGAATATTCATGACATTGACAACCTTTATTGGAATTTTGGAATGCCTGAATCAGTTTATGCAACCGGTTGGAAATCCGGTACGGATTGCTGGAACCATGTAGCAACAACTCTTACATGGGCAAGCGGTGCAAAAGCAGTTTGTGAGACATCTCTTGAGATGACAGGTGACTTTCCGTTTTCCGTTGAAATGAGAGGAACCGGAGATAAGGGTACTTTCCAGTATTTATTAAGTGCAGGCGCTAATATTAACGATGCAGAGGTCAATCAGAAATTCACATGGTACCCGGCAGGCGAAGAAGGCTGTGAAAGTGTTGCAGCAGCTGAAATGGATGGATTCTCAGGAGAGATAGATGCATTTGTTGATGCTGTCATCAATGATAAAGAAGTTCCTATCAAAGCGGTTGATGTACGTAATGTCATTCAGATCATCCTTGCAACAAAGAAATCTCTTGAAGAGAATTGTGTAGTTAAAATCTAAGACTTAATAGTTCCCGGCATGGAATAGTATATTATAACTTATTTCATATAGAAATCCTCAGAATTGTGTTATACAATAAAGCTATTAAAGCGGTTTAATAACTAAAAATATTACATTATACGATTGAGGGATTAATCATGGCAATCAAAACCATATCGATAGTACATCATGTTCATACCGATTTCGGATATACGGATCATCCGCAGAGGACCAAGAAAGAACATGTCAAATACATTGACATGGCAGCAGATTATGTTCTTAAGTCATCAGATTATCCGGAAGGAGCGAAGTTCGCCTGGACGCAGGAACAGTTGTATCCTGTACGGCAGTGGTGGCATCGGGCTTCTGACAAACAGAAGGAAAAGTTTTTTGCGGCTGTAAACACAGGACGCCTTGAAATTACCGGAACAGCATTCAATGTAACAGCATTTTTGGATAAGGATGAGTGGGACAGAGTCATGAACTGGATCCCGGATGAACTCTGGGATAAATGCAGCATACGTTCCGTGATGCAGATTGACGTCAACGGAATGCATACATATGGAATGGAAGCCGCATATGACAAGGGTGTGAGGAACCTTTTTATAGGTCCGAATTCATATTATGGGGCTCCGCCGATGCCTACACCTACTGCTTTTAACTGGAAAATAGCGCCGGACAAGAATATGTTTGTATGGCTTAATTCTTCATACAATAACGGTACATTCATGTTTAATAAAAACTGGAGGGAGGGACCGGTTCCGGATTATTCCGACATGCGCTACCGAAAGCCGGAAGCAGGAGATATTTGGGCATGTGATGATGCATCACTTGAAGAAGCACACAGACTCTGCCTTCAGAACATCGCAATGATTGAAGGAACAGTAGATGCTGAAGTTGCAGAGACCGACGGTTTTACAAAGAACAGAGTCTTCGGTGGTTATGAGTTATCAGTACTCCCCGTTTCGGTAACAAGTCAGTGGCGTGTGGATAATGACCCTCCGTTCTATCCGCTTGTAGATTTTGTAAAGGCATGGAACGAAAAGGGCTATGAGCCGCGACTTGTCCTTGCCACTGCTACTCAGGCAATGGAAATGGTTAAGGAAGAACTGGGAGATAATATAAAAACATATTCCGGAGAGTGGATTGACTGGTGGGCCAACGGCAATGCATCCGCACCTGTGGAAATGAGTATCAACAGAGAAGCAAAAAGACTTCTGAAAGTTGCAAAATCACCTGTTTTCGGTCCTATGACAGAAGAGCAGAAAAAGGATTATACAGAAGCATTGGAAAATGTCTGCATGTATGATGAACACTGTTTCTCATCCTGGCAGAGTGTATCCAATCCGTATTCTTTTGCCAATATTTCTCAGGTTGCCGAGAAAAATATATATACATACCGGGCACTTGATAGTGCAAAATGTCTTATAGCCGACAGAGTCCGACCACTGGCGGATGCAGAAAAAAACAAAATAATCATCTGGAATCCTACAGAATTTTCTATGTGCAGGACTATTGAATTGCCGCTCGGATGCATGCGTGGAAATTATCGCAGTGTAATATGTGAGGAAACAGGAGAGAGCTTTACGTTGGAGTATATAGACGGAATAGCTAATTTTCTGCGCCCGGCAAGCGAAAGTGAGTTTGGTGAGGAAAATGTATCACATACATTCAGTGATAAATGTGAGAGACAGGCTGTCAGATTCGGTTCGGTTGTGATACCGCCGCAGTCCTGCCTGCATTTCATACCGAAAGAGGATGAATGTGAAAATTCCGGTAAACTGAACGAAGAGGTGCAGATTGAAGTTGATTCTTCAGGATGGCCTTGTAAAGTTGAATTTCCACGAGACGGAGCGCCCGTCATAGACGGAATTTTCGGGGACTTATTAAGTGTTGAAGCAGACGGATTTTCACCGCGATGGACACTGAAGGATATTTTTGAAAATGATAATGCAGAGGAGCGTAAGGCCTTAAGAAAAGAACACTTAAAGGAAGTCAGAGCCGTTTACGGTCCTACAAGAAGAATACAGGCCGGAGATGAAATAAGATTTGAGCAGCTGATAATGCACAGATCTATAAAGTTCGGAAAGAGAATACTGTCAATCAATCCGGCAGTGAGTCATGTTAAGCTGGAATTCAGGATGAACAGAATATCAAGCTTTGAGCCATCCGTGATGTTCCTGGAATTTGAAGCGCCCGGCAGCAGGAATCTTCCTCACGTTTCAAATGCAGGAAAACTGTTCATCCCGGAAAAAGAACAGCTGCCGGGCAGCTGTATGGATTTCTATGCTATTGACGGATGGATGCATTATGACAGCAATTGGTTTATGAATTGCAGGGACAATGCTTTGGTAACATTTGGAAATACCAGTGTTGTTTCCAGAAAGACCGAAACTGAAGGTCCTGCAAATGATATTTATGTCAGGCTGTATGATAATATCTGGGATACAAACTTCGGTGCAAATGCATCAGGACAGATGTCATTTACGTTCCAGGCACAGGCCGATGTAGCCCTTGATGATGCAAAAGAAGTTGCCGAGGCGATTTCAGTGGATCCGATTATTGTTGTAAAGACAGGTTACGGACAGAAGAACGCTCAATGATTTTTGCATCAATCATGTTAACCTGTTTATAAGCCTGCTTATTAATCATCCGATAAAGGATATTCATTGAATCAATGCCCATCTGGTTTTTGTCTACAGTCATGGTTGTCAGAGGGGGATTGAGGTACTCAGACACTATAAGGTCGTCCAGGCCAATGATGGATATGTCATCAGGAATTCTCAATCCGGCTTTGTGAATACGGTTGATTGCCTCAACCGCAAGCATGTCACCGGTACAGAATACAGCAGTGGGACGGTGTTTGCAGTTGAGCAGATTATCCATACAGCCGGGAGTAGGTACTTCAGGATCTGCACCCTTTTGAATCCATTCCGGTCTGCATACAAGCTCGTGGTCTTTAAGAGCATCGGTGTAACCGGTAAAATTTCTCATAAAGTATTCAGATGAGTCATCGGAGCTTATGAATGCAATGCTCCTGTGCCCGCGGGAAATCAGGTACTCTGTTGCAAGATATGCTGCATGGTAATAATCAACATCCATGCAGGGATGCTTTCCATCCTGTTTAAGATGTGAGTCAACACAAATAAACGGAAATTTTTCTTTTTCCAAAGTATCGATTACAGTAGGTTCATATGCCTGTATGAAAATTGCTCCGTCGGACGCACCGGTGCTTACGGCATCGAGAATCTGTGAAAAGTCATTATTGGCATCTACTGTGGAGAAATTGATATTGTACCCAAGACGTCTTGCTTCTTGAAAAATTCCCATCAGTAATTCCATTGAGAAAAAATTGAAGAGAGCACATGAACGCTGTCGCATCACAATACTTACAGTGAAGCTTTTCTTCAGGGTAAGGCGCCTTGTGTGAGCGTTCGGCTTGAAACCGGTTTCTGCAATAATTGAAAGAACCTTTTCGCGTGTAGCTTCGCTGATACCTTTTCTTCCGTTCATAACGAGTGATACGGTAGCAGGTGAAACCCCGGCGAGTTTTGCTATGTCATTGATAGTGAGCTTTTCCATAGAGTCCATTCCTAATATATATTAATACTGACAATTATAGCGATTCTTATTTTGTAAAACAATTTATTTATTAAACTTTAGTAATTTTAGTAAAAACAGGTGATTTCGGCATTCGCCGCAAGGCAAGTTTTACAAAACAGAGCTGTAATTTTATGCTATATTAACAATATTTATTTTTTAATTGAATAATAAAAATGCACAGATTATTATAATGTTAAAGCGCTTTAGATACGCTGAAAGGAATCATGATGAGTCTGATTAAACTGGCAGGAAAAAAAAGCAGAGGAGTTGTCCTCAGTTTTGATGAAGAAAACAGAAAATTAGAGTGGAAAAATTTCTTCGGAAATGCGGCTGCAGAGGCACCTATTCCGGAATGTAACGGTACATTTTTTCTGGATACGGATGCGGGAAGATTTGACGGAGATAAATTTAAAGCGGAGAAAACCGGAGATTCACGGTTCCTGCTTAGTGCCGGACCTTTTGAAGTAAGGGTTGATTACGAAGTTGATGATGTAACAGGGATTATCAGTATAAAGCCATATGTAAAGAATACAGATAAACAGGATCATGTGATTTATTCCTGTATGTCCAGAATTCCGGTTTACGGAAATGATTTTGAGATATATGGCCAATACACCGCATGGTGCGCTGAAAACCAGGGCGAGTGGATGAAGCTTGCTTCGGGAAATATTGAGCTTACGAATTCAGCCGGATCTTCTACAGTAAGTTGTACACCGTTTGCATGTCTTCGCAGCAGGAATACGGGAAAGGCTGTGGCATTCCATGTGCTTCCAATCGGCGACTGGGTCATCAGATTCCGCAGAATAGCGGGACACAGGACCGGTTATACAGTGATTGAAGCGGGGCTTTCCGATGCAGGACTGAGACTTGGAATTGCTGCAGAGACCGAATTGGAAATGCCTGAAATTCTCATGTATTCTTTTGACGGGGATCTTAAAAACTGCGGAGAAGCAATACAGAGATATATTCTTCCGAGGTATCCGAGACGCCATATTCCGGACCCGGTATTCAACACGTGGTTCTATAACTATGACGTTCTTGATGCAGAAGTACTGAAGAAGCAGGTTCCCGTTGCAAAAAAACTGGGAATAAAGACATTTGTAATAGATGCAGGCTGGTTCGGAACAGGGGTAGACTGGGAAAATCAGGTTGGATGCTGGCAGGAGAACACGACAAGAGCATTCCACGGAAATATGAAGGAATTTGCTGATTATGTCCGGGAAAACGGAATGGATTTCGGATTATGGATGGAACCCCAGAGAGCTGGACGTGAAACAGATGTCTATAAGAATCATCCGGACTGGTTTATGGATGAAGATGCGGTGATTTATGATCTGACTAAACCGGAAGTAAGAGAGTATATCGTTAATGAGCTTTCCAGACTTGTACAGACGTATGACCTTAAGTGGATGAAGCTTGATTATAACACCGATATGTACCGTGACCTTACGGGAACAAATTACTATTATTACTATATTGCCGAACGTGAGCTTTACAGGGAATTCCAGGAAAGAAATCCTCAGGTTTCATTTGAGGGATGTGCCGGAGGCGGTGCAAGAACAGACATAGCCAATGTTTTCAACCTGTATCACGGACATTTCGTAAGCGACACGGTTCATCCTCTGGAGATACTGAGGTCACGACAGAATGTCGCCATGCGAATGACGCCGGCATACATGGGCAGCTGGATAGTAGCACAGGAGGTTAAATTCCCGGTCAATACGTATACTGATCATGATATTGATAAGAGAACAAAGGTTATCACCTGTGGTGATGCATGGTGGGAGCAGACAGTAGATTATAATCTTGATTTTGTCATGGCATGCAATCTTTTAGGTGAGTACGGATTCAGCGCGGACCTGGCTGCATTTTCTGAGAAAAATCAGGAAATCATACGCAAGGCCAATCTTTACGGAATTGAGCATAAGGAACTGCTTGAGACTTCGATAGCGCATCTTCTTACAGAGCCTAAGCTTATGAATGATATAACAGGTTGGACATTGATTCAGCTCGAGAGTGAAAAACTCGGAGAAAGCCTGGTATTTGCCTTCAGACTGACGGATGATGCGGAAAGCTATTATGCATTCCCAAAGGGTATTGACACGGGCAGAAAATATTCGGTTGAGTTTTATGACGGAACATCAGCTGAAATGAGTGGAGAGGATATTGTTAACTACGGAATCCGAATCGATTGTGCGAAACGGTATTCCGCAATGATAATAGATATTAAAGCAATATAAATCTACAAGGAGAAAAAGTATGAAAAAGATTGTATGTTTGTTACTGGCAGTTATGCTCGTAGGAACACTTGCCGCTTGCGGTGACAGCGGAAACGTTCCTGCAGTAGCAGAGACAGAAGCAGCAGCTCCTGCAGCAGCACCTGCAGCAGAAGCAGCAGAAGGTGAAGCAGCACCTGCAGCAGAAGCAACATCAGGTCCTGTTGAGCTTTCTTACGTTACATGGAGAACAGAGGATATCGATGTTCTTAATGAGATGATTGCAGCATTCGAAGATGAGAATCCCGGCATTAAGGTCAACATGGAAGTTACATCAAATGACCTTACAGAGTACTATGCAGTACTTAAAGCCCGCCTTCTCAGCGGTGAGGGCGCAGACGTATTCATGGATCATCCGGGTCCATACCTTAAGGAACTTGTTGATGCAGGTTACTGCTACGAGATGGAGCCTGAACTTTACGCAAATGTAACACCTGGTGTTCTTGGTGTCGGCCAGGTTGACGGAAAGCAGTACGGCCTTCCGGAAACATGCAACACATTCGTTACATTCTACAACACAGCACTTTTCGAGGAACTTGGAATCGACGTTCCGACTGATTACGAGTCACTTAAGGTTGCCGCTCAGAAGTCAAAGGATGCAGGCTATCAGCCAATCGCAATCGGTTTTGGTGAGGCATGGGTAGCAGATATTCTTTATGAGGCACTCCTTTGTGACTATGCTCCAGAGAATCCAAATGCACTTCATGATCTTGAGACAGGCGATGCTGTTCTTGCAGATGACCTTTACAAGAAAGTATTTGGTGATGTAGCAAAGATGGTTGACGATGGTATTTTCCAGGAGAACCTTACAGGTACGAATTATGAGTCAGGCATTTCACTTTTCGCTTCAGGAAAGGCAACAATGCTTATGGATGGTAACTGGACAGTTGCAACTCTTATGGATATGAATCCTGATCTCCAGTTCGGCGCAATGCCGATTTTCAATACTGCAGGACAGGGCCAGGGTATCTCAGCTGCAGGCCAGAACATGAGTATCGCTGCAAACACAACAAAGCTTGATGCTGCAAAGAAGTTCGTTGAGTTCTTCTATTCTCCGGAAGGCGAGGCAATTTATTGCAACGCTACAGTTCAGCCTTCAACAGTACAGGGCGTAACACTTGATATTCCTGCACTTCAGATGCTTTCTGACGTAATGGGACCGAAACCGGCAGATTGGCCAGATACTTATGTTGAGAATTCTGAACTTATGGGTATCGTAGAAGACCTTTGTGTACGTATGGCAGAGGGTGGAAAGAACCTTGACGAGGAAATTGCAAAGTCGCAGACAGAAATTGATGCTTTACAGTAAACACAAAAGCTGCAGGGGTTTTGCCCCTGCAGTTATTAAAAGAGAGAAAACTAAATGATTGGAAAGAAGAAAATAATAGACAGCAGAAAGCTCACGGGATATTTATTCCTGATTCTTCCTGTGCTTATTTATTCCATATTTTTTATAGCACCGAATGTATCGGCGCTCTACAACAGCTTTTTCCAGTGGAACGGACTTTCGTCAGAGAAACCGTTTGTCGGACTTGATAATTTTAAAAAGCTGTTTGGAGACCGTGTATTCAGAATGGCATTTGTAAATACCATAAAATATACGGTGACATTGGTGATTTTCCAGACCTTGTTTGGATTCATTCTGGCAATCCTGGTTTATAAAGAATCAAGAGTCCATAATGTATTCAGAACTATATATTTTCTGCCGGCCATTATGGCAACTACCACAGTAGGTCTTATCTGGGGCTTTATTTATGATCCGAACTTCGGTGCATTAAATGAGTTCCTCAGAATAATAGGACTGAGCGCTCTTCGAAAATCATGGCTATCAGATGAAAAAATAGTAATTTACGCAATTACAGCAGTTCATGTTTGGATTGGAATCGGACAGTCAGTTGTCTTATTCATAGCAGGATTGCAGAACGTTCCGATAGAGCTGTACGAAAGTGCAAGCCTGGACGGTGCATCCGCATGGAAGCAGCTTATACATATAACAATACCGCTCATAAGATCAACAACGGTAATTGTACTTGTTCTTACGACTATAGGTGGATTTAAAGCATTTGATTTCGTATATGTTATGACGAACGGAGGAGCAACGCATACCTCTGAGGTATTGTCCACATTGCTGTACAAGGAAGCTTATGCTTACAGTGACGTAGGACTGAGTTCGGCAATCTCGGTAGTACTTCTGCTGGTTGTATCCATTATTACATTTATCCAGTTATTCGCAATGAGAAAGAAAGATTGATGAGAGGAGGACGCATATGGTAACAAATAAAAAAAACATTGGTGCCAAGATAGCAAAATATGCGGTACTCGTTTTCTTTGCACTGCTGATATTATTCCCGATATATATGGTAATATCAGGCTCATTCAAATCGCTGTTTGAACTTTATGACAATATCTTCGGACTTCCTGAATCATTTAAGCTTGATAATTATGTCAAAGCTTTTGTGGACGGACATCTGAAAGAGTATTATCTCAATTCGTTTATCGTAACGGGAGGCTCACTGATACTTTTGACATTTCTGGGAAGTATGGGTGGATTTGCGCTTACCAGACTGGGCCTTAAGATGAGTAAACCGATATATTATCTGTTTGTAATCGGTATCTCGATTCCTACCCAGGTCGGTATTGTGCAGCTGGCGCTGCAGATGAGCAAAATGAGGCTTATGAATTCTCTGTTTGGACTTATTATGGTTCACACGGCATATGAGCTTCCGTTTACGATTTTTATTTTCTATGGATTTATGGAGGAGATACAGTGGGATCTGCAGGAGGCCGCTGTAATTGACGGATGTTCACAAATTCAGCTATATTGGAACATTATGTTCCCACTTTGCAGAAGTGCGGTGGCAACATGCCTTATTTTCAATATGGTTACCATCTGGAATGATATGCTGTTCCCGCTTATCCTTATCAGTAAGGAGAAACTCAGAACGCTGCCGTACGGACTTCTTATGTTCAGCGGTCAGCACGGATCACAATACACGATCATCTTTGCGGGAGTTATCATAATTACATTGCCGCTTACTATTCTGTATCTGTTCCTGCAGAAGCAGTTTATGGAAGGGCTTACAGCAGGAGCAGTCAAGGGATGATGGAATCAGAAATTGACTAAAAGATTTTCTCTAATTCAATCAATGTATTATATTTGCGCAGTCGGAATTATGCAGGCATTTTTGGTGCCTATGTATTCCGACTTTGCTTATATAATAGGAAATTGCTTTGCATTTCCTATTATATAAACGCTCCGCGGGATGCACACTCGCGCGAAAGGAAATATGTCGCTGACGCGACTGCGCTCGGCACGGACATATCGCAAGCGATATGCTTTTATAGTACTATGCAAATAAGCGTGATTGTTACAATAGCTGAATAAAAAAGAAAAAGGTAAGCATTTCCGGAATTTTTAAAAACTGGTATTCAGAAAAACAGAAAACAGGACAAAGCTGATTCTGGCATTTTTCATTGCGATGATTTCTGCGATAACTATTTCCTTTGCAGGCTCATTAGATGATATAATAATAGCCGCAGCATTGGCAAGTGTTTATATTGGACTGGCATCTAAGATTATGGAACTTCAGACTTCCATGAGTCTTACTTTAATTGTAATGGCAATAAGTGTAGTATTGTTTATAAGTGCATCACGAAAAGTTAAAGGAGAAAATAAATGAAAGTCTTTTCAGCAGATGGAAAGAACCTGGAAGAATTAGAAGCGTATTATGGCAGTGAGGTTGAAGCTGCAGATTTTGACGGATACTGGGACCGTGCAAAAACTCTTCTTGATGATATTGATCCTGATGTCAAACTTGAAAAAGCAGAATTTGAGTGCCGCTCAGCGGACTGTTATAAACTCAGCTTCAATGGTGTTGGCGGAGCCAGGGTTACTGCAAAATACCTTAGACCTAAGACACCGGGGCCGCATCCATGTGTACTTTGGTTCCACGGGTATACCATAGCAAGTATGGACTGGACTATGTATCTGCATTTTATAGCAGAAGGGATGTGTGTTGCTGCGTTGGACTGCAGGGGCGAGGGCAGTGACAGCCGTGACTGTGTTCAAAATCCTCAGGCTTGGATCATGTACGGGCTGATAATGCGGGGCATGAGAGAGGGCGCTGACCAGCTTGCCTTTAGAAGAATATATCTTGATACATTGGAGCTTGCGCAGATTGTGGAGAAATTCCCCGAAGTAGATGCTGATGCAATTTCAACATACGGAACATCTCAGGGAGGCGCATTATCAGTAGCGTGCAGCGCACTCCATGGGGGCATTAAAAAAACAGTCTGCGGAAGCAATTTTCTTTCGGATTTTCCGTATGTAATTGAAAGTAATTATCATTCGGTTGAAAATCCGGGATCACCATACAGCGAGATTGGGCAGTATTTCAGACGTTATGATCATCTTCACGAAAATGTGGATGAAATGCTGGAAACATTAAGTTACATAGACTGTGTTAATTTTGCAAAACGTGTAAAGAATCCCGTGTTGATGGAAATTACATTACAGGACCGTTTCATTCCTCCGGCTTCACAGTTCGCAGTATTCAATAATTTTGCAGGCCCGAAGGAAAAAGTTATTTATTACGATTACAATCACGAAGATGCTTTGCCTGGATGGATAGACAGGGCAATGACTTTTTTGAAGAAATAAGACTATGATTGATATACGCGCAGAATACATTGCAGAATATGATAAGAAGGAGCTCGAGCGCAGACGCGAGCAGATTCGTCGTGCGTGGAATTACGAGAAGGTTGAGCATATTCCGATAGCGTTGAGTCTGGACTATAATCCTTTCGGTTACACCATGCATGATATTCTTTATAATCATGACAAGCAGTTCGAATTGAGAATGTATTCCTGCGAACAGTCATTGAAACTGCTTCCTGATGATTATATTCCCTGTGCTTTTGTTGATGTGGGATGTGTAGGTGTATCAAATGCGTTTGGAGCACAGGTATATAAGGGAGAGAATCCGCAGCAGACTCCGGGTATCAGAGGCAGAGTTTTTGCTTCAATAGAGGAAACGTATGATCTTAAAATTCCGGATATGCGAAACACGGGATTTTCAAAATACTATCTGGAGCGCCTTAAGTATTTCTATGAGAGAACAGGGGGATGTGTTTATCTTTCCGGAATGGATAACAATGGTGCCATGAGTGTGGCCATGGATCTTATAGGAAGTGAAGAACTTTTTATATCAATGGTCGAAGAACCGGAAGCTGTTACGCATCTGCTGGACATTATCAATCAGGCAATCATGGAAGAGACGGACGCTGCAATTGAAATAGTAGGTGACATTAACAATATGACATCTACGGATTTCTTTTTCAGATGGTGCCCGGAAGGAAGGAAAGGGCATACCAGTGCAGACCTTTGCACTGCATATTCACCGGAAATGTTCAGACAGTTTGATATCCCTGCAAACAGGAAAATTTATGACAGGTACGGCGCAGGACTTATGCATAATTGCGGACCTAACCCATGTATTGCTGAGTATTGCAATCAGCATAAAGATTTTGCAGGAGTAAATCTTGCGTATCAGTATTCGTCTGTAGACCTTGAAAATATCAGAAAATATTTTCCGGGAAAGATAGTATATTTCTCGTATGATTTTCCTGAGAAAGCGATTGAGCAGTACAGGGAGACAATGGAGGCATTGGCACCGGAAGTAATCGCCATACCTCTTATTATGCTTTCAGATGAAAAAGTAAACGCCGGAGAGTATTATAATGAATTGCTGAAGATATCAACAGAGTATGCTCATCGGGTATTCGGATAAGATTTTTGTTATAATAACGGTTCAATCACAAATTTTATGTGATGGTTGATTACGGACATAGACTTTCCTGCT
>JAUNOA010000007.1 GCA_030531245.1 Lachnospiraceae bacterium
GAAGATGCTGTTTATGATTTTGATGGAAACATTATTGAAGGAGATATTCCAAAGGTAAAGCAAAAACTCGTTGAAGCGTGGATAGAAATACACAAAGAAGAATTAAAAGGACTCTTGAACTAACAGCAAAAAAGTGAGATAATAGGAAACGTATACGGGCAGAAAATGAATGCCTTTAAACTGCCTGGATATAAGAAAATAGATGAAGGGAAAGAGTTGACAAATGCTGCATGAAGCGGGCAAAATCTTAGCAAGCAAGCAAGCAAGCAAGCGTAGCGGAACTACGCTGTTTTGTCAACCCCTTTTTGCGGGAAAATATTCCGATACTATCAAAAGACCGACACATTCACGGGGGCATCCCCCCTGTGAGCGCGGCGGTTTTTTTGCGTTCCCTACGGGGCTTGATCCCGGCGGGTGAACGACTGAAATATGAATAACAGGCTTTGCCTGAGGACATAGATATACAATTTTACGAAAGGAAATTCAACAATGAGAAAAAGAATTTTAAGTATTCTCTTAGCGGCAATCATGATAGTCTCGCTGCTGCCCACTGTGTCATTTGCGGCGGGCGAGCATACTCACAGCTATACAAACGGTCTGTGTGAGTGCGGTGCCTGTGACGGAACGCATCCGTCCGGGACATGGACAAACTGGGGCGATGAGGAAAGTGAATGGACATCGCTTCCCAGCACTGCAGGTTCATATTATCTGACACATGACGTGACTCTGACCAATCCATGGGAGGTTCCGGAGGGAACCACCAACCTCTGCCTGAGCGGACACGTGATTCAAAAAACAGGCGACAGGGTTATTTGGATTGATGGTGATGATAAGACGAATGGAGTAACGCTGAATCTTTATGACTGCAACACAACCACAACCCATAAATTTGGTGACGACAACGGTCTGTGGACTTGGGACGACACGCTGGAGGGCGATGCTATCAAGCACACCGTCACCGGCGGTGTCATCACCGGAGGAGCGTACGCCGGCGTGTATGTGAGTAAAGGCAGCTTTACCATGAACGGCGGTTCCATCTGCGGCAATAAAACCGGCAGCAGCGGCGGCGGCGTGGATGTGCGTGACGGAAGCAGCTTTACCATGAATGGCGGTTCCATCTGCGGCAATACCGGCAGCACCGGCGGCGTGCGTCTGAATGTTGGCAGTTTTACCATGAATGGCGGTTCCATCAGCAACAATACCGCCAGCAGCAGCGGCGGCGGTTTGAACCTGGTTAGCGGCAGCTTTACCATGAATGGCGGCACCATCAGCTACAATAAAGCCACCAGCGGGAGCGGCGGCGGCGTGCAAATGGGACCCACCACCTTCATCATGACCGGCGGTTCCATCAGCAACAATACCGCCGGCAGCCAAGGCGGCGGCGTGTATCAGTCTGGCGGCAGCTTTACCATGACCGGCGGCACGATCAGCGAAAATACCGCCCAACACAGCGGCGGCGGTGTGTATACAGATGGTAGCTTCACCGTAGGCGGTACAGCCAAGATCACCGGCAATACAGTATCGGGCGCAGCGAATAATCTCAATCCGAAATGGAATGCTGTCCACATAACCATCGGCACCGGTTCCACTGAATCAGGCGGTAACGGTGTTGATAAACCGGCAGCGGAGATGCTGATTGGCTTGACCACGCAAAATATGAAGGATAAGATTGAGAAAAACCTTACGGATGCGATGACCACCAACGGCACAGCGGATGATTTGAAATATTTCTTCTCGGATAATTCGAGTTTATATGTGAATTATAATTCAGCCGGTCATCTGGAACTGGCTGCTCCTCGATCAGTGACGTTCACCCCAAACGATTACGGTGAGGTGACTGTTTCTGAGAAGGAACCTGTGAAAGCGGGTACATCTATCACCCTGACAGTCGTTCCGAAAAGTGGCTGCAAGTACAATGAAAACACCCTGAAAGCGACTTATAGTGATGATAACGGCAAGACAACAAAGGGCATCACACTGACCCCAACGGAAACCGCAGGCCAATACACTTTCACAATGCCTGCCTACCCCGTTACCGTAACGGCGAATTTTGAACCGCTACCCCACAATGTCACCGCGCAGGTGCAGGGTAGCCACGGTACAGCAGAAGCAAAGGTAAACGGAGCAACAGTATCCGAGGCAGTGGCAAGTACAAGTGTAGCTTTCTATGCAACACCAAGTGAAGATTATGAGTTCGATTATTGGGAAGTGGTTTCCGGCGGCATTACACTTAGCGAAACAGAAACAGAACCCGATTATAAGTATAGCGAAGAGATTACCGTCACCATGCCTGATGAAGCCTTGACATTAAAGGCGCATTTCAAAGAGCATATTTATACGAATCACAATATCATCGTCGAAGATGATGGACATGGTACGGCAAAGGCTCAAACAGGCGGTAAAGATGTAACTGGACGTGTTGCTCCTGATACAGATGTAACATTGGTTGCTACTCCTTCAGACGGTTATGCTTTCAAGGAATGGGAGATCATCAGAGGTCTGGAAGCAAAAGACATTACAGGTAATACATTCAAGATGCCGTCCAACGAAGTCAAGGTTAAGGCGATATTTGGGAGAGTTTATAACATCAATCTCCAGACCAGCGATGATACCCACGGCAGCGTCAAGGCCCAGGTCGACGGCAGCGATGTTACCACCGCAGCAGCGGACGCATCTGTAACTCTGGTACCGCAGGCAGAAGACGGCTACAAGTTTGATCGTTGGGAAGTGGTCAGCGGCACATTTGAAATCAGTGATAACAGCTTCACGATGCCGGAGAGCAATGTCACAATCAAGGCAATCTTCGTGGAGAAACCGGTTGATGAGTGCGAATACACAAAAACCGTCAGCCTTAAAAAAGGCACTTTCGGCATGAAGCTGGGCGGCAAGGACAATGGCGAATTCACCTTTGCAAGCTATAACGGCGGCTGGAGCATCAAGAACAGCGACGACAAGTATCTCGCTATGGCAGACGGCAAGCTGACGCTCAGCAACGAGCCTTTTGCATGGACATATAAGAACGGTGCGTTCTATACCACAGTCAAGACCACGCAGACATCCAAATCATCAGGAGGCTCATACGGAATCATCGGATGGATCCTGGGATGGGGAGGAAAAGGCAAGACAACAACTAAGGAAGTCACCACAACATACTACCTGAGCACGACCACGGAAGGAAGCAAGCTTTCCACCTGCTGTGTAAGCGCAGAGCTTTACGAGAAAGTTACAGGAGAGCATAAATACGGAGAATGCTGGACAGACTGCAAGGACGGAGAGAATCATAAACAGGTATGCAAGAACTGCGGTAAGGAAGTAACTGAACCACATGTTTTCGAAGAGGGCAGCGAACTCGCTTGTAAGAAGTGTGGAGCAGCAAATCCTGCAAAATCCGGAGTAAAGATCAGTGTAACAGTCAAGGAAGAGACGCAGAAGCAGCGGACAGGATTCTGGATCTTTGGTAAAACGAAGACAGTAAAGGTCTATAAAGCAACCATCAAGACCGAAGCAACAGGCGTAAAGGTCAGCAAGGTAGAATATAGCTTAAATGGCGGCAAGTGGACCAAAGGAACAACAGTTACCTCAAATAATCCTATTGAAAGCCTCAAAGTACGTGTAACGGATAAGAACGGAAAAGTATATGAGTACACATACCCGGAGGATACGGCAGGCTCCGAAGCAATGTTAAATCAGACTCTTGAAATTAACAAAACAGGTTTTGAAGAAGAATTGAAAGAAGACGATGAGACTGAAGAGGTAATCGAAGAGACAATCGAGACTCCTCAAGAGGAAGTCGAAGAATTAACTGAGAAAATTGAGATTTCCGAAGAAGAAGTCGAAGAGTCAATTGAGAAAACTGAGGAAGTACCTGAAGAGATTACCGAATAAGACCTTAAAAGCAACAATCAAATAAGTATTATCACTGCAGGATTGGCATTATGCCGGTCCTGCTTTTTTAAGGGAACAATGCATTTAATCCCCGGGGCCCGTCTGCTTTCAGGGGAATCGCTATTATTTACCGGACACAGGGGCATAAACCGCTATAATACGAGGAGGTATTGACGGTTTTTAATGGATATAAGTATACTATTTCTGATGAATTATGATTCATGGGGCTAGTGTTATAAAATCATAAAAACGGATATAATATTTTCTTATACTCCAGTTAAGTTTATGATACTATCATCACATTGGGCCTTTTGACCCCAACATCATTTTTATAGAATTATTATCCGGAGCATACAGGTATGAAAATACTGCTGGCTGAAGACGAAAGGCTGCTTGCAAAAGCCTTATCCAAAATACTTGAAAAAAACAACTATACCGCAGATGTAGTCTATAACGGAAGAGAAACATTGGATTATCTCGCCGTATCGGATTATGATGCGGTTATTTTGGATATTATGATGCCGGAAATGGATGGAATCACGGCACTGAAGGAAATCAGAAAATCAGGTAACATGGTCCCCGTTATCCTGCTTACCGCGAAATGCGAGGTTGAAGACAAAGTCCTCGGACTGGACAGCGGAGCCAATGATTATCTGGCCAAACCTTTTGATTCAAGAGAACTGCTGGCCAGGATACGCAGTATCACCAGAGGGAAAACCGAGGCGGATACAAAACTGCGGATGGGCAATATTTCCCTTGATCGTGCCACATATGAATTAAGTTCGCCGTCCGGAAGCATGAAGCTTCCCAATAAAGAATATCAGCTTATGGAATATCTTCTTTCAAATCCGCACCGTATCATTTCCACAGACCGGTTTATTGAAAAAGTGTGGGGATATGAGAGCGATGTCGAGATCAATACGGTATGGGTCTATATATCATATCTGCGAAGAAAACTTACTGAACTCGATGCAGACATTCAGATAAAAGCTTCCAGAAATGCAGGCTACTCGCTGGAGAACAAAGATGATCAACAGGCTTAAAAAAAAGATAATTATCCTCTCGACTGTCGGTGCACTGGTGCTCATGACCATGCTGGTGGCCATCATGAACATTATCAATTATACAACCGTGGTTGCCGAGTCGGATTCCGTAATTGACACGGTGTCGCAGCCCAATGCACCTTTTTTCAAAGACAAAAAACCGCCGAAGATGGATATGAAAGAGTTCCTACCCAGAGGCATGTCCCCGGAGGTACCTTATGAATCCAGATTTTTTATGGTAAATGTCAACGAAGACGGGGAGATACTCGAGTCCGAACTTTCAAGGATTATTTCCGTCGATACAGATATGGCACAGGAATACATCACAGAGGCCATGGCCACAGACAGGGAACGTGGATTCATAGACAATTTCAGATTTGTCAAAACAAAAGATGAGCGTGGCACAAGAATTACATTTCTGGACTGCGGCAGAAAGCTGAATGCTTTTTACAACTTCATGTGGACAAGCATTGCCATAGGTATACTGGGCTGTGTTATAGTTTTCGTTTTCTTTGTGCTTGCATCTGAAAAAATAGTGAAACCCATTTCGGACAGCTATGAAAGGCAGAAACGGTTCATTACGGATGCGGGACATGAAATCAAGACCCCGCTGACAATTATAAATGCCAACGTAGACCTTATTGAATCGGAAAACGGAGAAAATGAGTGTATAGAGGATATCAGGCTGCAGACACGGCGACTTACCGGTCTGACGAACGATCTGGTATATCTTAGCAGGATGGATGAGTCAGGCATCGAGATACCGAAAGAGGAGTTCAGCGTGACTGAGACGGTGAAAGAAACGGCCCAGTCCTTCAATGCTCCCGCCGTGGCGAAAAAGCTTGAATACAGGACTGACATTCAGGACGGAATCAGCATGAAAGGATACCCGGAGGCTATGCGCCACCTGACATCGGTACTGCTGGATAATGCCGTTAAATATACTCAGTTCGGGGGAACGGTCAGACTCAGTCTGAAACAGGATAAAAAGCAGATCATACTGTCTGTGTATAATACAGTAGAGATTCCGGTTACACGGGAGATGATGCCTCATCTTTTTGAACGTTTTTACAGGACGGATGCATCGCGTAATTCGGAAACCGGAGGCCATGGACTGGGACTTTCCATAGCGCAGGCAATAGTTGAAAATCACAAAGGAAAGATAAGCGCCGCTACTTCAGACGGCAGTGATATAAAAATCACCGCTGAATTCCCGGCGTGACAGACATATCCCGCAGAGCATATCACACACGATATGCTTTTTTCTATAAAAACGAACCCTGTCAGATAAAAACATTCCGGAGAATTTGTATTTAAAGTACGGTTAAGCATCAGGATATAAACTTGACTCCGGAAAATCATTTACCCGGAGGTCGGTATGAAACTCAGAAAATCATTAAAGACACTATTGATTACAACGGCGGCTGCTGCGATGGCAGTTATGCTTCCGTTTTCTTCTTTTGCAAAGAGCTACAGCCTGAAAAGTTCGGTTGTGAACTCGGCAGGAATTATGGACACTGCGGCAGACAACAATCAGTATGTCACCAGATCGGATTTCGCAAAGATGCTGATTCTTGCTTCAAAGTACAGAGACGTACTCACGACAACAAGCAATATTTCGATTTTTGCGGATGTGCCGGCGGGCAATGAAAATGCCTCCGCGATCAGACTCTGTGCTGAAAACGGCTGGATGAGCGCGTATCTGGGAGGACGGTTCAAACCTGATCAGGCAGTAACTATGTCCGAAGCCGAGAAAGGCCTGCTCGGCCTGCTCGGATATAAAAATACGGACTTTCCGGGAGATCAGTACAATATGCGACACGCCAAGGCGGCATCGATCAGCCTGACTGAGGATGTGGAAAAGACTCTTTCCGATCCGCTGACACGCTCCGACTGTATTTCTCTTTTCTACAATCTTCTCAGATGCAAGACTACGGATAACAGAGATTATGTAAGTGTGCTCGGAGGAACACTCGCAAGTGACGGAGAGGTCAATGCCACATCATTTGCACAGGGCAGCAACAGCCTCAAGGGACCGAAATTCTTCCACGGCAATTCAGGACATTCGAGACTTACTTCATGGCTGCCGTTTGCGGGACGTGACGGAAGTACGTATATCAACGGTGAACTCTCATCATGGGATACACTTGTGGATCTCGTCGAGGGAGACGGAGCAGTCTGCTACTATAACGCCGCTTCAAAGACAGTCTGGGCATACTCATGTGACGGCAGCGGTGAGAGAGGCGGCAAGTCAGCATACCGCGGAGTTATCGAAGGCGTCGAATATAACGGACCTGATACACTTACTCCTACGGCAGTTCAGATAGACGGCAATCTGTACAAGCTTACGACTACGGATATGCAGTATGCATTCTCGATTTACGGAAGCTGCAAGGTAGGCGAGACAGTAACGGTTATCTATACAGTAGGTGATGATGCAGGCAATTATACAGGAACTGTAGTTGACTATATCTACGAAGATTAAGGTGAAGGAAAATGGAGACAACACAGAACAATAATACAAAAGCAAAAAAAGGTTTCCTGTCAGGCTGGAGCAAAAAGAAAAAAATCATAGTTGCAGTCATCCTTGTGATACTGATTCTTCTGATCGCAGGTACAGTATTCGTTCTGACCCGGAAGGGTAATAAAGGACCGTCCGGAGGCCCGTTCGGTTCCGCTCCGAACGGCAGTGATCAGACTGTGAATACGGCACGTGCCATCAAGTCGGACCTGACCTCGGAAATCAGTTCATCAGGAACCATAGCGGCAAAAAATACATACAACATAACAGCGCTTGTTTCAGGCGAAATCATCGAGGCGGATTTTGAGGAAGGTGATACGGTCAAAGAAGGACAGGTGCTGTATAAAATCGATGCCTCTTCCATGGAGTCCGAACTGGGCAGTGCTCAAAATTCGCTTGAGCGCTCTCAGGTAAGCCTGGAAGATGCACAGGAAGACTATGACAAGGCAGTTGAAGAATACAGCAACAACACATATAAATCAAAAAGAGCCGGTTACATCACTAAGCTTTACATCGAGTCAGGAGATAAAGTCGGATCCAATACCCAGATCGCGGACCTCTATAACGAAGCCCAGATGAAGATCAGGATCCCGTTCCTTTCAGGCGAAGTAGCATATCTCGGAGGAGAGGGGGTCCTGACGCTGACCGATACTCAGGAGCAGGTGGCAGCAGGCATTTACTCCATCAGCAACATGGATGAAGTGATCGAGGGAGGAGCGATAGTACGTTATGTCACCTTCTGTGTCCAGAATCCGGGAGGACTGACCACGGAGATGACAGCTACGGCTCAGTGCGGAGATTTCCTTTCCGCCGGTACGGGAACATTTGAACCCTGGACGGATACGAAGCTCAGCTGTGATATCACGGGCAATGTTGAGGTCGGAAAACTCCTCGTACATGAAGGAGATTACGTATCTGTAGGCACGCCTCTTTTCAAAATGACCGATGACAGTGCGGAAAAACTGATAAGGACATATAAGGATGCACTGGATAATGCACAGGAAAAAGTCGAGACAGCGCAGCAGAGAGTGGATTCATCAACCGAAACATATGATGAATACACCATCACGGCACCCGTTGACGGCAAAGTAATCACAAAAATATATAAAGTCGGAGACAAAGTCGGAGGAAGCGGGGGTCAGGTCGGTTCCACAAGTCTTGCCGTAATCTACGATATGAGCGAATACACCTTTGAGATGTCTGTGGACGAACTGGATGTTCTGAATGTAGAGGTCGGACAGAAGGTGCGTATCGAGGCGGATGCCTTCGAAGGAAAGGAATTCACCGGCAGGGTAACCAATGTCAGCCTCGTAAGCTCGGCACAGAACGGTGTATCAACATACCCGGTCACTGTAACTCTTGATGATACTTACGACTTGCTTCCGGGCATGAATGTCGACGGATATATCGTGCTGGGTGAAGCTAAAGATGCCCTTGTCATTCCGGCGGATGCTCTTATGAGAGGAAACCGTGTATACGTCAGGGACGGGTCAGTAACCGAGCAGCAGGGAGTAGTGCCCGCAGGCTTCAGAGCAGTGGAAGTCGAAACAGGACTTACAAACGAAGATTATGTTCAGATATTGAGCGGCATAGAGGAAGGTACGGAAGTTTACGTTCCGGAGACATCGGATTCCGGTATGTTCGGTATGTTCGGCGGCGGCATGCCGGGCGGAGGCGGAATGCCGGGTGGCGGATTCCCGGGCGGCGGTTCAGGCGGCGGTATGCCCGGCGGTTCGGGCGGATCATCGGGATCCCGTCCCGGCGGCGGCGGAATGCCGGGCGGAGGCAGATGATATGACCGAAGCTAAATCAGAACACCTTATAGAGATGCAGGATATCTGCAAGTTCTATGAGCTCGGCGGAGAAACGGTAAGAGCCAATGACGGGATAAATCTGATTGTCGACAGAGGGGAATTTCTTTCCATAGTAGGCAAATCAGGTTCCGGCAAGTCTACGCTTATGAACATAATAGGCGCGCTTGACGTACCCACAAGCGGGACATACCTCCTCGGAGGAGAGGACGTGGGAGGCATGAACGACAACCAGCTTGCCGATATCAGGAACCGTATGATAGGCTTTGTCTTCCAGCAGTACAACCTGCTGCCGAAGTTAAGCGTGCGGGAAAATGTCGAGCTACCGCTGCTGTATGCCCATGCCGGACGCAAAGAGCGCACGGAACGGGCGATGCAGGCACTGGAGAGAGTAGGACTGGCAGATAAGAAAGACAGCTTTCCGAATCAGCTCTCAGGAGGTCAGCAGCAGAGAGTATCCATAGCAAGAGCACTCGCAGGAAGACCGTCTCTTCTGCTAGCAGATGAACCGACCGGAGCTCTGGACTCGAGGACGAGCGGACAGATAATAGAGTTTTTCAGGGAACTGAACGAAGAAGGCAATACCGTGATCATGATTACGCATGACAATTCCATCGCTGTTCAGGCAAGAAGAGTTGCTAGGATAACAGACGGAAAAAAAGATTTTGACGGAAAGGTAGAAGACTATGCTCGAAACATTTAGTCTTGCATTAAAGAGCATATGGAGCAACAAACTGCGCTCCTTTCTTACCATGCTCGGAATAATAATCGGCGTGGCTTCCGTTATCATACTCGTCAGTCTTGTGAACGGCTACATGTCATATATGACGGAAAGCTTCACAAGCATGGGCACCAACCAGATCTCGGTGGAACTCGTGAATATCTCGACACGTTATGTCACTGAAGACCAGATGTATGAGTTCTATGACGAACACAGAGATATCTTCATCCAGATGACGCCCTCGGTCAGAGTGAGCGGAATCGCAAAGGTAGGCAGCACCCAGCTGTCCGCAACCTCGGTTTCGGGGGTCAGCGAAGAGTACACGGACATGAAAGGCTATGAGATGGAGTCCGGCAGATTCATAAGCTATTCCGATATCGTATCCAGACAGAAAGTCGCGGTGATAGGTTATTATGATGCCTGTGAATACTTCGGCAGTCCGGACAACGCGATAGGAGAAAAACTGAAAATCAACGGCTACGCATTTACCGTAGTCGGTGTTGTAAAACGTCAGGACGAGGACGATCTTGAAGAGGGAGGCAGTGATGACTTCTGTCTCATACCGTATTCGGTCGCTCTTAAAATGAGCCGGAGCAGCATACCCTCAAGCTATACATTTGCAACCGTGGACACGGAGGTTTCCGAACAGGCGGTAACGCTTATAGAAAATTTCCTTGAAGAGACATATAAAAATGACAATCTCTATACCGTGACCGCTATGAGCGAGCTGCTGGATTCGCTTAATTCCATGATCTCAATGCTGAGCCTGCTGCTGGGCGGTATCGCAGGCATTTCGCTTCTCGTTGCCGGTGTGGGAGTCATGAACATCATGCTGGTTTCGGTAACCGAGAGGACCCGGGAGATAGGTATCAGAAAAGCGCTGGGGGCAAGAAGAAGTGCCATCATGTCACAGTTCGTTATCGAAGCGGCAGTGACCAGTGTGCTGGGCGGAATCATGGGAATAATCGTCGGCGGACTCATGTCCGGATTCATAGGGACACTTATCGGAATCTCAGCTCCGCCTACACTTATGGCGATCATGGTTTCGTTCGGAGTATCGGTCGCAATAGGACTGATTTTCGGATATATGCCCGCAAACAGAGCCGCAAAGCTTAATCCTATAGACGCTCTCAGAAGCGAATAAAACGGAGGAAATGATGAAGAGGATAATAATACTGGCAGCTGCCTGTATAATGATCACAGCGGCGGCATTTACATCATATGCCGAGTGCCGTTGGGATGATGATAATTACGGCATACGTGCAGAGTGGGATGATACGGATTCCAGAGTTACGCTGCAGCTTTATAAGGGAAGCTCATACAAAGTCGGCAGGAAGGTCAGCCTCGGCAAGGGCACGACAACGCATGATTTTACGGACCTTATACGCTCCGAGGGTCCCGGCAGCTACATGTACTCGCTTACAACGGAAAGCGGACTTACGGAATACTCAGATTTCTATCAGGCAGGGGAAAATATCATCGCGGATGTCACGGAAACCTTCTGGATCAAGTACAACGGGTTCTGGTATCTGACGGATTTTAAAGGCACACGCCTGACCGGATGGCAGTTTAAAGACGATAAATGGTATTATCTGCATGACAAAACAGGAGCCTGCCTTCTGAACACATTTACACCCGACGGATACTACGTGGATGCCGAAGGTGCATGGGACGGAAAACCTTCTATAGGTACGGGTGATCTTGTCTGATGTTCAGAGAGTTTTTCTGATAGATCATGTCGTCGGTTTTTCCTGCGACAGCCTGCAGCAGGGTGGAAACAGACGCGAAAATATGTTAAAATGGCACCGGAAAAAATTGCTTGTGCCATTTTAATTTTCCATTCTTACCCGCTTCCGGGATGGGCGGGAAGCCATCACCGTCGCCGTAGCCCATCCCTCGCCATCCCGATTCATCCGCCCGGCATGGGCACAGCTGACATAGCACATTGTCAGCCCACACTTTAGTTGCCATATCCAGCTGACCAAGGTGGGCACGGCCGACATAGTACATTGCCAACCCATCCTTTTGCTGCCGGTCAGATGAAATTAAGCCTGACTTTGTTGCTTATGCTATCATTTGCATGATAAAATATATATAGTTGTGAGGGGAAACTGCTGGGCGATGAGTCGTATACGATACTGATCAATGCCTCATCAAAGACCAGTGGAGTGGCCCCGGAGATGAAAAGTTTTTTAAACTACATAAAGACCGGACAGGATGACGGGAAAAGTACCCTGGTCAGGGAGATAGAAGCGGATGTATGTAAGGCAAGAAAACATGAAGAATGGAGGATGCAGTACATGACACAGCAGATGATTAATCAGGAGAATCAGGAAATCGGGAGAAGAGAAGGGATAAAGGAAGGAATAAAGGATACTATCCTGACATTACTTAAATTCAGAGAATCGCAGATGACAGAAGCTGCAGACGGCGGCAGGACAGGCGCGGGCTGGAGAAAATTTGCGGGACACTGGTACTGCTTCGATGGCAATGGTTATGCCGCTGGACCTGGATGGTGGCGTGATACCCGGAATGTGAACGATCCGAAGCATGCATCCGGTGGGTCGTGGTACTATTTCGATGAGTACTGCAGGCTGCTGGTTGATACAACCACTCCGGACGGTCATAGGGTCGATGCAAACGGAAGATGGGTTGAGTAAGGTTATTGATAGTAAAACAGACAAAGCAGATGTGCTTTGTCTGTTTTTGTTTCGGATAGGAAATGTCAATCCGGAGACAATAATAAATTAAATAATTGTTGTAATAATGTCCAAATAATAATATAATAAATACGTCTCTCGGAGACGGGCGTTACCATAACGGTAGGCGGTTCTGCTCACTTCCGAAAGGAGGTGAGGCTTATGCGTATAACGATGCATATAGGCTGTTATACAGTTACGATCATCATTAAGCGTAAAAGCAACAACCGCCACTCTGCAAAATGACGGTTGTTATGAAATATAAATAACCAGCTTTGAGCAGAACCGCTTATCGGTAACGCTCTTTTTTTATTATATATATCACGAACCGGATAGTCAAGCCGGCCGGATGATATTACTCTGCAGCGGCCTGTGTTGCTTCGGTTAGCTTGCCGGGATCTTCATGCAGATACTTGCCCGCATCCTTGATGAAAGATATCACACACAGTACAAACAGGATCGCCGCCGGGAAACCGGCAAGTACGGCAACATTCTGCAGATTATCATACGGCGCATTCGCAGAGATGAGTGCAATCGGGAAGAGGGAAAGCACTACCGCCCAGAAGAAACGCACCCTCTTTGCAGGCGTATCATTTCTGTCGATATTTTTGTATGAATAGTATGAACAGGACAGCGAGATAGAGTCAAAGCTTGTCGCACAGAAGCAGACCATCGACAGAATCAGGATTGCCATGACCACTTTTGCGAGAGGCAGAGTAGAAATCGTTGTCGAGATGACATTGTAGATATCGCCTGTTTCATTGTAGATACCCAGAATATCCACTCCGTGCAGAAGCTGCTGCGCCATGCCATAGTTAGGTATAACCAGGAATCCGAGAAGTCCGCCCGGAACTGCGAAAAGAAGTCCGCCGAGGATAACCTGCTTTACGGTCATTCCCTTGCTGATGATAGCGATGAAGTAGGGAACTGTGATAACCCATGTCAGCCAGTATGCATCATAGAATACGCAGTAGTCCTGGACAAAAGTGCTTGTTCTGGTCGGATCGATATCCGTGAACATAAACGGAAGCTTGTCGAACAGTATACCTAGCTGTTTGAAACTGCTTTCGAGTATATAGCGTGACTCCCCGCCGAACAGGAAAATGTACGCAACCAGGAAGAAAAATACATATATGCAGATTTTTGAAAGCAGGTTGATGCCTTTGATTCCCCTGAGTACCGAGGTTGTATAAAGCACGCATACGATCAGTATGACTATAACCGTAGTAGCCGCAGTGTTCGGGATACCGCACAGTGAGTTAAGACAGGTCGTGATGACCGGAAGCGAGAAACATATCGAACATGTAACTGCGCATACGATGACGAAAACCGAGAAGACATCGATGATCTTGCCTAAGATGCCGTCGGTCTGCTTTTTAAGCACCGGTCTTAAAACTTCCGAGAACTTCTGCCTGTTCCTTTTGCGGACGAAAATCACGAAAGCGAAGCATACGGAGATTACGAGGTAGAGCCAGTAATTGGACCAGAAGAACATGGAGTATGCATTGGATACGTGGAATGGATCTCCGAGGGACTGTATATACGGCTCCTGAACATAGTTTGTCCATTCGGTAAAGGAATAGAAAAGTATATCTCCTGCGAGGCCGCAGCAGAACATCATTGCGCCCCAGGAGAAGAAGGAGTGTGCCGGTTTATCGCCCGGGTCACCGAGGACGATCTTGCCGAATCTGGAAAATGCCAGATAAAATGCCAGGATGAATCCGCCGAGATTGACGAACAGATAAGTCAGTCCGAGCTTATCCCTGAATATAGGATTAATGATGGCAAATGCCTCATTGGATTTCTCCGGAAAAACAAAGAAAAGTATGCAAAGTACTGCTACCAGTACACATGGAATGATGATAACCGGAAAATCCAGTTTCTTTTTTAAAGAATTATTGTTCATGAAAATTGTGCTCCTGTGTTCAAAATATATGTTCAAAAATATAAAAATAATCTTGATATTGAACACTTTACTCGGAATCACCATCTTTGTCAAGGTATTTATTTTTTTTCCGTCATCCACTTATTTCTTATTATTTATGATAAAATATATATTGGAGGATTATGTATGATCAGGACAAATTTATTTGAGTCGACGGACTCTCATAAGATAGTTGCAAGGCTTGGAAGATTTTCCGTCATGGAATACGAAAAGGATCTTTCGGTGCCTCCGGAAAGAGCACATGAGGCATACTTTGCATCCAAGATGAATGTCAGAAAAAGACAGGTTCTGGCACAGCTTACAGAGGATAACGGAGTTATCATTCAGTCCGGAACCATGCAGATGATGCTGGGTCAGGTCGATGCGACGACCAATGTAAAAAATGCAGGAGATCTGTTCAAAAAATTCGTCGGAAGTACGGTGACGGGAGAGACTGTCATCAAGCCGCATTATATAGGCGAGGGAACCATAGTGCTTGAGCCGACCTTCAGATATATACTTCTTCTTAATATGGCCGACTGGAATGAGTCACTGGTCATCGAGGACGGGATGTTCCTCGCGTGTGATGATACGATAGATCTGAGAGTCACATCAAGGACGAATCTCTCATCGGCGATACTGGGCAAGGAAGGACTTTTCAATACGACACTTTTCGGGGAAGGCGTCGTCGCACTTGAAAGCCCGGTGCCGGATGATGAGCTTTTTGTCGTCGATCTGGCGGATGATGAACTTAAGATAGACGGAAGCATGGCGATAGCATGGTCATACGATCTGGATTTCAGAGTCGAAAAAACCACTCATACACTCATAGGATCGGCAGCATCCGGAGAGGGTCTGGTCAATGTCTACAGAGGCACGGGACGGGTACTTGTGGCACCTGTTCGTAAAAACAAAGATATATCAACACCGGAAGGAAGGTAATAAGAATGAAACACAGTAATAATAATCAGGAATCAATCGAAACCATAAGCGTGAATGCAACAACAAAAAAGAGAATAAAAGAACTTGATATGGTAAAGGGTTTGGTAATTATTCTGGTAGTCCTGAGACATATCAATGAACTTACCGGGATATCAGGACTCGATAATTTCTATACGCGTTTTTTCAGCACATTTTTCGAATCCTTTATGATTCTGTATTTTCTATGCTCGGGATATGTATATAAATCCAAAGGAACAGTTCTGCAGGATATCGGTAAAAAGGCAAAAGATCTTCTGTGTCCTTTTATAGGATACGGGATTTTTGACACAGCTATTTACTTCCTGAGATATATTGTAATAGAAAAGCAATCGATACTCTGGTTTCTGGATAATACGCTGACTAATTTTGCAGGACTTTCAAACTGGAACATACGTCTTGGTATTGCGGGCAATAATCAGATGCATTATGCCTTTGTTCCTTACTGGTTCGTTCTTCAGCTGTTTGCGGCATTCTGTCTGTTTATCCCTATAGAAAAGATGGTACGCAGTAAAGGTGTCGCTGTTCGTATTCTTGTGGCAGTTTTTCTGGTGAATGTGTCCGTGGTATTAAACCATTATGATGTCCAGCATACTTTGACGGATACATTCAGTTCATCCGTTTCGCTTATTTTTGTATTAATCAATATAGTCGGCTTTGCCGGTGTTTTGATGATCGGCAGCCTGCTTAATGAAATAGCCGCATTTGACATAGAAAATCAGCCGGTAAATATGATAATGATTATGATGATCTGTTGTCTCGGAATTGGTACGATACTGTTTTTGACCGATAAGGACAGTACATATGCGCTGCAGTATGGGAGATGGGGAGATTGTGGAAGTTACAGTATAATTCTAACTATAATCGGCGGAATATCTGTTATTTATTTCCTGGCAGTCTGTATGCATTTTGCCAGAAAGATACCGGGAGTAGAAAATTTTCTGTGTTATCTGGGAGTCAACTCCCTGAGCATTCTTATGATGCACTTTATAGTAGCGGAAACCATCTGCTGGATTCGCGGATACTGGTTTGATGTATATCATGACCCGTATCCGATGGAAAAAATCAGTATTTCGAATTACCTTATAACAGTTCTGGGGACAGCAGTCATACTTTTTATATATATGGAGCTCAGATATCAGTATATCCGCAGAAAGCAAAACCGATTAGAGAAAATTGAAAACTGATGAAATATTTCGGGAATTTATAAAACATAGTAGGAGAAAAGATAATGATTAAAATCATGGGAACGATAGGCACCATACTCAGCCCTGTCATCTGTGTACTTGCAGTCGGTGTGCTGATTTTTCTTGTCACCCTGTCCAATCAGTTCAAGGAACTGAAAAAGAAAGTTGAGGATCACATTCAGGGAAATAAGGGAAGAGTCTACAGAAATCAGAAGACTCTGGATCTGAAGCAGAGAGACACTGCTATAGCAAAGCGTGAAGATACCTATCCGCTCAGAAAGAGCTTTGACGAGCTTTGTGCGAAGTATCTTACGGTTGCGCAGATGATTCCGGTGTTCCCGCTCCTTGGAATCCTGGGAACTGTTGCAGGCCTTATCGCTCAGGTGCAGGCGGCAGATGCGGCACAGATATACGCGTCTCTTGATGTCGCACTTATGACAACATTCTGGGGACTCGTTGCGGCAATCGTACTCAAGGTCGTGGAGACCTGGCTCGTCCTGCGCGAGATCAATGACATCGAGACTATATTCAATGATTATGACATCAAGTATCAGGATGCAGTCGATATCCGTGACTCGGAAAATGAAGAACAGGAGAAATCATGAGGAATCGATTCAGTGGAAAACTTAAAAACACTATCGAACTGACATCTCTTCTCGACGTCATCTTCATTGTCCTGATGATTGTCATCTGCAATCAGCAGATAAATATGACAACGAAGAACAACGAGGCTCAGATTGCGGTACAGGAGGCTGCCGACGCGCAGGCGGATGCCGAGGCGGAAAAGGAGCTGTATAAGCAGCACCGCGAGACCTACGAGACGATCAATGAGCAGATGGATGTGATCACGGTATATGTCGACTACACGCCGTCGGATATCAAAAACCGTGAGATACGTATCATGGCAAATGATGACGAGCTTCCGATGATTAAGATCAGTCCGGGCAATGAGAAAGAGAGTTATGCTCAGCTGGAAAAAACTCTGGAAGAAAAAGTGTCAAAGGCTGATGATGCCGACAAGCCGGTGATCATTTCGATAGACACCACGAATATATTGTATCGTGACGAACAGGCCGTGGATGAGATAATAGGCCGGATTTTCAAAGATCATGACAATATGTACTCAAAGAAATATTAATTCAGGATATAGTTTATGAATAAGACCGTATTGATAATAACAGGTGTGGTCTGCATCATCCTTCTGATCGTGCTGATCGCGGCAGTGATACCGAGGATAAAAGCCGCGGTATCGCGTACTCCGCTGTGGGCATATCTTCTTATACTCGTTATCGTCATAGGACTGCTCGCATTCATAGCGGTACAGCTCTTCGGACCGAAGGGCAAAAACTCTCTGTTTTCCGAGCAGGTCGAAGGCACGGAGATCGGTGATGCGCAGACAGATACTCAGCTCGATGAAAAATCAGATGAGACCGGGGTTGGCTTTAATATGGCACGGGCACTCGAGGGCAATGTCAGCGGGGATTCGACGGTACATATATCGGTAAATGCCGATACGGTAAGCATAGGCAATACGGAGTTTGCCGATATGGAAACTTTCGGGCAGGCCATGACCAGTCTTGAGGCTGAGTTGTCAGGTCATGATATAAAACTCGAAGACAACTACGCGCTCGCATCGATGTATCACGAAGTGAGGGACTACCTCGATCTGCATGAAATAGAGTATAAAGAGAAACAGATGGAATGATAATCCGGAGAAACCTGTAAACTGATAATCCGGAGAAAACGGACTGATAATTTTATGAAGAAATTCGTATCAACAATAATAATAGTTACGCTTATAGCGATGTCTGCCATGACTTCGTTTGCATTTACTTTCAAAGAAGCGGCGAAGCTTAAAAATGCAGACAAGCCTTTCATCGACCTGTCCGGACTGATCGGAGATGCCGAACTCGGAACGGGCGGTAATGCAGAAGCGGCACTCAGCGGCAACACGGATACCCAGACACCTGACGAGGGAGGCACTGGACTTGCAGGCGTCGTTCAGGATGTGCTCATGGAGACAGTAACCAGGGTTGAGATGGTTATCGAGGTTCACGACAGGACGATCAAGGTCAACGGCATAACCGAAAAAGATGCCGACGCCGCCAAAGCAGCCATCAGTGCAAATTATAAGAAGGGTATGGATGTCAGACTCATAGATGATTACGCGGAATACAGGACATATTCCGATGTGCTGGCGATACTTGAGGAACTGAAGATAAGGCCCGATGAGGAGAGAAGACAATGAGAAAAGTATTCAGAACAATAATAATACTTGCTCTTGCCGCAGTCGTCTGGCTGTCTTCATTTGCAGGCATCAAGGAGACTTTTCAGGATCTGATCGAGGGACCGAAGGTCACACTGGACGTGAGCAAAACCAAAGTGGTCGAATCAAAAAATGCCGGCAGGACAGAATATACGGTGGGAAATAAGAAATTCCTATCCTCTGCATCCGCAAAAAAGAACATCTCAGACAAGATGACATATATGATTCCGTCTGATTTTGCCCAGGTGGAAAGCAGGACGGAAAACATCGCGGGATACCGGTATAAACTCAATGAGATCCCGTCGCAGTTCCACACCAGCGCGGAAGATCTTTTTGTTTTTTATTTCGACAATGAGAAATACCTGCTGAATCTGAATGACAGAAATCAGCGGGAGGCCATCGAGATGGCTATAGTCAAAAACATCCTTCCGGGTGAAAAGGTAGACAATCTCCTCGAGAGGATGTCATTTCCCACAAAGACGTTGAAGGCAAAATACAATTCGGCATCGGGCAGGGATTTTACGAGAACATATGATTATTTCACAACTTATTTTGTCGATTCATCCAAAAAAACCCATAATGTCGAATTTGTATTTACGACAGACGGAGAGGAAGGACTCGGGTGTCTCTTATATGTTTTCACGGAATCGGTCCATAAAGAAGACATACTTTATCTTATGAGGACGATAGAGTTTAAATAATGATAGTATCAAATGAAGTTTGAAAAACGGGGCAAAAGAAAGCTCCGGTCAAGCTGCAGCGGAGGGGATTATGAAAAGAAGCGTAAAAGAAGTGGTGCTCAGACTGATCATCATGACTGTGGGACTGTTTATAGCCAATTCGGGCATATCCATGTTCATAGCATCCGAACTTGGTTCGGACCCGTTCAATGTATTTGTACAGGGACTTTTCCGTACACTTCAGAAAGTGATCACGGCACCGTGGCTTACTCACGGCAGGGTGTTTACGGCAGTATGCCTTCTGCTCATCATTATCTATCTGTTTGTGGACAGAACCTATGTCAAGATAGGCACGGTTCTGTGTATGCTCGTCGGAGGCACGATACTGGATTTCTGGAATCCGATACTTACACCGCTAATCAGCAGCACCGCGCCGATGCCGGCAAGACTTGTCGCAATCGTTATCGGATGTATACTCACCGCGATCGGAATGAGCGTGGTCATCAAGTCGGATGCCGGTACGGGACCTAACGATCTGGTTGCAGTCATAATCAGCGACAAGACGCATAAAAAGTTTTCGGTCGTCAGAGTCATAGTTGATGTGGCATTTGTAGTGATAGGATTTCTGCTGGGCGGAACATTCGGAATCGGTACTATCGTTGCGGCATTTCTGATCGGACCGGTTGCCGGATTCTTCATGCCGAAGATAGAAAAGCTGGTGGAAAAAATCGTGGGGAAGCTGATCCCGGAGTCAAAGAAGGAACAATAATATGGAAAAGATAACACTTAAGAATAAAAACGGAATGCAGGTCGATATACTCAGGTACGGAGCTACGATACAGGCCATACGTTTTCCTGACGGCAGGGATGTGGTGCTGGGATATGATGACCCGGAAAGTTATAAAAAAGGCGAGTCGTATTTCGGAGCGACGGTCGGACGTACGGCGGGACTTCTGTACAGAGCACAGTTTACTTTGAACGGGAAGACTTATCACTTATATAAGAATGCAGGAGAGGAATGCCTGCACGGCGGCAAGGAAGGATTCAACGCCAAAATTTTCGAAGTACTCAGTCAGGATGACAGATCGGTACGACTGCATTATCTGAGTCCTGATATGGAGGAGGGATACCCCGGCAATCTGGACCTGACGGTCACATATACTCTGGATGACGATAACGCATTGTGGATCGGACACGACGCAGTGTGCGACCAGGATACGATAATCAATATCACCAATCACAGCTACTTCAATCTGGACGGTCAGGAGAGTGATTCCATACTGGATCATTATCTGATGATTGATGCCGACGGATACTGCCCGACTGATGCGGACGGAACCGCCCGGGGCACGATAGATGATGTGACGGGGACACCGATGGATTTCAGGACACCGATGACTATAGGTTCGAGAATCAATGATGACTTCGAGCAGGTGCATATCTTCGGCGGATATGATCATTCCTATGCACTTAATCCCGGAAGTCTGGTTGACGGAAAACCGGTGAAGCCCTGTATAGTGGTTGAAAATGCCGACAGGAGTCATCGCCTGGAAGTGTTTACAGATTATCCGGGAGTGCAGTTCTACGCAGGCAATTCGCTGGGAGACGGGGATATCGGAAAAAACGGAAAGAAGTTTACATACAGACAGGCACTTTGTCTGGAGACACAGTATTATTCGGATGCCATGCATAATCCGGCATTTCCGAGTATAGTACTGAAGGCAGGAGAGAGATATGGACATACAACAGTATATAGATTCGCTTAATCTGATGTTAAGCAACAGATGGAGCAGTCTCCTTTTCGGAATAGGCATCACGCTTTTACTGAATGTTGTTACGATTTCGGTGGGACTGCTGCTCGGAGCAGGCATGTTCCTGTGGAGATACTCGGAATCGAAGCCGGGCGTTATGGTGACAGAAGTCTTTCGTGTCGTCCTGACATATATCCCGCCGGCAAACTGGCTGCTGCTGGTATTTTATATTATCTTCCGCGGCAGACTGGAACTGAATCTGACAGCAGCGCTGGTAGCACTTTCCATCCTGTTCGGCTTCTGTGTCTTTTCCACGGCATATGACGCGCTTGAAAAAGTCAGCAGCGGTGAGAAGGAAGCTGTTATCTCGATGGGATACAGCAGGTATAAGGCACTTGTCAAAATATATATTCCAAGGGCGATGCCTTATTTTCTGGACGGACTCAAGGGGTGCGTAAGGGCGCATATTCAGAACACGGCCTTCGCAGAGCTTATCTATGTTGCGGATGTCCAGTTTGTATCGGATGCTATGGCAGCGGAAAATCCGAATACTATCGCACCGCTGCTTCTGTCAACCGCGATATATGTTTTACTGGAAATAATATGCGATAAAATCCTGAACAGACTTATGGAAGCGTACCGATATGAGAAACCGTCGGACAAGATAGAAGATAATATCAAAAAGGGTAAATTCTGATGATAGAGGTTGAGCATCTTAAAAAAATATTTGATAGCACAGAGGTATTTAAAGACATAAATCTGAAGGTTAATGACGGCGATGTGGTAGGTGTCATCGGACCGTCCGGCTCAGGAAAATCCCTGCTGCTCCGGTGTATGATCATGCTTGAGAGAGCGGATTCAGGCAGGATTTACCTGGACGGAGACGAAATCACCGCACCCGGGTATAATCTGGATTCCGTTCATAAACGTATCGGTATGGTATTCCAGACATTCAATCTTTTCGAACACTTGTCTGTGGTAGAAAATGTTATGTCGGGACTGGTGCATCTGAACGGGATGAAAACGATCGAAGCATATGACAGGGCAAAACAGCTCCTTCAGGAAGTCGGTCTTGCGGATAAAGCATTTATGTATCCCCGAAGCCTTTCGTCCGGAGAAAAGCAGCGCGTTGCCATAGCAAGGACACTTTCGCTGGAGCCGGAGATCATCCTTATGGATGAGCCGACGAGTCTGCTGGATCCTCTTATGAGGGGTGAGGTTGAATCGGTTATCCGTATGCTGAAAAGTGAGCACAGAACCATGGTTATAACAACCCATGAGATGGAGCTCATCAGACAGGTATGCAACAAGGTAGTCTTTCTGAATGACGGAATAGTCTGGGAGGAGGGAACTCCCGGCAAGATATTCGATAATGCCGACAGAGATGAAACCAGGAGATTCGTCAAGGCACTGAGGGTTCTGGAGTTTGATGTTCAGTCCGCGGATTTCGATTTCATCGGTATGAAGACTCAGATACTGGATTTCGCATACAGAAACGGAGTCTCAACCCTCGCTATGAACAGACTTATGTCCATAGTCGAAGAGTTCGTGCAGATGATCATCATCCAGCAGCAGGAAGACAACAGGATGAAGATGACATTTGAATACAACAAACACGAGGAGCGTATCGAAGGCAATATCCTGTTTTCCGGAGAGGAACTTGATCCGGATAATCCGAGATATGTATTCTCGTGGCCCATCATAAAAATGAGAGCAACAGAGATAGAGACATCTCTTATCGATGAGGACGGTTATACCAACCGGGTATTTATTACTATCAAGTAAGGCAAAAGGAGAAAAATGAGAAAACACGGAAGGTTGATGACTGGGATAATGCTGGCGGCTATGATTTCTCTTTCGGCAGCATTTGCTTCTATGGCGGAGGAAAGCGCTCCCGGTGTGGCAGCAGGGCCTGAGGCAGGACTTATCACCTGGGACGAGACCGGTTCGCAGACGGGTCAGACAGCGGCCGCGGAGGCCGGCTCGCAGACAGGCCCGGAGGCAGGCAGGGTTGAGGCTTCGACTCCGGCGGCTGTTATCGCCACGGAGGAAGAGCGGGTTTATTCAGGCGGACCGGGAGTGGTTGCTTCGGTGACACCGGCTCCTGCAGATACCGGCAGGCCGATGATAGCGCTTACCTTTGATGACGGTCCGTCCGGTGAAAACACGCCGGTCATACTGTCATATCTGGAACAGTACAGTGCGAAAGCGACGTTTTTTGTTCTGGGACACAAGGCAGCGGCCAACGCATCCGTGCTTCAGCGGATGGTGGCTGACGGATGTGAGATCGGAAACCACACATGGAATCATGAGAAGATAAATAAAATATCGGCAGCTGCACTGACGGGAGTGCTGAATTCCACCAACGATGCGATTCAGGCCGCCTGCGGAGTACGTCCGACGATAATGCGTCCGCCGGGCGGCGGGTACAATGATGCCGCACTTGCTACGGTCGGTTCGCTGGGAATGAGCGCATATTACTGGAGCATAGACACGAGAGACTGGGAGCACAGAAACGCGGCAAAGACCGTGGAGACGGTTCTGAATAATGTCCGTGACGGAGACATAATACTGATGCATGATATACACGGATGCACGGCAGAGTCTGCGGCAGTATTGATACCTGAGCTTATCAATCGGGGATTTCAGCTAGTGACTGTAACGGAGCTGGCGAATGCACGCGGCGGTGCACAGCCGGGACAGATATATTTCAATTTCAGATAATTTTTCAGACAGGAGACAAGGTAATAATGACAGAAAGAAACGTAAAAAGAATAGCAGCACTGATTCTGGCAGCTGTGATGGTCATGATGACGGCTATGTCCTCTTTGGCTATGAATCTGAAGGACGAGATTATAGAGGCGGATGAGAGCAGTGTTCTGCCGGATGCAGCAAAAGACTGGACTTCGGACGGCATCAGACTCGGCGGAGGAAACGTGCACACAAAAGCTTCGATGGGTGATGAATACGATGATCCGTATGGCGATGAAGAGGAGACGGATGCTTCATCACAGTGGCTGGGGGAACCCGGCTTTAATCCAAACGAATTTGACTATTCAAAAAACAAGACTTATGTCGAGATGATAATGGAAGCAACCAGAGTGACAAAAATCAATCCGTTTGTGACGGTATCCATGATCCTGCAGGAGCAGGGTACAGAGGGAAAATCGCCGATGGTAACAGGCGCAGGGTATAATGGAAAGTATACCGGAATATATAACTTCTTAAATATGGGTGCATTTGAAGAAGGCGAGATGGATGCTACGGCCAGAGGTCTGTGGTGGGCAGCAGGAGAAGACTCCGCACTGACCAGCTACGGCAGACCCTGGAATACTCCGGAAAGAGCCATCTTCCGCGGCATCGGTATGTATGTAGCAAATTATACGGAAGAGGGTCAGGAGACATTTTACTATAAAAAGTTCAATACCAATCCTTTTGCATGGGATGAGGGACACTGGCTCCAGGGTACCGTATTTGTACCGACCCATCAGTATATGACCAATCTGGCGGGAGCTTTATCGGAGGGAGAGCGTCTCGGAAAGCTTTACAATGAAAGCGAATTTGCCGATTATAAACTGGAGTTCCATATTCCTGTATATGAGGGTATGCCAGAAAACAAGGCTGATGTCAGCTATGACAGGGAAAAGGTCAAAGATGACGCATATGCACAGGAAATAATAAAAGAATTTAATGACTATGACGGATATACGGACAGATTATTGCTGCTGCACGAGAAGCATCCGAACTGGACATTTGTAAAGGTGCTGACAGGCGAAAGCTATAACGATGTTTCGACCAAATGGGAAGACATACTTGCAGGTGAATCCGCAGCCAACCAGAATGTGATCCAGGTGAATAACAAATGGGTCAGCGCAAGCGAGGAGGACGTTATAAAGTATCTTGATCCCAGAAATTTCCTGAAAGATGATAACGGAGTATATCAGTTCCTGTATCAGGGATACGATGAGACCAAAGATACATATATGAATGCTGACAATGTCAGAAATATGGTGAAGGGAACATTCCTTGCTGATGCAGTAAAGAGATATTCTGAGAGCGGCTCAGGCAGCGGAGGTTCAGGCTCCGGTTCGGGCTCAGGTAGCGGTTCAGGCGGATCAGGCGCAGGTCCGGGCAGTTCAGGACCTCAGGACAGTGCTCCGGCATATTCACCGCGCTGGCAGAAACGTGCAGACGGCAAGTGGTTTATCACCAGGACAAACGGAGAGGTGGTAACCAATGCATGGCTCTGCGATGATGTTATTTCAAGCAACGGTAAATATGTATGGTACCTCCTTCAGGCAGACGGAACTATGCTCACAGCCGGACTGGTACGTGATAATACCGGAAACTACTACAGTATGGAAATGGATCCGCACAATCAGCATTACGGAATGCTCAGATATAAGAGCGGATACTATAACTGCGGCGGACAGCAGATCTACCTTGAGGTCGAAGAGAATAACATCTCGTCTCTCGGAGCAATCAAGAACGCAGATGCTATTGAAAAGCTTAATGCACTGTACGGAGTGACAGCTTATCCGATAGGAAACGAGACAGCAACCTATACCTCGAAGTTCTGATAGTGATTTCAGCGGGAGCAATCATTGATTGCTCCCTTTTTGTGCCTTAAATACGGTAAAGACATTCAATTTGTGTTGCATCTGCAACATCGTTTTTGCCGGTTTGAATATATACTTAAAGTGAGATACAGAACTGTAAAAAGGAGAATGCGGTTATGGGATTGAATGAAACACCATCCGGAGAGAGAAAACATATAGCATTTTTCGGGTGCAGGAATGCCGGAAAATCAAGTCTGCTGAATGCAGTTACAGGTCAGGATATGGCGATTGTTTCCGATGTGAAAGGAACAACTACAGATCCTGTATATAAAGCGATGGAGCTCCTGCCTGCGGGTCCGGTTGTCGTGATAGATACACCGGGACTGGATGATGAGGGTGAGCTCGGGGAAATGCGTGTAAAATCCGCAATGAAGGTTCTTAAGAAGACGGATCTTGCAGTAATAGTTATCGATGCAGCCGCCGGATTCAGAGAGGAAGATGCATTGGTACTGGACTGGGTTCAGCACGACAATATTCCTTATGTGATAGTTTATAACAAAGCTGATATAGCACAGGGTACCATACCGGACAGTGTCATGGCTGTCAGTGCGATAACCGGGCAGGGCATATTTGCATTAAAAGAGAAGATTGCGGCACTTCTTAAGACAGAAGAAGAGGCAAGACCGATTGCATCCGATCTGGTCAAAGGCGGGGACATGGTTGTACTGGTGGTACCGATCGACAAGGCAGCTCCGAAGGGAAGACTGATTCTGCCGCAGCAGCAGACGATACGGGATCTGCTTGATCATGGCATCGTGCCGGTTGTCGTAAGAGATACCGAACTTGAAAGTGTACTTAAAAGACTGGGCAGTGAAGTGAAACTTGTGATAACCGACAGTCAGGCATTTAAAAAAGTCGGAGATATAGTACCGGAAGAGATACCGCTGACATCATTTTCAATACTGTTTTCCAGATACAAAGGTGAACTGAAAAAACAGCTTGAGGCAGTGGATACCATTGATAAGCTAAAAGACGGAGACAGGATCCTGATAGCCGAGGGATGCACACATCACAGACAGTGCGGCGACATAGGAACGGAGAAAATCCCGAAAATGCTTTCAAAATACGGAAAGTTCGAGATCGATTTTACAAGCGGGCAGACATTCTCAGAGGATCCGGGAAAATACAGACTGATCATCCATTGCGGGGGATGTATGCTTAATGAAAAAGAAATGAAATCAAGAATCGCAATGGCTGATGAGGCAGGTGTGCCTATTACAAATTACGGAATGGTCATAGCAAAAATGACCGGAATGCTTGACAGAAGCATTAAACCGCTGGGAGTGAAATGAATAATAAATGGGTAATAGATAATATAGGGACTGCCGGCAGGGCGGACATCACACAGCTTCTGGATACTTATTCGGAAGAAGACCGCTTATACGCCGGAGAAAAGGCACGGCAAATCACACGCGATCATTTCGGAAACAAAATATATATAAGGGGAATAATAGAATTTACGAATCACTGCAGAAACAACTGCCTGTACTGCGGGATAAGATGCGGTAACCGTAATGTTTCCAGATACAGGATGTCTGATGAAAGTATACTGAAATGCTGCGAAAACGGATACAGGACGGGTATCAGGACTTTCGTACTGCAGGGCGGAGAGGATGCATATTATTCCGATGACAGACTGTGCGGTCTGGTAAGCAGTATACGCAGACAATATCCTGACTGTGCGATTACGCTTTCTGTCGGGGAGAGAAGCTTTGACAGTTACAGAAAACTGCGCGAGGCCGGAGCCGACAGATATCTGTTAAGACATGAGACCGCAGATAAAGAGCATTATTCAAAGCTGCATCCGGAAGGAATGAGTTTTGACAACAGGATGAGCTGCCTGCACGATCTGAAAAAACTCGGATATCAGACCGGATGCGGGATGATGGTAGGTTCACCCTATCAGACACCGGAGACGCTGGCCGAAGATTTGATTTTTATGAGAGGATTCAGACCTCAGATGGTGGGTATCGGACCGTTTCTGCCGCAGAAGGACACACCTTTTGCACAGGAAAAACCCGGCAGTGTAGATATGACATTATTCCTTATAAGTCTGATAAGGATTATGCTGCCCGATGTACTGCTGCCTTCAACCACGGCACTGGGTACTGCGGAAAATGACGGAAGAATCAAGGGAATACTGGCAGGGGCCAATGTTTATATGCCGAATCTTTCACCTGAGGAAAACAGGGAAAAATATCTTCTGTATGACAATAAAGACGGACTTATGGATGATGCGGCATACGTTATTCAAAGCTTAAAAACCAAACTCGGAAAATACGGATATCAGATCGTAACAGACAGGGGAGATTATGAAGAAATCAGTGACATACGGTAACGGGGGAACGGGAAGATCCGTTATCAATACAATAATAGTTTTTGCGATAGTTGTCGCAGTCTGGGCAGCGGTTGCTTCATCCGGTATGTTTTCATCGTATGTTTTTCCCGGACCTGCGCGGGTTCTGGACGCATTATGGAGCATGATAAAATCAGGTGAGCTGGCAAGGCATATGGCTGCATCGCTGGGCAGAGTCCTGCTGGGATTTTTGATATCCTGTGTCGTATCGCTGGTACTGGCAATCATTGCGACCGGTTTTGAAAAGATCGATTTATTTCTGAAACCGCTGATTGAGTTTATACGGCATATCCCTCCCATGAGCCTTATTCCGCTTCTGATTCTCTGGTTTGGCATAGGAGAAACGTCCAAGCTGATTGTAATAGTGCTGACATCGTTTTTTCCGATTTTTCTGAACAGTGTGGCAGGGATTAAAGGGTGTGATGTAAAGTTGCTCGAGGTAGGCGAGATGCTTAATATGAGCAAAACGCAGCAGTTTATAAAGATCAGGCTGCCATATGCTGTTCCGAATATACTGGTAGGTATGCAGATCGGACTGGGCTACAGCCTTAAAGCCATAATCGGTGCCGAGATGATTGCAGCGGCAAGCGGACTCGGGTACATGATTCTTGATGCACAGGCAATGTCCAGATCGGATAAGGTTATGGCGGGAATTATAGTATTGGGAGTATCGGGTCTTATTATAGATTACCTGTTCAATCTGATAGTAAAAAGGATGACCAGGTTCTATGAGACTCAGTGAGATATATTTACGGAGATTGTCATATGGCGGAGCAAATAATAATTGAAAATGTCAGTAAGGTTTATACTGTCGATGACCATCCGGTCAGAGTTTTTGACGGGCTGAATCTGGAAATAGATCCAGGGGAAAGAACAGTACTGATAGGAAAAAGCGGATGCGGTAAGACTACATTGCTGAGACTTATCAGCGGGCTGGAAGAAGTCAGCAGCGGTAATATCACCCTTCCGGAAGAATTGAAAATCGGAATGGTTTTTCAGGAGCCGAGACTGATGCCCTGGCTGACCTGTGAAAAGAATATAACACTGGGAATGAAGAAACCGTCCGAAGAAGAAGTAATGAAAATCATAAGCCTTGTAGGACTTGCAGGATTTGAAAAAGCATATCCCGGACAGATGTCGGGTGGTATGAAGCAAAGGGCCGCTCTCGCAAGAACCCTTATAAGAAATTCAAATCTGCTTCTTATGGATGAGCCGTTTGCAGCTCTTGACGTAAATACGAGGAGGGTAATGCAGGATGAGCTGCTCAGAATATGCGCAGAAACAGGCGCGGGAGTTATATTTGTAACCCATGATCTGAACGAAGCACAGAAAATCGGCAGCAGGATTATTTCATTGGATGAGTTAAAAAACGTATAAATCCTGATTCCGTGGGGTCAGGATGTTAAGGCAGAAAGGAGAAGACAAAATGAAAAAATCAGTCAGGATTTCAGTATTGGCGGCTGTTGCTGTGGCTGCATTGTTTTTTACCGGATGTACCCGGCAGATATCATCGGGGAAATATACAACCGATAAGGTGGTTATGACCTATGTTTCATCTCCGTTAAATGTGCCGTCGATCGTGGAAAAAAATCAGGAAAGATATAAAAAAGCATTTTCAGGGCTGGGACTGGATTTTGCATACTCGGACATCGACTCGGGAGCTGATCAGACCGCAGCTCTTGCATCGGGTGACATACATATTCTTAATGCTGTCGGGGGATCCTCTGTGATCATGGCAGCGGCAAATGATTCCGATATTGTTGTTTTAAGTATGTATTCCAGAGCTCCGGGTGCATTTGCTCTGTTTTCAAATGATGAGAGCATAAATTCTCCCGAGGACCTTAAGGGGCTGACAGTAGCAGGACCTAAAGGGACGATCCTGCACGAACTTCTGGCAGCGTATCTTGCACAGGGCGGGATGACGGTTGATGATGTAAATTTCGTGACGATGGATATACCGTCTGCTGTGGCTGCGCTTGAAGGCGGCAGTGTTGATGTGGCGCTTGTCGGTGGAACAGCAAAGTATAATTACGAAAAAGACGGAAAACATATGATAACGGACGGAAACGGGCTTATTGCTGCGACGATATGCACGGCAGCAAGCAGAAAATTTGCAGACAGTAATCCGGAAATCATTGAAACCTTTCTTGATTCGCAGAAAGAGCTCGAGAAGTATCTGAAGGAAAACGAGGATGAAGCATTAAGTATTACAGCGCAGGAGCTTGATATAGATAAATCGGCGGTCGAGGATATGTATGTATTATATGATTTTTCCACTGACATTTCCGATGAAGATGTAGATATGCTTCAGCAGACTTCAGACTTCCTGTATGAAAGCGGAATGATAGAAAGAGAGTTTGATGTATCAGGTCTCATATACAAATCCAGGTAAAAATGGTAATGTATATGTATGAACAGGTATTATAAAATCTTACAGTTGAACCCTCTTTTTGAGGGAATGAGCGAAGAGAAAACCGGTGAAGTGTTAAAGCTTCTAAAAGGAAGGACAGTGTCCTACAGAAAGGGTGAGTGTATGCACCGCCAGGGAGAACCGGTAAAGAACTTCGGCATGGTTCTTTCCGGGATAGCACAGGTCTGCTGTGATGATTATGACGGCAACCGGGTTATCATGGCGGAGGTCAGACCAGGAAGGACTTTCGGAGAGTCTTTATGCTATCTGGGGATAGAAGATCCGGTGGTTTACATCTATGCTTCCGAGGACTCCGATATATTGTGGCTGTCATTAGACAGGCTGTTTGAAAAAAACAGGGATGATTTGGCTTCGGAGATGCAAAAGAGATTCATCACACTTCTTGCGACGAGGACATTGCAGATGAACAACAGAATTCAGGTCCTGTCAAAGCTTTCAATCCGGGAAAAGCTTATTATGTATTTCAGTGAGCTTGCGACAGAAGAAGGTCACGGCACATTTACAGTCCCGTTAAACCGTGAGGATCTCGCAGCGTATATAGGAGCAAACCGGTCTGCTCTTTCACGTGAACTGTCAAAAATGAAAAAAGAAGGCATAATAGATTATTACGGCAACACATTCAGAATCATAACAAACAGGCCGTGATAATCAAAACCGCATGGTTTCCGAACCGGCTTTTAACAGTGAAGTTGTTAAAACTGATAGCACATATACGGGATAAAAATGATATAATAGTAATGATTACTATAAACAAACGGAGGATATTCCTATGAGAATTTCAGATGATATCATTTATATAGGTGTGAATGATCACAAAATAGACCTCTTTGAGGGTCAGTATGTAGTTCCGCTGGGAATGGCATATAACTCATATGTGATTGTTGATGACAAGATTGCGGTAATGGATACTGTTGATAGGAATTTTACACATGAGTGGCTGGATAATATCGCATCAGCACTCGGCAGCAGAAAGCCGGATTATCTGGTGATTCAGCATATGGAGCCCGATCATTCAGCCAACATAGTAAGCTTTATGAAAACATATCCGCAGGCAACTATAGTTTCATCAGACAAAGCTTTTGTAATGATGAAGAATTTCTTCGGAAACGACTTTGAAGACAGAAGAATATCTGTTGCGGAAGGCAGTACACTGGAGCTTGGAAAACATGTGCTTAACTTTGTAGGGGCACCTATGGTTCACTGGCCCGAGGTACTTATGACATATGAATCTACGGAAAAGGTTCTTTTCTCGGCAGACGGGTTCGGAAAGTTCGGAGCCAATGATGTAGTCGATCCTGAAGGCTGGGATTGTGAAGCTCGCCGTTATTATTTCGGCATCGTAGGAAAATACGGAGCACAGGTTCAGGCTGTCCTTAAGAAGGCAGCAGGTCTTGATATTGCAGCTATATGTCCGCTGCACGGTCCGGTACTCACAGAGGATCTCGGACATTATCTTAAACTTTATGATACATGGTCATCCTACGGAATCGAAAGCGATGGTATCATAATCGCTTATACATCCGTATACGGAAATACAAAGAAGGCTGTTGAAGCTCTTGCAGATCTCCTCAAGAAAAAAGGCTGCCCGAAGGTAGTTGTAGCGGACCTTGCAAGAGAGGATATGTTCGAGCAGGTTGAAAATGCATTCAGATACGGAAGACTCGTTCTGGCAACAACCACCTATAATGCAGATATCTTCCCGTTCATGAAAACATTCATCAGCCATCTTGTAGAGAGAAATTTCCAGAAGCGTACGGTAGCATTTATCGAAAACGGATCATGGGCTCCTCAGGCGGCAAGAGTCATGAAGGGTATGCTCGAAAAATGTAAGGATATTAAATTTGCCGACACATCTGTCCGTATCACTTCAGCTATGAATGAAGAGAGCAAAGCTCAGATTGAAAAGCTTGCGGATGAATTGTGCAGGGATTATGAGCAGCAGCGCGAAGAGACAGCGGATAAGAATGATATGACTGCATTGTTCAAGATTGGTTACGGACTCTATGTGGTTACATCAAATGACGGAAGCAAGGACAACGGCTGTATCGTCAATACGGTTACTCAGCTTACGGATTCGCCGCTTAGGGTTGCGGTTAATATCAACAAGGCAAATTACACTCATCATGTAGTTCAGAAAACAGGCATTCTCAACGTAAACTGCCTCTCCCAGGAAGCTCCGTTCAAGGTATTTGAAACCTTCGGATTCCAGAGTGGGCGTACAGTTGATAAATTCAGTGATTGTGACGGTGAACTGCCGAGAACAGACAACGGGCTTGTCCTGCTTCCGAGATACATCAATGCTGTTATGAGCCTGAAGGTTATCGATGAGATCGATCTCGGAACTCACAGTATGTTCATATGTGAAGTTACTGAGGCACGTGTTATGTCAAATGTTGAAACAATGACTTATACATACTATCAGAAGAATGTCAAACCGAAACCAAAGACCGAAGGGAAGAAGGGATATGTATGCAAGGTTTGCGGATACATCTACGAAGGAGATGTACTTCCGGAAGATATAGTATGTCCGCTTTGCAAACACGGAGCAGCAGATTTTGAGAAAATAGAATAAAACCATAAAAAATGCAGTCGGAAGTACAGTGCCGTAAATTTAAGCGGACATTGGCAGAAAGGCTGCATTTTCTGTTACACAGATGTTCTTCGGGATGCACACCCGCGTGAAAGGAAATTTTTCGCAAAGAAAAAGCGCGATACGGGAGTCGAACCCGCCTCTCAACCTTGGGAAGGTCGCATACTACCGATGTACTAATCGCGCTTACAAAACAAGTATAACACAAAAAAGAAGAAAATGGCATGAAATCGAGGAGAATTATTTTTGATGAACTGACATCCGCATTCGGTACGACGATGACTGTATTTACAGTAATGGCTGTCGTGCGCTTTTGCTCCCGCGGTTATTCTTGCATTTGTGGTTGACAATAGCACAACTGAAAATTATAATAATGATAATCATTACTGATTTTAAGTGTCACGGAGGTAAGATGGCAGAGCTGAAATACAGCCGCCAGAGGGCAGCATTGCTTGCGGAACTGCGCGCACGCAGAGATCATCCGACAGCAGATATGCTCTATCAGGCGGTAAGAATCAAATATCCCAAAATCAGTCTCGGAACAGTGTATCGCAATCTTGCATTACTCTGTGAAATAGGTGAAATCAAGAAAATCCCTTGCGTGGACGGAAGTGAAAGATATGATGGTTTTATCGAGCCGCATGATCATTTCGTGTGCAGTAAATGCGGAAGGGTATTTGATCTGGAGACAGACAGGAAGGATATCGATAAAAAAGTGAAAAACAAAGACATAGGATGCGTTGAAGATTATTCACTGATATACTATGGACTTTGTAAAGAATGTTATAAAAATAATAAATAAGCGGAGGGTTTAACAATGGCAAAATGGAAATGTCCGGTATGCGGTTATATTTATGAGGGAGATGCAGCACCTGAGAAGTGTCCGCAGTGCTCAGTTCCGGGAAGCAGATTCACAAAGGTTGAAGAAGAGCCGGCAGCAGCATGGGCAGCAGAGCATGTAATCGGTATCGGCAAGGATGTTGATCCGAGAGTTATCGAGGGACTTAAGGCAAACTTCAGCGGTGAGTGCACAGAGGTTGGTATGTATCTTGCAATGGCAAGAGCAGCTCATCGTGAGGGATATCCTGAGATCGGTCTTTACTGGGAGAAGGCAGCATGGGAAGAGGCTGAGCATGCAGCTAAGTTCTGCGAGATGCTTGGAGAACTCGTAAGCCCGTCAACAGCTGAGAACCTTAAGGTTCGTGTAGAGGCTGAGAACGGCGCAACAGCAGGCAAGACAGAGCTCGCTAAGCTTGCTAAAGAACTCGGATACGACGCTATCCATGACACAGTTCACGAGATGGCTCGCGACGAAGCAAGACACGGAAAGGCATTTGCAGGACTGCTGAAGAGATACTTCGGTTAATCAGCACACGCGACCACCTAAGGTGGTTAAACATAGAAAAGAACGGAATCAAGCTTGCTTGAAAATCCGTTCTTTTTCTATGTTGATATAAAACTGCGCAACAGTTTTGTGCGTACCTGATTATTAATACATCACTTCACACGCATGCAACTGCCAACAGTCTTTTGCCGACCGCCCACATGAAATAAAAAGCGTTCTCACAAAGCTCAATCGTGCTCGCTGAGAAGCTCCGAGGACCTTGCAAAAAGATCTGTCATCGCATATCCCGAGGACGGATATCATAAGGAATACACTTAGTTTTGTCATAAAAGCTTAAGTTGTATATATGAAAGCATCATGTTAAAATGATATTCACCAAGGAGGTGACGGTATGCAAGTTGTAATTAATTGGGATAATACAGCCTGCGTTTGGATTGCAGAATGTGAAGAAATCGGACTGGTTTTAGAATCAGGATCTTATGATGCTTTGCTTGAACGTATAAAAAATGCCATTCCAGAATTATTAGAGCTTAACCATATTAAGGAAAAAACATTTATTATTAATACAAAACAACAGGAAATGGTGAGTGCTTAATGGCAGAGTATGAAAAGCGAGTCCGTGAAATTATGTTGAAAAACGGTTGCTGTTTTGTAAGGCATGGAAAAGGCGACCATGATATCTGGTATAGTCCCATAACAAAAAGGCATGTTACAGTAGATGGAAAAATTAAATCTCGTCAAACCGCAAATGCAATAATGAAGCAGAGTGGAATCACACACCATTTTTAAACCGGCGTTAATGCCGTGTTTCCAAAATAATTTCAGGCAGGGAAGACTCCCAATGTCATTCTTAACTAAATGACATTGGGGAATCTCTGCCTTTTTTTTTAGAATATGTTATAATTGAAATGTATACTCCCAAATAACGATTCCGGTATTTTACCCGGGGAAAGGATTGCGTCATGCTTTATTTCCTGCTCGCACCTGTAGCTATATATCACTGGATACTGATAATAGCCGCTTTGATTCCGGCAATCATTTTATTTATAAAGGTATACCGGTCAGACAGGCTTGAAAAAGAGAGCCCGGCATTACTGTGGTCTCTGGTAACCGGAGGCATACTTTCGACACTGCTTGCCATGGTTGAAGAGACCGTCGGACAATGGATACTCGACAGTATCCTGCCTGACGGAGGAGTTCTGTACGATGTGATCATGTATTTCGTGATCGTTGCCATCGCCGAAGAAACATCAAAATATATTTTTATGAGGCGCAGAACATGGAACAGTCCCGAATTCAACTGTACCTATGACGGAGTCGTATATGCGCTGTTTACATCTCTTGGGTTCGCTCTGTGGGAGAATATCAGCTATGTTCTGAATTTCGGATTCTCCACAGCCCTCGTCCGCGCAGTTACCGCAATCCCCGGACATGCAAGTTTCGGCGTATTCATGGGCGTATTCTACGGCCTTGCCAAAAAGTATGAAAAGCACGGCGATGCCGCAAAAAGTAAACTCCTGTGTTTCCTTGGTATCGCTGCCGCTGCTCTCATGCACGGAACATATGATTTTCTGGCAACACAGAGTTCCGAAAAAGGATCTGTTTATTTTCTGATTTTCGTTGTCGCACTCTTCGCAGCGGCGTATTTCCTGGTAAACAAATTCTCAAAGAATGATGAATTCATATAATGATATATAAATATCTGAAAAGAATCAAAGCTCCTCAATGGCTCTGCAGATTGCCATGACATTCTCCGTGGGAGTATCCCTTGGTATCTCGCATCCCGGTGCTATGCAGTTGTTGTTTACACTGCTGAGGGAGGCACATCTTCCGACCTCCTTCTTTATCAGTTCCGGAGTTCCTTCAAGTACAACTGTCACTGGATCAAAGTTTCCGCATATGCATATATTTCGCGGAATGATTTCTGCACCTTTTTCCATATCAACCATATAGTCAAAATCTATCATATCCGCGCCTGTCTGAGCCACCAGATCCAGGACGGATGAGATATTTCCGCAAATATGGAGTTTGGCCTTTGCACCCTTTTTATGTATTGCGTCAATTATTCTCTTCTGATAAGGAAGTGCGAATTCACTGTATAATGCAGGGCCGATCAGTGATGTGGCTGCATCTCCCACGCCTATAATATCCGCTCCCGCATCGATCTGTGCATTCGCAAACATTATCTCTTCTTCCGTGCATTTTTCCAGCAGCTCCTTTATGGCATCAGGCTCATCGAAGAAATCCATAAACAGTTCTTCCATAGGCATAATATCACAGCCCTCCGCAACAGCTCCTTCTATCCATCCCATAACAGGTACTTCGCCGCAGGCCTTTTCCTTCAGCAGCCCTACAGCCTGAATTCTGTCATAGGTCCTTCGTGACGAATGCGGATCAAACAATTTAAGTCTGCTGATATCCGTGACATCCTTTATAACACGCTCCACCGCTTCCGGTGTAGTGTCTCCATGCATCCTGATTTTACAGCCGAAACCCTCAGCCTCTCTCATGGAATCAGAGATCGCGCTGAGCACGTCTATGCCGAACTTTTCATGACAGTACAAAACCGCATCGGACAGCTTGCGATAATCTGACAGAAATTCCCCATAGGAAATTCCTGCCTGCTTCGCTGCAAACATCATGACAATACTGAAATTAGGAATCCTGTCAACCGGTCTCCCCTCAAATCTGTTCATTACTCTTTCATAGCTGTTCATTACTTTATCCTAAACCCCCTATATATATTCTATAGGCAGTGCCAGAAGATTTTCGCATTCTTTAATATATTCATCGGTCGGCACAAAGAGCCTGTTGCGGCTGATCTGATTGATTCCGGAAGTGTCCCTTATCAGTAGCAGATACAGCTTTCATCTGCGTAATACTCACCTTCGGGATTTTTTCTTTTGCATAGTTCATCAAACACCTTCCGCGGCTTGTCTCCGAAAGAAAAGACCACGGAACTGTGAATAATTCGTCCGGTGCGAAGCTCCCGGGCCAGGTTTCTGGCAATGCTCGCATTCAGTTCACATTCCATGAATTTCACCTTGACCGTATAACCCGCCTCTTCCATGGGCGTGATAAAAGTTCTGAACAGATCGTCCACATCGACGGCCACAACAGGGAAAATAATATTTTTGCCCTTGTTTTCCCCTTCCGTAAATGAAACAAGCGCACTTTGCTGGATCATTTCACTTTCCGCATGGACTGAGTTGGCAGCGCCTCCGAAACTTTCCTGGTATTCGGGGATCAGTTCCTTGATTACGTCACAGTCGAAAATGAAGGCCTTCATTTTCTCACTGTCCGGATCGGTCGCACGAGTGGATTTTCCCGATGCGGGAAGCCCCAGCACAAGCTCTGCCCAATAACCGGTCTCAATGTCTCCGTCGTAGACATAAGAAGAACTGCCGGTCGTTTCGTCGGTGACAAGCCGTGCTGACCCGGTGGAAAGAAACTCCTCTTTTATCTTTTCACGCAATTCACGGCGCTCCGGTGTGTCAATCTCGGCGGTGATTCCGTAAAGCTCCGTATAGTAATCGGAAAGCCGGTCGATCTGAGCAATGGTACTGCTGTTCTGCATTTCTTCCACTGTCGGATAATCGCCCGCCATGATCCTGTCGTACAGTTCGCGTGCCTCCTGAGTCTTTATGATCAGATTCTCCGGAGATGGCTTTTCGGTTATAGGCGTCACACCCATCTCGGCCGCCAGCTTTTCGGCGTTTACGGTTTCCGGAGTACTGAAGTGTTTTATCGACAAGGTCAAAGTGACCAGTAAAGCAGCAATGATGCCAATCAACAGATAGATTTTCTTCTTATTCATAGTCTTCCTCCTAATCCATACCTTATGCATGATAGCACCTCATTGGTGAATATCATTTTAACACACTTTTTTTGCGTTGACTGTCATTATCATCTTTTTCGTCTTTATAAAGCTTTCAAAAGTCTATATAATGGATGCTCATCAACTGTCTGATTTTCAGTCAGCGGATGTATGGCTGGCTGATGCTGACGATTCTGTCTTCGACTGTGTGTACTCTGCTTTCGTACATGTATAACTGCTGTCTGTAGACCTTACAGATTGTCTGAAGAAGCTTTTCCTGTCTCGCGTTCGGTTCATATCCGTAATCCCTGAAGTTGTCGATATATCCTATGTCCCGGCGGATATACTGGAGCTGCTTCTTTATCGCTTTCCGTATCTTCTTCACCGTGCGCTTTTTACACCTTGCAAGTGACAGATAATCTCTTCTACCAGTTCCCGGTCTGAGAATCCGAGCTGTCTGTTTTTGCTGAATTTATACATTTCCGCTCCTGTGAGTGCACGATTTTTGAGGTCTTTTGCCGTTTTTTCTTGCACTTACATTATATCGCGAATGCGCGGAAACATCAGTATTTCAAGAAAAACTTAATGTGAAAATGTTATTGAGCAGACTTTATTTACAAACCGACAGTTGCCGTACTTTATTTTCTTCGGCTTTGTTTGCAGCGGAAGCATACGGAGTACCTGTTTCGGTATCATGGTTTGCCGCAGCTTTCATTATGAGCATCATCCTGTCAGTGGCAACACCTCCTATTCCCGGAGGAGCGCTGGCAAGCATCTCGGTGCTTTTCGCGCAGCTGGGTCTGCCGTCGGGCGGACTGGCAGTAGTGCTGGCACTCAATATCATCCTTGATTTCATCGAGACGCCTACGGATCTGTTCGGCGGGCATGCAATGCTGATTCTTACAGCGAAGAAACTTGGACTTATAGATGAAGAAACAATGAGGAAATGATAAGCATACGATTCCGGAACAGCTTGACCTCATATGCCTTAGATGCTATAATCTAGTTTAATTTAATATAATCATGCGATGACCGAAGACAAGTAGGAACACTGAATACGCTCAGAGAGATGCCGGGTGGTGCAAGGCGGAAGGATAGGTGCAACGAATACACTTTGTGAGCATGGAGGATCCAACCGTAAATGGATAGAGAGTGATGGCTCTCGATAAGGCGGTTTTTGTGAGGAAACCGTGAAAAGAGGTGGTACCGCGATATATTCGCCCTCTGCATAACACAATATGCAGGGGGCTTTTTCAATATAGCCGTACCTGCAGGAGGAGAGATAATGCCTATAACAGAATTTCTGGAGAGAAACGCAAAAGTATATCCCAACGATGTAGCACTCGTTGAGATCAACCCGGCAAATGAGCCGGACAAGGACACGAAGTGGAGCGAGTTCAGTCTTATCGAATCATCGCATCAGTCGGGTAAATACCGTCGTGAGATGACATGGTCGGAGTTTGATCAGAAGGCCAACAAGTTTGCCAACCTTTTGATGACACGTGAGATAAAACGAGGCGATAAGGTTGCAATACTTCTTATGAACTGCCTTGAGTGGCTGCCGATTTATTTCGGAATTCTAAAGACCGGTGCAATCGCTGTTCCTATGAATTTCAGATATTCATCGGATGAGATTCATTATTGTCTGGATCTGGCAGATGTGAACATGCTGGTTTTCGGACCGGAATTTATAGATCGTATCAATGAGTGCCGGGACGATCTCAGATTTGTAAAGGATTTCTTCTTTGTGGGTGAGGAAAAAGAGACTCCGAAGTATGCTCTTAATTACAATTACATAACACAGTTTTGCTCAAAGACCTGTCCTCCTGTCCTTATTCAGGATGATGATCTGGCAGCTATTTATTTTTCATCCGGTACGACAGGATTTCCGAAAGCCATACTTCATAAACACAGGGGACTGGTGGCTTCATGTGAGCAGGAAGCGGCTCATCACGGACAGACCAAAGATGATGTATTTCTCTGTATTCCGCCGCTGTATCATACAGGTGCCAAGATGCACTGGTTCGGTTCGCTTATTACCGGATCAAAGGCAGTGCTTCTTCGCGGGGTGACCCCGGAGTGGGTACTTCGCTGCGTATCAAAGGAGCAGTGCACGATAGTATGGCTTCTGGTTCCGTGGGCACAGGATATACTGGATGCCATAGACAGGGGAGATGTTAACATCGAGGACTACAAGCTTGATCAGTGGAGACTTATGCATATCGGTGCACAGCCGGTTCCGCCGTCACTGATAGCACGCTGGAATAAGGTATTTCCTAATCATCAGTATGATACAAACTACGGACTTTCAGAAAGTCTCGGACCCGGATGTGTACATCTTGGTGTGGAAAACATTAACAAGGTCGGTGCAATCGGTAAAGCCGGTTACGGCTGGGAGGTTAAAATCGTCGATGATAAGTTCGAAGAGGTTCCGGTCGGTGAGGTAGGAGAGCTTGCAGTCAAAGGTCCCGGAGTCATGATCAAGTATTACAAGAACCCTGATGCAACCGATGAGATAATGCGCGGTGAATGGCTGCTGACAGGTGATATGGCAAAGAAGGATGAGGACGGTTTCATCTATCTGGTAGACCGTAAGAAAGATGTCATCATAAGCGGAGGCGAAAACCTGTATCCTGTACAGATTGAGGATTTCCTGCGTGCATACGATAAGATCAAGGATGTCGCAGTCATAGGACTTGCCGATGCAAGACTGGGAGAGAAAGCAGTAGCTATAATTGAAATCAAGCCCGGAATGACGGCAACAGAGTATGAAATCAATGAATTCTGTCTGGGCCTTCCGAGATATAAGAGACCTAAACAGATCATCTTTGCAGATGTTCCGCGTAATCCGACCGGAAAGATAGAAAAGCCGAAGCTCAGATCCATCTACGGCGGAACAAGACTTGTAGAGGCACAGAATAAAGCCTGACCCTTAAAGAAGGAGAACAGTAATGAAGAAGTTGATGTTGGGAAATGAAGCTATAGCCCGCGGGCTGTATGAAGCCGGATGTGAAGTCGTATCGGCTTATCCGGGTACTCCGTCAACAGAGATTACGGAGTATGCAGCAAAGTATGATGAGATATACTGTGAATGGGCAACGAACGAGAAGGTTGCCATGGAAGCGGTATTCGGAGCATCTCTTGCGGGCAAGAGAGCGGCCTGCGCAATGAAGCATGTAGGACTCAATGTTGCGGCCGATCCGCTGTTTACATTTTCATATGTGGGAGTAAACGGAGGAGCTGTAATCTGCGTGGCCGATGACCCGGCTATGCATTCATCGCAGAATGAACAGGATTCAAGGCATTATGCCATAGCAGCCAAACTTCCTATGCTTGAACCGTCCGATTCAAGAGAGGCCAAGGAGTTTACGAAAGCGGCGTTTGAGCTTTCCGAGCGTTTCGACACTCCTGTCATGATACGTACATGTACGAGGATAGCACATGCGCAGTGTACAGTTGAACTGGAGGATCGAAAAGCGGTTGATCCGGTTCCGTATGTAAAGAACCCGGAGAAATTCCTTATGAGTCCGGCATTTGCCGCAAAGCGTCATCCGATCATAGAAAAAAGGATGGAGGATTTTGCTCAGTATGCAGCAGCCAGTCCGCTGAACCGTATCGAAAACGGCAAGGATTCAAGACTGGGAATCATCACAAGCGGAACCTGCTATGAGTATGTCAAGGAGGTATTCGGAGACGATGCAGGCATACTGAAGCTCGGAATCATTAACCCGATTCCTGCCAACCTGGTCAAAGTATTTGCAGAGCGTTATGACAGAGTTGTAGTTGTTGAGGAGCTTGATCCTGTTATAGAGACATTCTGTAAGAGCATCGGGGTTGATGTTGAGGGCAAAAATCTGTTCCCGGTACTTTATGAGTTTAACCAGACGATGGTAGCAAAGGCCTTCGGAATCGAACCCGAGAAACATCCTGAAAAGAAGACTGTACCGGCAAGACCGCCTATTATGTGCGCGGGATGTCCGCACAGAGGACTGTTCTATGTACTCAGCAAAAACAAAATAACCGTACTCGGGGATATAGGCTGCTATACACTTGGCGGAGCGGTACCGCTTAATGCAATCGATTCGGTACTCTGCATGGGTGCTTCGGTCAGCGGGATACATGGTTTTCTGAAGGCCGGAGGGGATCCGACTAAGACTGCTGCGGTTATAGGAGACTCGACTTTCATGCACAGTGGTATGACAGGTCTTGCAAATATCGCATATAACGGAAGCAATGCAACGGTTATAATTGTCGACAACTCAACAACGGGTATGACCGGTCATCAGCATAATCCGACAACGGGTTATAACATAAAAGGGGAGCCGGCAGCAAAGATAGATCTTGAGGCACTGTGTCACGCACTTGGAATAAACAGAGTTAAAGTAGTTGATCCTTATGATCTGAAAGAAACGGAAAGAATAGTGCTCGAAGAACTCAGTATCAACGAGCCATCGGTTATCATTTCCAGAAGACCTTGTGTTCTTCTCAAGAGTGTAAAGCATAACCCGCCGATACAGGTGAATCTGGATAAATGCAAATTCTGCAAATCATGTATGCGCATAGGATGTCCGGCAATCTATGTGGAAAACGGTGAGATTACTATCCACTCCACGCTTTGTACAGGATGCGGTATCTGCAGGCAGATGTGCGCATTTGATGCGCTGGGAGGTGACGTATGAACAGCGGAAACATAATGATAGTCGGAGTCGGAGGACAGGGTACGCTGGTTGCGAGCAGACTTTTGGGAAATCTGTTTGTAAATGCCGGTATGGATGTCAAGATGTCTGAAGTTCATGGTATGAGTCAGAGAGGCGGAAGCGTAGTAACATACGTAAGATACGGCGAAAAGGTATATTCACCTGTCATTTCCGCGGGAGAAGCGGATTTCATAGTGGCTTTTGAAAAGATAGAAGCGGCAAGATATGCAGAGTGTCTTAAGGCGGAAGGAACAATCATCGTAAACTCCAGGGAAAGAGAGCCGATGTCTGTTACCACAGGTCAGGCGAAATATCCTCACGAGATTCTGAATGAAATGGCTGATGAGGGGATAGATCTGGACTCCTTTGATGCACTCAAGCTGGCAAGAGAAGCCGGATCGGACAAAGCGGTCAATATAGTCCTTATGGGACGTCTTTCAAAGTATTTTAATTTCCCGGAAGAGGATTGGATTAACGCGCTGAAGAATACGGTTAAACCGGCAACTTATGAAATCAATGAGAAAGCATTCAGACTCGGAAGGAAATAACTATGGCAGCGGCACTTAATAAGGAAATGTTTGATCTTGGCATGGCTCCGAATGCAATAAGGGCTATGTTTGAATACGGAATCGATCGTGCGGAGGAAATCGGAGCAGAGAATATATTCAATTATTCCATCGGCAATCCAAGCATCGAACCTCCGGAGGAGTTTAATCAGGCGATTATCGATCTGATGAACAACATGGATGCCCTCGAACTGCACGGATATTCACTGACACCGGGAGATAAGGGCTTCAGGCAGGCTATCGCAGAGAATCTGACCAGACGGTTCGGAATCAGAGCAGACAGAAATAATGTGTTTATCACCTGCGGATGTACGGCAGCACTTACTATCTGCATCAAAGCTCTGACATCAAAACCGGAAGATGAGTTCATAGCTTTCGTCCCTTACTTTCCTGAGTACAGGGTTTTTGTGGAGACGATGGGAGGAACTTTTGTAGAATGTGAGCCTGATGAAAAGGAATTTCAGATCAACTTTGATGCACTTGAAAGGATACTGAATCCGAATACTAAGGCACTCATCATCAACACGCCGAACAATCCGACAGGAACCGTGCTGCGTGAGGATGTGGTAAAGAGACTTGTAGATCTGCTTCACAGAAAAGAGCAGGAATACGGGCATGCGATTTATATTATTTCGGATGAACCGTACAGAGAAGTGGTATATGACGATATAAAGGTACCGTTCTTCCCGAATCTGTATGAGAATACTTTTGTATGTTATTCTTTCAGTAAGACGCTTTCTATTCCGGGAGACCGCATAGGTTATATCTTTGTCCCGGATGAAATAGAGGATAAATATGATACATATAAAACTCTTGTAGGTACGGGGCGTGCACTCAGTTTTGTATGTGCACCGATGTTCCTGCAGCAGATATGTGCAAAATGTCTGGATGTGACCTCCGATATTGAGGTGTACAGAAAAAACAGAGATCTGCTCTATGGAGCACTGATTGAATACGGGTTTGATGTGATTCATCCGGACGGAGCATTTTATCTGTGGATGAAGGCTCCGGGCGGAGACGCGGATGCTTTCGTTGAGCTGGCAAAGAAATACGAACTTCTCCTTGTAACAGGAGCAACATTCGGCGACAGTAAATACGTGCGTCTGGCGTATTGTGTAGATGAGGATATGATACGTCGTTCGCTGCCGGCATTTAAGAAACTGGCGGAGGAATGCCATCTGAAATAATAAGACAGGCCGCGCCCGTGGTATATGATGCAATATCTTTTGCGGGGTCCTCAGAGATTCTAAGCGAATACGAATGAACGGTCCGACAAGGGCGCATGTTCGAAGATATCTAAGTTCAAAAATAAAAAACACTCCGGATGATGACAGCTTACTGTCAAAAATCCGGAGTGTTTTTTATATACAGATTGATATCAAGTTCGCCCGCGGAGGATGCTTTGAGTGAATGAGTATAAGCTTTAAGAATCTCGAGGTTCACGGATAGATATTGCATCATATACCACGGGCGCGGCCTGATTTATTTATCTCTGTTTTTGAAGATTGAAACTACCGTGGCGCCGAGAGCAAACAGAGCAAGTGCGTTCGGGATAACCATGAGGTTATTGAACATATCGGTCAGCTCCCATACGGTATCGTTCTGTGCTATCGTTCCGAGGAATACGAATACGAGTGCAATAATTGAGTAAACAATCTTGCATGCCTTCGGATTCTTTTTGCCGAACAGATAATTGGCATTGATACGTCCGAAGAGATTCCATCCGAGTATCGTTGAGAAAGCAAAGAACAGAAGACAAACTGCTACGAAGATGGCACCGAACTTAACACCGAATACAGTACCGAATGCTGTCTGTGCAAGATTTGCTTTGCTGATTCCCTCGGGGATTACATATTCACCTGAGGCCATGACAACACTTTCATTAAGAGGACCATCGGCTGTATATAGAGTAGAGATGATTACAAGTGCGTTCAGTGTGAGAACTACGAAAGTATCAATGAATACACCGATCATTGCCACAACACCCTGATCGTGGGGATTATCAACCTGAGCAAGTGCATGTGCGTGAGGAGTGGAACCCATACCGGCTTCGTTGGAGAAGAGTCCTCTCTTGGCACCCTGGCTTATAGCAGTCTTGATAGCATAACCGAAAGCACCGCCGATCATGGCCTGAGGCTGGAATGCATATTTGAAGATCATGCCGAAAGTTGCCGGGATATATTTGATTCTGACAATAAGAACCACGATTGCACCGATAATGAAAATTGAAGCCATAACCGGAACGATCTTTTCTGTTGCAGATGCCAGACGGTCAACTCCGCCGAGGAAGATGATCGCACAGATGATGACCAGAATGATTCCGATGACCCATGCAGGGATACCGAAAGCACTCTCCATATTGGATCCGATTGAGTTGGACTGAACCATGCTGCCCATGAAGCCAAGCGCAAGAGTAGCGGCTACTGCAAAGAATCCTGCGAGGAATCTGCCGAATCCTCCCTTGAATGCATGGCGGATGTAATAAACAGGACCACCGTGGATATCGCCGTCAGCATCTACTTCACGTGTCTTTATAGCAACAGTAGCCTCTGCATATATAGTAGCCATACCGAAAAAGGCTATAACCCACATCCAGAAGATAGCTCCGGGACCGCCTGTAAGGATGGCACCTGAAGCACCGACGATATTACCGGTACCTACCTGAGCTGCGATTGCGGTTGCAAGAGCCTGAAAAGAACTCATGGCGTGCTTGTCCTTTTTACCGTTAAGACTTATGTTGCCGAAGGTTTTCTTCATACCTTCTCCGAAGCAGCGCACCTGTACGAATCCTGTCTTGATGGAGTAGAAAAGACCTACGCCGATAAGCAGGAAAATAAGAATGTAGTCTGACAGATACTTATTGACGGTAGCTGCAATGTTAAAAATCACCTGTTCCATAATAAACCTTCCTCCAAAAAATATTTCACGTCTCCCGCGGAGCGTTTTATCTGACGGGATGTACTTTCTGTACTTTCCCGGAAGATAAAAAAAAGAGTGCCGACGCGGGCGCTCTGAAGTAAACAGCCTGACACAGTGTGTCCTGCTCTGTCCTTTTGCCTGAGAGATTCGACGCACAGCGTCTTGCACCTTCGGCACCCGATTCAACGGGGTTCTCCAGAGGGTCCTCCACTTCCGGTCGCATGGCTTCCGAAAGCTTCAACGTACGTGTCATAATATAGCATTTTTGTATAATGATGTCAACTGCGATAAGAAGCTGAATATATAGGAAACCACAGGCGCATCAGGCAATAAAAACCCGGCCTCGCGACCAATGTCAATTAGGCTGACACTGTCTGCGGCCGGGGATTTAATCAGTAATCAACTTCTTCACTGAGAGGTCTGTCAAGCAGCTCCGGATTTTCAAGCAGCTTTTTGAATAGCTGTACGGTTCTGGAATAGTAGTAACCATCTGCGATGCGTTCGTCAATGATGAGATTGATTTCAACGCTGTCTTTAATCGTCTCATTGCCTTCCTCATCCATGAATTTACGCTTTTTGATATCGCCGATAACTACGAATACCGAGCAGGTACCCCAGTTGGTCAGGTGATGGTATCCGGCATGCAGTTTGATAGATCCGAGATTGGTGAGTACGATAGAGTGCTGGTAGGGATCTGTCTCTATGACAGACTTCGGCATCCATCCGTGACGGTCCGCGATTCGTGCGATGAAACCTACAAACTGAAGGAGCCAGTCCGGAAGCTTGTTGAGCGTATCCATGCTTTGAGTAGACGGATCTTTGGAGTCGCTTCTGCAGAAAGAAACCTGTTTGTATATCTGATCATGTATGGAATCCATGGTGTCATCAGGTTTTGCGTGTATGGAAGCCAGTGCTTCATCGCTTTCATCGGCAAAGATTTTTTTGATGGTAAATGCGGCAGAGACTTCATTTCTCTGGTACAGCCTCATCCTGGTGATGAAGCGGTTCATCTTCGGGCGCAGAGTAAGCACCTTCAGCATGGTTACGACCACGACCTGAAACAGCTTGTACTTATACACCGGATCGGAAGCATTCTTTTTTTCAAGATATCTGTTGATATTGGTAATATCAATAACCTCGGTTATAAATGCTTCATTGTCACATCTGTTCGGATACATCAGCGGCATGATTGTATGCATCGAATCAACATTTTTCAATCTGACGCCATCACGTCTTCCCATTTCAACCCCCTTTTGAAAAATAAAACCCAACCGGATAATCCGATTGATTAAACCAGATATATTTTACCACTTTTATCAGATGTTTTCAGGATATTTATCTTTTGAGACATTTTCAAACGGCACGACCGTATGCCTCGGCAGGCTGCGGCCGATGTTTGTAACCTCGTCCATAAGGTATTCAGAGATACGCACCCGCTCATCATGGGCAGGTCTGCCGGAATCATATCTGACGGGTTTTCCGAAATACACTTTCTTAAAAGCCGGACAGACATACATCGGGACGAAAGATACCTCCTCACCGGTTTCCTTGTGATACAGGCGGGCGACATCGACGAATCCCTTTTGAAACTCGAAAACGATATTGTTGTGAGGAATATGCGCTTCGGCAAATACTATGACATCCTGTCTGTTTTTAAGTGCAGTCACGGAATCCCTGAAGGTCTGTGATATGCGTCTGTCGTGATAAACACCTATAGTATCCGCTGACTGAAAGATGCATTCGGCAAACGGGGCTATGATATATGACAGAACCTTATAAAACCATTTTATGCCTGCCGGTTTAAGTGACCAGAAATCCTTGTATGCATAAGCCGGAACTTCTTTCATATGCATCATTTCTCCTATGCACCAGATACGTTTCTCACGGGGATAATACAGCATGCATGCAACCGGTCCGTGCATCTGGCAATGATTTGCGGCAATAATGCAGGGGCCGTCAGGCAGGTTTTCCCGGCCGACGAACTCAGTCTTCGGATAGAACAGTTTTACGAAGAAATAAAAGATTTTATAAACCAGCATTTTCATAAAATATATTATATCATAGAAGCTTC